>DGFE01000165.1 GCA_002391525.1 Competibacteraceae bacterium UBA3908
CAACTGGTATGGTCGGGCAGGATGCGAATCGAGGCGATTTCGCTCCAGGGCAGAATCACCGAGGGGAGGTCGGCGGCGGGCGCGCCCTCGAACGGGCGGAACAGGAACAGCCGATCCTGATTGTGCAGGAGCAGGCGATGACAGCCTTTGGCGAGTTCTTCCGCCGACGGGGCGTTGTTTGGACCGTTCACCGCACCTGGAACTTCGCTGAGGTAGGACTGCTTGCCAACCTGCTTTTTCCTTAAAATGTAAGAATAAAGAAGAGAGCGATGTCCGAAACCACGTTGATCAGCAAGGGCCAGACCACGATTCCCAAGGAGATTCGGGACCAGCTTAGCCTGAGAGCCGGTGATCGGCTGACCTTCACCCTGCTGCCGGACGGCGCGGTCATCCTGCGGGTCAAGAACCGCGGTCTCGCCAGTCTGGGTGGTTGTCTCCAGCGGGAAGGCCAACCGCCGATTCCCATCGACCAGATGTCGCCCTGGCAGTGATCGGCATCGATACCAACGTCCTGGTGCGCTTTCTCAACCGCGACGACGAAAGCCAGTACGAACTGGCCCGGAGCCTGATTCAATCCCACGTTCCGGCGGTTGGCGGAGAGATCAGCCTTCCGCCTCCAGCAGCTTGCGGATCTCCTGCAACTCCTGGCGCCGTTGCTCGCTGACCTCGGGATAGCGCAAATTCAACTGCTTCAGAGTGCGGACGATGATTTCCGAAACGGTCAGCCGGGTGAACCATTTGGCGTCGGCGGGAATGACGAACCACGGCGCCCATTGGGTGCTGGTGTGATTGAGGCAGTCTTCGTATGCCTTTTGATAATCGTCCCAGAATCCCCGTTCCTTGACGTCGGCGGTGCAAAACTTCCAGTTTTTCTCGGGCCGGTCGATGCGCTCCAGGAACCGCTTTTTCTGTTCTTCCCTGGAGATGTTGAGAAAGAACTTCAGCACGATGACGCCGTTCTCGAACAGGTACTTCTCGAAGGCGTTGATCTGTTCGTAGCGACGTTGCCAGATGCTCTCGCGGGCCGGCAGCGGAATTTTCTGATGATCCAGCAATTCGGGGTGGACCCGCACCACCAGCACTTCCTCGTAGTAGGAGCGGTTGAAAATGCCGATCCGGCCCCGCTCCGGCAAACGTTTCATGGACCGCCACAGGTAATCGTGATCCAGTTCCTCGGCGGAGGGCGCCTTGAAGCTGAACACCTGACAACCCTGCGGGTTGACGCCGGACATGACGTGCTTGATGGCTCCGTCCTTGCCGGCGGCGTCCATGGCCTGAAAGATGATCAGCAGCGCGTAGGTGTCCTGAGCGTAAAGGATGTCCTGATACTCGGCCAGTTCGGCGATGTTTTGCTCCAGCTTCTTTTGGGCGGCCTTCTTGTTCTTGAAATCGGCGGTGAAGCCGGGATCGTAATCCTGGCTCAGATCGATTTTCTGGCCGGGTGGCACCATGATGCGCTGCAGCCGCAGTTCCAGTTCGGAGTCCTCGGAAATCTGGACGGTGATCGTGTGGTCGGGATCGACGGGATGAATCATGGAGCGGCTCCTGGATGGACGAGACCGGGTGTGGGGTGTTTCTGGCGGTCGGGATGGGCGTTCACCAAACTGTAGCCTATGGCTGGATCGAAGACGAAAAACCGATGCCCAGCGCCGCCAGCACCCGTTCCGCCGCCAGTATCCCGCGATAATTGGCTTCCTCGAAGATGGAATAGCCGCTCAGGTCGGAATGGGCGAACCAGACCCGGTCCCGGACGTTTAGCAATCGCTGGCGCGCCTCGCCCCAGACGAAGCCGGGCCGGGGCCGGGTCATGGCGTGGCCCCAGCGCACGAGATCCAGGCGGGTGACGAGTTGGCGGATATCGGGATGCGGTTTGGAGAGATCGCGCAGAATCCGCTCCGCCCATGCCGCCCACGGCGTTGCCAGCAGGCGTTGCCGCTCCCGGTCCGGCGGACCGTCGCAGAGCGCCTGATACCAGGTGAAGACCGTCTGGTCCCGGTGTGCCGTCAGGTGTTGGTGGGTGGCGACCACGTAGCCCAGCGCGTCGCTGTCGTACAGCACGTTGTCCCAGGCCAGCGGCGCGCCCCGGCGCTCCTCGGGAAAGCCGTGCAGGCTGAGATTGGCGACCAGCCAGGGCGCGTATTGAAACTCGCCGATGGCCGCCGCCAGAGTGGACGGCAATTCCCGGAACACCTTGGGCACTTGAAACACCGGCGCGGCCCAGATCACCGCTTGGGCCAGTCGCCGCGTCGAGCGGTTTTCCCGTGGCTGCCAGGCGTCCACCAGCATCGCCCGATCCAGTTCCGAGAGTCGCCAGACGAGGGTGTCGGTGACAAGGTGGAGTTCCAACCGTTCCCGCAACCGCTTGACCAGCCAGCCGTTGCCCTCCGGCCAGGTCAATACGTCGTCTTCATCGGCGTCGCGAGCCAGGGCGTCGCGGCTGGCGAAGTAGTGAATCCCCATCCACGCCGAGGTTTCGTCGTACCGGCAGCCATAATCGTCGCGGCAAGCGTAGTTGACATACCAGTGCAGCGGTTCGGAATCCAGCCCGTGTCGCAACAGAAAATCGCGCATGGATAGTCGATCCAGCGCCAGCAGGTCGGGATCGCGGGCGCTGAAATCCAGGGGGATGGCGAAGGCTTTGCGACCATCCGTTCCACGCCGGCCTTGATAAGTGTCCATCAAATCCTGAAAGCGGCGGTACTGATCGAAATCCCGTTGCCGGACGCCGACTTGCGGCCATAGTCCATCGTGCCAGACGCCGTGCGCGTACAACCGTTCCCGCGGAGCGAAATTGATGTAACGCTCGTCGTAAACTGGCTTCACCACGTAAGGATCGCCGCGCAGCACGCCGAAATCGGCCAGCAGTTCGCGCACGGCGCGGGATTCCTGGGTGGGGAAGGGCAGGTAATGCGCCCCCCACGGATACGCGGTGATGGCGTTCTGGCTGCTGCGAGCGTTGCCGCCGACGTCCGGTTCCAGCTCCAGGATCAGGAAATCGGTGAAACCGGCCTTGACGAATTTCCAGCCGGCGGACAGCCCGGCGATGCCGCCGCCGACGATGACCACCGAGGTTTTCAGCGTCTCGACGGGCTCCGGGAATTCCATGCCGCGCAGCCGATGGCCGAGGGCGTCGGACGCGCCGAAGATTTCACCCGCCGGCAGGGGCGGGATTTTAGATGGATTCAGCCGCCGCCAGGCATGGACGCCGCCAGCCGCGGCGGCAGCGGTGGTCAGCGACTGGAGGAATCGGCGGCGATTCATAATCCACTCATCCAGCTTCCAAGGAAGGTTGAAGAGATTCCCCCGCGTAAGCGTTCACCACCCTCCTTTCGTGAAGAGAGGACTGAACAGATGCTCCCTGGGTATTCCGGGATACCTCCACGGAGTCATCCCACATTGTCGGCTATGCCGCCCGTCCGCGGTCGATCTCATGAAAATCCAGCCAATACAATTGCTTGATTGAAGAAAATAAAATACCACCAAAGAGATATGTCTCTTCCAGCGCAAGCGCCTGAAACCGGAAAATACCTTGATTGCTGTCAAGGTATTTATCCCCGACGCGCGTAATATTGCAAGCGCAGCATTTTCGCGAGGTCCGCAATGGCTACGCTCCAACAAAAACAAATTTCCGTGCTGACGATGAACACCATGGCCTTCGCGGTGAATTTCGCCGTGTGGGTCATGTTTTCCGTCATTGGGATCAAGATCAAGGCTGAACTGAATCTCAACGAAACCGAATTCGGCCTGCTGGTGGCCACCCCGATCCTGACCGGCTCGCTGGTGCGCCTGCCGCTGGGCCTCCTGACCGACCGCTACGGTGGGCGGATCGTGTTCTTCATCCAGATGCTCCTGGTGTCGATTCCGACCTGGCTCGTTTCCTACGCCACCGAGTACTGGCACTACCTGGTCCTGGGCTTGTTCGTCGGGCTGGCCGGTGGTTCGTTCGCGGTCGGCATCGCCTACACCTCGGCCTGGTTCAGCAAGGAACGGCAAGGCACGGCGATGGGCATTTTCGGCGCTGGCAACGCCGGGTCGTCGCTGACCAAGTTCATCGCCCCGCTGATCATCGCTTCCGCCGGCGCCTGGCAGATGGTGCCCAAGGTTTACGCCGTCGCCATGGTGGCGATGGCCGTGCTGTTCTGGTTCTTCACCTATACCGACCCGCTGCACGAGAAAGGGGCCGATCAGAACCGCGCCCGCCCGACCCTGGGCCAGCAGTTGTTGCCCTTGATCGATCCGCGAGTGTGGCGCTTTGGCCTGGCCTACGCCTTCGTGTTCGGCGCGTTCGTGGCGCTGGCGCTGTGGCTGCCCAAGTACTACGTCGGCGAATACGGCCTGCCGCTGGCCACCGCCGCGTTCCTGACCATCCTCTTCGACCTCCCTTCCGGCGCGATCCGCGCCCTGGGCGGCTGGGCCTCGGACAAGTGGGGCGGCAACACTGTGACCTGGTGGGTGCTGTGGATCAGCCTGATTTGTCTGTTCCTGCTCAGCTATCCACCCACCACCCTGACCATTCATGGCATCAAGGGCGATGTCGCGCTCGAGATCGGGATCGGCGTCACGCTGTTCACGATCCTGATCTTTATCATCGGCATCGCGCAGGGCTTTGGCAAGGCGAGTGTCTATCGCAGCCTGGCCGATCACTATCCGACCCAGATGGGCGTGGTCGGCGGCATCGTCGGCCTGATCGGCGGCTTGGGCGGTTTCGTCCTGCCGATCATGTTCGGCGTCGCCGCCGATGCCGTCGGCGTGCGCAGCAGTTGCTTCATGCTGATGTTCCTGCTGGTGGTGGTTACCATGATCTGGACCTGGGTGGCCGAGAAGAACGAGCGCGAGGAGATTCTGGACCGCCACGCCGACGTCCGCGCCGAACTGGCGGGCGCCGAACTCATCGAGCCGGCCTATCGCCGCCGGCATCTGCTGGTGGACTGGCGGCCGGACGACGAAACCTTCTGGCAACAGACCGGCCGGCGCATCGCCAACCGCAATCTGTGGCTGTCCATGCCCGCCCTGTTGCTGGCTTTCGCCGTCTGGATGGTGTGGAGCGTGATCGTGGTCAAGCTGCCCCGGGTCGGGTTCCAGTTCACCCCGAACCAGTTGTTCTGGCTGGCCGCGCTGCCGGGCCTGTCCGGCGTGTTCTTCCGGGTGCTGTATTCCTTCGTGGTGCCGATCTTCGGCGGGCGTAACTGGACCGTGTTCAGCACCGCCCTGCTGCTGCTGCCGACCCTGTGGATCGGCGTGGCGGTGCAGGACCCCAACACCAATTATGCGGTGTTCGTAGCGATCGCCCTGCTGTGCGGTTTGGGCGCGGGTAATTTCTCCTCTAGCATGGCCAATATCAGCTTCTTCTATCCGCAGCGGCTGCAAGGTACCGCCTTGGGCCTGAATGCCGGCGTTGGCAATCTGGGCGTCGGGCTGGCGCAGTTGATTACTCCCATCGCGATTTATGGAGGGGCGTTGCTGATTCTGGGCGGCGAAGCCCAGACCCTGAGCGATGAAACCGGCGCGACCACCCAAATCTGGTTGCAGAACGCCGGTTTCATCTGGGTGCCGTTCATCGCCGCCGCCGCGGTCGCCGCTTACTTCGGCATGGACAACATCGCCAGCGTCAAGGCCGGCTTCGCCGAACAGGTGGCGATCATGAAGCACAAGCATCAGTGGCTGATGAGCTGGCTGTATACCGGCACCTTCGGCTCGTTCATCGGCCTGGCGGCTGCGTTCCCGATGCTGGTCAACACCCAGTTCCCGACGGTGGACGCGTTCCAGTTCGCCTTCATCGGCCCGCTGCTGGCGGCGCTGGTGCGACCCATCGGCGGCTGGCTGGCCGACCGCTTGGGGGGAGCGGTTATCACCTTCGGAATCTTTCTGATCATGGCGGTAGCGCCCCTGGCCGCCGCGGCGTTCCTGCCAGGTGCGGACGGAGGTGGCAACATGATCGGTTTCGTGGCGATGTTCCTGATTCTGTTCCTCGCCGCCGGCATCGGCAACGGCTCTACTTTCCGGATGATCCCGATCATTTTCCGTACCTTGCGCGAGCGGGAGGCCGCCGGCCAGGGTGAGGCAGCGCTGGAGCAGGCGCGACGCACCGGAATCACCGAAGCCGCCGCGACGCTGGGCTTCAGTTCGGCGGTCGCGGCCTTCGGCGGGTTCTTTATCCCCATCGCCTACGGCACGTCCGTCAATCTGACCGGCGGGTTCCAGAGTGCGTTGATCTTCTTCAGCCTATTCTATCTGAGCTGCGTGTGGATAACCTGGCAGTGGTATTTCCGCAAGGAGGCCGAGGTACCGTGTTGAGAAATCCCCCCCGACCCCCCTTTGAAAAAGGGGGGTGGCGAAGCCGGGGGGATTTGCCGAATCCAAAAACTTCCCTTTCCGCGACTGGAGCACGAAAACGATATGACCGAACACAACCCTCGCACCTGGTTGAGTACCTGGACGCCGGAAGACCCGGTGTTCTGGGAAAGCACCGGCAAGAAACTGGCCTGGCGCACCCTGACCATCACCACCCTGAACCTGATGATGGCCTTCATCGTCTGGTTCGTGGTCAGCGCCTTGGTGGTGCGCCTGCCCAACATCGGCTTCAAGCTGACACCGACGCAATTGTTCTGGCTCGCCGCCATGCCGGGATTGGCCGCCGGCATCCTGCGCGCCATTCACACCTTCCTGATTCCGCTGTACGGCACCCGCCATGTGGTCACCTTCTCGACCCTGTCCCTGCTGATTCCTGCGCTGGGCTGGTTCTACGCAATCCAGGATCCCAATACTCCATATTGGGTACTCCTTCTGCTGGCTTTCCTGGCCGGCCTGGGTGGGGGTAATTTCTCTTCGTTCATGCCCTCGACCAGCCTGTTCTTCCCGAAAAGGCTGCAAGGCACGGCGCTGGCGATTCAGGCCGGCATCGGCAATTTCGGGGTCAGCGTGGTGCAGTTCGTCACACCGTGGATCATCGGTTTCGCCCTGTTCGGCACGCTGGCCGGCGCGTCCCAGACTTTCGTGCCCACCGTGCCGGGCGCCGCCCCCAGGCCAATGTGGCTGCAAAACGCGGCGTTGATTTACGTGCCGTTCATTGTGGTGTTTGCCATCGCCGCCTGGGCGATGCTGAAGTCGGTGCCGGTGCGGGCCAATTTCCGAGAGCAGCTCGACGTCTTCCATCCCAGCAACACACACGGCTTTTGGATGACCTCGCTGTACATCATGACCTTCGGCTCGTTCTCCGGCTTCGCCGCCACCTTCCCACTGATGATCAAGCAGATTTACACCGGGCTGCCGGGCGGTCCCGATCCGCTGGCCTACGCCTTTCTCGGTCCGCTGGTCGGCGCCGCCGCCCGGGTGATCGCCGGCCCGATCTCCGACAAACTGGGCGGCGCCATCGTCACGCACTGGTCCGGTATCGGCCTGCTGGCCTGCGCCATCGGCGTAACCTTCTACACCCAGCCCACTTCGATGGAGCAGTTCCCGATGTTCGTCGGGCTGATGCTGGGCGTGTTCTTCTTCAGCGGCGTCGGCAACGCCAGCACCTTCAAGCAGATGCCGATGATCTTCGAGCCGCGCCAGGCGGGAGGGATCATCGGCTGGACGGCGGCGATGGCTTCCTTTGGCCCCTTCATCTTCGGGATGCTGATCGGCTGGTCGTTCGCTGCGACCGGTTCGCCCAACGCCTTCTTCTACGGCGCGGCGGTGTTTTACCTGTTCAACATTGCCATCAACTGGTGGTGCTACGCCCGCAAAGGGGCGGAGAAACCGTGCTGATTTTTCTCCCCCTCTCCCCGTGGGAGAGGGGTGGGGGTGAGGGCGCGCGTTATCCCCTTACCTCAACCCGCTCCCCCAGGGAGGCGAGGGAATCCTTGAGACGAGGTCAATCATCATGAGTCACTTCCTGGACCGGCTGAATTTCTTCAAGAAAGTCACCGACACCTTCTCCGGCGAGCACGGCATCGTCACCAACGAGGATCGCGGCTGGGAAGACGCCTACCGCGCCCGCTGGCAGCACGACAAGATCGTGCGCTCCACCCACGGCGTGAACTGCACCGGCTCCTGTAGCTGGAAAATCTACGTCAAGAACGGCTTGGTGACGTGGGAAACCCAGCAGACCGACTATCCGCGCACCCGCGACGATCTGCCCAATCACGAACCGCGCGGCTGTCAGCGCGGCGCATCCTATAGCTGGTATCTGTACAGCGCCAACCGGGTGAAATACCCGATGGTGCGCGGGCGGCTGCTCAAACTCTGGCGCGAGGCGCTGGCGATCAAGAAAGATCCGGTGGACGCCTGGGCCGCCATCGTCGAAGACCCGGCCAAGGCCGCCGAGTACAAGACCAAGCGCGGTCTGGGCGGCTTCGTCCGCTCGACCTGGGACGAGGTCAACCAGCTCATCGCCGCCGCCAACGTCTATACTACCAAACGATACGGCCCGGATCGCATCTATGGTTTCTCGCCCATCCCGGCCATGTCGATGATTTCCTACGCGGCCGGTTCCCGTTACCTGTCATTGATCGGCGGCGCCTGCGGTTCGTTCTACGACTGGTATTGCGATCTGCCGCCGGCCAGCCCGATGATCTGGGGCGAACAGACCGATGTGCCGGAATCCGCCGACTGGTACAACTCCACCTTCCTGATGATGTGGGGTTCCAACGTCCCGCAGACCCGCACCCCCGACGCCCACTTCATGACCGAGGTGCGCTACAAGGGAACCAAGACCGTGGTGGTCTGCCCGGATTACTCGGAAGCCTCCAAGTTCGCCGACCTCTGGCTGCATCCCAAGCAGGGCACCGACGCCGCTGTCGCCATGGCGATGGGCCACGTCATCCTGCGCGAATTTTACCTGGACGGGAAGTCGGAATACTTCACCGACTACGTCCGCACCAAGACCGATTTCCCCGTCCTGGTGCTGCTGGATAAACGAGAAGATGGCAGCTACGTCAACGGCCGCTTCCTGCGCGCCTCCGACCTGAGCGACGGCGCTGGCCAGGCCAACAACCCTGAATGGAAGACGCTGGCCTTCGACGAGAAGAGCGGTAAGCTGATCGTGCCCAACGGCTCCATCGGTTTCCGCTGGGGCGAGAAGGACGGCATGGTCGGCAAGTGGAATCTGGAGCCGAAGGAATCCCTGACCGGCGCCGAAACCCAGTTGCGGCTGTCGGTGAACGAAATCAGGGACGAGGTGGTTCCGGTCGCCTTTCCCTACTTCGGTTCGACCCAACACCCGCACTTCGCCTGCACCAGCCATGACCCGATTCAGGTGCGCAACGTGCCGGCCAAGAAGGTCAGGCTGGCCAACGGTTCCGAGGCGCTGGTCGCCACGGTGTACGATCTGACGCTGGCCCAGTACGGTCTCGACCGGGGCCTCGGCGGCGGCAACGTCGCCAGGACTTACGACGACGACGTGCCCTACACCCCGGCCTGGCAGGAGAAAATTACCGGCGTGCCGCGCGACCACATCATCACCGTCGCCCGCCAGTTCGCCGAGAACGCCGACAAGACCCACGGCAAGTCGATGGTCATCATCGGCGCGGCGATGAACCACTGGTATCACATGGACATGAACTACCGGGGCGTCATCAACATGCTGATGATGTGCGGCTGCGTCGGCCAGAGCGGCGGCGGCTGGTCGCACTACGTCGGCCAGGAGAAGCTGCGCCCACAGACGGGTTGGACCGCGCTGGCGTTCGCGCTGGACTGGCATCGTCCGCCCCGGCACATGAACTCCACCTCGTTCTGGTACATCCACAGCAGCCAGTGGCGGCACGAGAAGGTCACGATGACCGAAATTCTCTCGCCGCTGGCCGATCCGCGACAATGGCGGGGCACGCAGATCGACTACAACGTGCGTTCCGCCCGCATGGGCTGGCTGCCGACCGCGCCGCATTTCGACGCCAATCCGCTGGACCTCGTCAAGACCGCCGAAGCCGCCGGTCAGGCGCCGGCCGCGTATCTGGCCGAGAACCTCAAGGCCGGCAAGGTCAATTTCGCCTTCGAGGACCCGGACAACCCGGCCAACTTCCCCCGCAATCTGTTCGTGTGGCGTTCCAACCTGCTCGGCTCCTCCGGCAAGGGCCACGAATACTTCCTCAAGTACCTCCTGGGCACGACTCACGGCGTGCAGGGCAAGGACCTGGGCGAGGAAGGCGGCGAGAAACCGCTGGAGGTGAAGTGGCGCGACGCCGCGCAGGGTAAGCTCGACCTGCTGGTGACACTGGACTTTCGCATGTCCACGACCTGCCTGTATTCGGACATCGTGCTGCCGACCGCGACCTGGTACGAGAAGAATGACCTCAACACCAGCGACATGCACCCGTTCATCCATCCCCTGACGGCCGCGGTGGACCCGGCCTGGGAGTCGCGCACCGACTGGGATATCTTCAAGGGCATCGCCAAGGCGTTCTCGGAGACCTGTCCGGGCCATCTCGGCGTGGAGAAGGACATCGTCGCCCTGCCCACTCTGCACGACACTCCGTCCGAACTGGCGCAACCGCTCGACGTGAAGGACTGGAAGAAGGGCGAATGCGAGCTGATTCCCGGCAAGACCGCGCCCAGCCTGATCGTGGTCGAGCGCGACTATCCGAACACCTACAAGAAGTTCACCTCGCTCGGCCCGCTGATGGACAAACTGGGCAACGGCGGCAAGGGCATCAGTTGGAACACCGAGCACGAGGTCGAGGCACTGGCGACGCTGAATTACACCGTGTTGGAGGAAGGTGTCTCGAAGGGCCGGCCACGCATCGAGACCGACATCGACGCCGCCGAAGTGGTGCTGATGCTGGCCCCGGAAACCAACGGCCACGTGGCCGTGAAGTCCTGGGCGGCGCTGGGCAAGATCACCGGCCGCGACCACACCCATCTCGCCCGGCCGAAGGAGCACGAAAAGATCCGCTTCCGCGACATCGTCGCCCAGCCGCGCAAGATCATCTCTTCGCCGACTTGGTCGGGTCTGGAGGACGAGAAGGTCAGTTACAACGCCGGCTACACCAACGTCCACGAACTGATTCCCTGGCGCACCGTGACCGGCCGCCAGCAGTTCTATCAGGATCACGCCTGGATGCTGGGCTTCGGCGAGGCGATGTGTACCTACCGGCCGCCGGTGAACATGAAGACCGTCGAGCCGATCATCGGTCAGAGGCCGAACGGCAACAAGGAAGTCGTGTTGAACTTCATCACCCCGCACCAGAAGTGGGGCATCCACAGCACCTACACCGACAACCTGATCATGCTCACCCTGTCGCGCGGCGGTCCGATCATCTGGATTTCCGAGGTGGACGCCAGAAAGGTCGGCATCGAGGACAACGACTGGATCGAGGCTTACAACATCAACGGCGCCATCGCGGCGCGGGCGGTGGTCAGTCAACGCGTCCCCGAGGGCATGTCGCTGATGTATCACGCCCAGGAGAAGATCGTGAACACACCCGGCTCCGAGATCACCGGCACGCGCGGCGGCATTCACAACTCGGTGACCCGAACCGTGCTCAAGCCGACCCACATGATCGGCGGTTACGCCCAGCAGAGCTACGGCTTCAACTACTACGGCACCGTCGGCGCCAACCGCGACGAATTCATCATCGTCCGCAAGATGGCCAAGATCGACTGGATGGACGACGAAATCCCCCCGGCTTCGCCACCCCCCTTTGAAAAAGGGGGGTCGGGGGGGATTTCTCACGACGCCAAGGCCACGGTTTAAGGAGTGCTCATCATGAAAGTACGCGCGCAAATCGCCATGGTCCTGAACCTGGACAAGTGCATCGGCTGCCACACCTGTTCGGTGACCTGCAAGAACGTCTGGACCTCGCGAGACGGGATGGAATACGCCTGGTTCAACAACGTCGAGACCAAGCCCGGCATCGGCTATCCCAAGGACTGGGAGAATCAGGACCGCTGGAACGGCGGCTGGAAACGCCGCAAGGACGGCAGGATCGAGCCGAAACAGGGCGGCAAGTGGCGGATTCTGGCCAACATCTTCGCCAATCCCGACCTGCCGGCCATCGACGACTACTACGAACCGTGGGATTACGACTACGCGCATCTGCACAATGCGCCGGAGTCGAAAGCCATGCCGGTCGCCCGGCCCCGTTCCGCCATCAGCGGCGAGCGGATGGAGAAAATCCACTGGGGGCCGAACTGGGAGGAAATCCTCGGCACCGAGTTCGCCAAACGCTCGAAGGATTACAACTTCGAGGGCGTGCAGAAGGAGATTTACGGCGAATTCGAAAACACTTTCATGATGTACCTGCCGCGCCTGTGCGAGCACTGCCTGAATCCGGCCTGCGTCGCTTCGTGCCCCAGCGGCGCGATCTACAAGCGCGAGGAGGACGGCATCGTCCTGATCGACCAGGACAAGTGCCGGGGCTGGCGGATGTGCGTCTCGGGCTGTCCGTACAAGAAGATTTACTACAACTGGAATACCGGCAAGTCCGAGAAGTGTATCTTCTGCTACCCACGCATCGAAGTCGGCCAGCCGACCGTGTGTTCGGAAACCTGCGTGGGCCGCATCCGCTATCTCGGCGTACTGCTGTACGACGCCGACCAGATCGAAAAGGCCGCCAGCGTCGCCGACGAGAAGAGCCTTTATCAGGCCCAGCTCGACATCTTCCTCGATCCCTACAATCCGACGGTGCAGGCCGAAGCCCGCAAGGCCGGCGTGCCCGACGCGTGGTTGCAGGCTGCCCAGGATTCGCCCGTCTACAAGATGGCGATCGACTGGAAAATCGCCTTCCCGCTGCATCCCGAATACCGCACGCTGCCGATGGTCTGGTACGTGCCGGCGCTGTCGCCGATCCAGGCCCGGGCCGAGGCCGGCCAGATCGGCATGAACGGCATCATCCCCGATGTCGGCTCGCTGCGGATTCCGTTGAAGTACCTGGCCAACCTGCTGACCGCTGGCGACGAGAAACCGGTCAGGCTGGCGCTGGAGCGGATGCTGGCGATGCGGGCTTACATGCGCGCCAAGGTGGTGGACGGCGAGGTGAAGGAGGACGTATTGAAGGCGGTCAACCTGCGCATCGACCAGGTGGAGTCGATGTACCGCTATCTCGCCATCGCCAATTACGAGGATCGCTTCGTCATCCCGACCTCGCACCGCGAATACGCCAGCGCCACCTACGACGCCTTCGGTGAACGCGGCGGCTGTGGCTTCAGCTTCGGCAACGGCTGCTCGCCGGGCACCGACAAGACCAACCTGTTCGGCGGCAAGAAAGTGACCACCCGCCGGGCGATTCCGATTCGAGTGGAGCCGCCGACCAAAGCCTGAACCGTAGACGAGTTCCCCTCTCCCTTTGGGAGAGGGGTAGGGATGAGGGTGCATTGACCAAGGTGAAACGATGAAAACCCTGAAAGTCCTATCCGCCCTGCTGTGCTATCCGCAGCCGGAATGGCAGGCCGCACTGGGCGAGATGGCGGAAGTGCTCGACCGGGAAAATCTGCTGCCGGAGCGCGAGCGGCGAGCGCTGCGAATGTTCATGAACCAGCTGGAACGCACCGACCTGATGGAATTGCAGGAGCGGTACGTGGCGTCGTTCGACCGAGGGCGCGCGCTGTCGCTGCATCTGTTCGAGCACATCCACGGCCAGTCGCGGGATCGTGGCCAGGCCATGGTCAACCTGCTGGAAGTGTATCGCCGGCACGGCTTCGAGCTGAATGCCCGCGAGTTGCCCGACTACATCCCGTTGTTCCTGGAATACCTGGCGCAGCGGCCAGCGGGCGAAGCGCTGGATATGCTGGCCGAGACCATGCACGTACTGTCGCTGCTGGGGGCACGGCTGGCCGAGCGTGGCAGCGACTACAGCGCGGTGTTCGACGCTATCGCCGCCCTGGTTGGCGAACCCGCCGATATCGAGGACATCCGCCGGCAGGCCGCCGCCGAGGGACCGGATCAGACCGTGGTGAATATGGACCAGATTTGGGAAGAGGAAGCGGTGACTTTTTTGGCGAACCAGGAAGGCTGTGGCGGCAACCGCCCGACGCCGGGCGCGGCACAGCCGGTGCAGTGGATGCCACGGCCCGGTTCGACCCCACAGTCTGCCCGTTCCCTATGAAAAACTCCCCTCGCCCTCCGGGAGAGGGGTTGGGGGTGAGGGTGGTTTTAACACATTGAGGCAAAGATCATGAGTTACCTGGATACCCTGTTGTTTGGCGTCTATCCCTATCTGGCCGGCGCGGTGTTCCTGCTCGGCAGCCTGGCGCGCTTCGACCGCGACCAGTTCACCTGGAAGGCGCATTCCAGCCAGATTCTCAACAACCGGAACATGCGACTGGCCAGCAATCTGTTCCATGTCGGTATCCTGCTGTTGTTCCTCGGCCACTTCGTCGGCTTGCTGACCCCGCCGGAGATTTTCCATGCCCTGGGCGTGTCCGCCGGCGCCAAGCAGGTGCTGGCCATCGTCGCCGGCAGCGTCGCCGGGTTGATGTGCTTCGCCGGCCTGACCATGCTGGTGCAGCGGCGGCTGACCGATCCGCGCGTGCGAGCCACCAGCACCCGGATGGACATCTTCATCCTGCTGCTGCTGTACGCGCAGTTGATCCTGGGCCTGTTGACCATCCCGGTGTCGCTGATGCACCTGGATGGCCACAACATGCTGAATCTGATGGCTTGGGCGCGGAACATCGTCACTTTCGATCCGACGGAGGCGGTGGCCGCTTTGGGCGAGGTCGGCCTCCTGTTCAGGCTGCACCTGTTCCTCGGCCTGACGATCTTCCTGGTGTTCCCGTTCAGCCGGCTGGTGCATATCTGGAGCGCGCCGGTCACGTATCCGTTCCGATCCTATCAGGTGGTGCGGCAGCGCTGATCCGGTCGAATCCTTCCCTGCGAGCAGGAGGATTGGCGGGTACAAGGTCGAAGACCAAGGTACAAGATGCTTTCCATCTTTTACCTGGTCCCTTCGGCCTTGTGCCTTTTACTTTTGTGTCCACGGAGATTTTTCATGCCCATCACCGTCAACGGCGTCGAAATCACCGACGCCGCGATTTACGCTGAGATGCAGCACCATCCAGCGCCGTCGCGGGAGGCCGCCGAATATTCGGCGAAACTGGCGCTGGTCGCCAAGGAACTGCTGTTGCAGGAAGCGGCCCGACTCGGGATTGCCGGCATTGACGAGGATGCGCGCATCGCGGCGCTGATCGAGCGCGAGGTCAAGACCCCGGAGCCGGACGAGGAGAACTGTCGACGATTTTTCCAGGCCAACCGCCAGCGGTTTCGCGGCGGCGATCTGTTCGAGGCGTCGCATATCCTGTGCGCCGCGCCGCCGGACGATGCCGGAGTTCGCGCCGTCGCTCGCGCCCGCGCCGAGAATGCCATCGCCCAGTTGCGGGAGGGTGGCGATTTCGCCGAAGTCGCCGCCGCTCTGTCGGATTGTCCCTCCAGGCAAACCGGCGGTAATCTGGGCCAGATTGGTCCCGGCCAGACCGTGCCGGAGTTCGAGCGGGCGCTGGCCGGGATGCGGGAGGGCGAAACGTCCAGCCAACCGGTGGAAAGCCGCTTCGGGTTTCACGTCATCCATCTGCGCCGGAAGATCGAGGGCCGGCCCTTGGAGTACGGGATGGTGCGCGACCGCATCGCCGGCTATCTGCGCGAAAATGTGCAACGACGCGCTATCAGTCAGTATCTCTCGCTGCTGATCGGCCGCGCCGACATTGGTGGTATTGATCTGATGGGCGCCGATTCGCCGCTGGTGCGGTAGCGGCGATGAAGGTGCTCGGCATCAGCGGCTGGAGCGGTTGTGGCAAGACCACCCTGATCGTCGCCCTGATTCCCCGCTTGCGGGCGCGCGGGCTGACCGTTTCCACGCTCAAGCACGCCCACCACGATGTCGATCTGGATACGCCCGGCAAGGATACGTGGCGTCATCGCGAGGCCGGGGCGTACGAGGTGATGTTGGTGACCGGCCGCCGCTGGGTGCTGCTGCACGAGCTGCGCGCGGCGCCGGAACCGGGTCTGGCCGAGTTGCTGAAGCACTTGCAGCCAGTGGATTTGGTGCTGGTGGAAGGCTGGAAAACCGGCGCTTATCCCAAACTGGAAATCTGGCGGCCCGCCGCCGGGGACCAGCCGCCGCGTTTCCCGACCGACCCCACCGTCATCGCCGTCGCCAGCCAGCCGCCGCTCGATCCCGCCCACTACGGCCGGCCCGGTCTGCCGATACTGCCGCTGGCCGATCCAGACCCTGTCGCCGACTTCATCATCCGGTTCATCCGCGATACCGAATCCACACCCTGAAACGAGGTTGACCATGTCCGATTGCTGCTCCGGCGACCGGCTGCTGACGCTGGCCGAAGCGAGCGCCGCCGCTCTGCGTTCCATCCAGCCGATTCGTGAAACCGAGGATGTCCCGTTGCTCGACGCCTATGGCCGGGTGCTGGCCGCCGAGCTGCCGGCCCGGCTCGACGTGCCGCCGCGCGACAATTCGGCGATGGATGGTTTTGCGCTGTATCTGGCCGACCTGAAGCCGGATCAGCCGACCCGGTTGCCGGTGGTCGGCCGAGCTCTGGCGGGCCATCCGTATCCGGGCACGGTCCCGCGCGGCGCGGCGGTGCGGATCACCACCGGCGGCATAATCCCGGCTGGCCCGGACGCGGTGGTGATGCAGGAGCAGTGTCGGATCGCCCCGGACGAAAGCCGGATCGAACTCGAACCCACGGTCGCCGCCCGGCTCAAGCCCGGCGAGAACATCCGCCGGCACGGCGAGGACGTACAAGCCGGCTCGATGCTGTTGCCGCGCGGCCTGCGGCTGCGCCCGCAGGATGTTTCGCTGGCGGCGGGGCAGGGCATCGCCAGGCTGGAGGTGGTGCGGCAGCCGCGAGTGGTGGTGGCGTCGACCGGCGATGAATTGTACGAACCGGGTGTGGAGCTACCGGCAGGTGCGATTTACGAATCGAACCGTTACACTCTGATCGGTCTGTTGCGGCGGCTGGGTTGCAGGGTGACCGATTTAGGCATACTGCACGATGATCGGAATGTAGTACTCCCGGCGTTGAAGGATGCGGCGGCGGCTCACGACGTGTTGCTGACCTCCGGTGGCGTGTCGGTGGGCACGGCGGACTTGGTCAGGGACGTGATCGCGGAACTGGGAAAAATCGAGTTCTGGCGACTGGCGGTCAAGCCGGGCAAACCGGTGACCTTCGGCTGGATCGATAACTGCATAGTATTGGGCCTGCCCGGCAATCCCGTGTCGGTGGCGGTAGCGTGCCTGATGTTTGCCCGGCCGTTGCTGCTGAAGCTGATGGGCGCGGAGCCCACCGAGCCGCTGCGGCTGCGGGTGACGGCGGATTTTCAGTTCCGCCGCAAGCCGGGCCGGCGCGAATGGCTGCGGGCGCGGCTGCGGTTCGATCCCGCGCGAGGACCGCTGGCCAGCATCTACCACACCAACAGCTCCGGGGCGCTGTCGTCGCTGTCCTGGGCCGACGGGCTGGTGGAACTCCCGGAAGACTGTGCCGGCGTCGTGCCCGGCGATGCGGTGGATTATCTGCCGTTCGGGGGGCTGGGGGTGGAGTAGCGGGTTGAGCGGTTCAATTTGAACCGGGTGACGTTCACTTATGGGCACTACCGTGGTGGATATAACCAGCGAAAGTGTCGCTCAGGGTCGGATTTGATCGTGTTGGGCGCGCTTATCATTGCGACAGGTAATCGTGAAGAGTGTGGTTCCCGTTTGGCACGATGTGTGAATCCCATGAGAGTGATCACGTCAGCCAAGATTCGGCTCGCAAGAAGGTTGCGAGCCCCGGGAAAGTTGAGAGCAATCAAGGCCATGCGAAACACTGCGGTGTTTTGCAGGGCGGTAGCGTGCTTGGAAGCAGATCGATTTGAGGGTATTTGGTTGTTGAACCCACGGAATCCGCGAGTCTCATGCGCAACGCCCTGACGGTCGATGTCGAGGATTATTTTCACGTTGCCGCCTTTGCTCGGCAGATCGATCCTGCGACCTGGGACCGCTTTCCGCGCCGGGTCGAACGGAATACGCACCGGCTGTTGGAGCTGTTCGCCGAGCAGGATGTTCTCGCCACGTTTTTCGTACTGGGCTGGGTAGCCGAGCGTTGCCCCGGCCTGGTGCGAGCCATCGCGGATCGAGGGCACGAAGTGGCGTGCCATGGTCATTCGCACCAGCTCGTCTATGGGCAAACCCCGGCGATCTTCCGTGAGGAGACGGCTCGCGCCAAGGCGTGCCTGGAGGACCAGGCGCAATGTCCGGTGTTGGGCTACCGGGCGGCCAGTTACTCGATTACCAAGCGTTCGCTGTGGGCGCTCGACATCCTGGCCGAGCTTGGGTTTACCTACGATTCGAGCATCTTCCCGGTCCATCACGACCGCTACGGCATTCCTGACAGCCCTCGCTGGCCCTACCGGCTCGATACGCCGAGCGGTGGTTCTCTCATCGAGTTTCCACCCTCGACCCTGGCGGTCGGCAGTTACCGCTTGCCCGTGGCGGGTGGCGGCTATTTCCGGATTTATCCGTATTGGCTGACACGCTTCGCGCTGTCTCGTATCAATCGATCAGAAAAACGACCGTTCATCTTTTACCTGCATCCCTGGGAAATCGATCCGGAGCAGCCCCGCATCCGCGCGGGTTGGCTGTCTGCGTTTCGCCACTATACCAACTTGAGCCGGTGCGAGGCGCGGCTGCGCCGGTTGTTGCGGGGTTTCTCGTTCATGCCGGTTAGAGACGTGTTGGGAGGGTTGGCCGCTGTCCCGGCGGTTACTGCCGAAACGGCCTTCGTCACGGTATAACGTATGTGCTGTGGAATTGTCGGTATCGCCGCGCTTTCGGCGCGGGCTCGGCTCAGCGAATCGAATGTGCGCCGTATGTTACCGGCCTTGCGTCATCGCGGTCCGGATGGCAGCGGTGTCCATCTCGATTCCAGCGGTCGAGTAAGCCTGGGCCACACTCGCCTGAGCATCATCGATCTCGCGGGCGGTGCTCAGCCGATGTCCAACGAGGACCAGACCGTCTGGGTTTCGTTCAACGGCGAGATTTTCAACTACCTCGAACTGCGCGAACTCCTGCTGAAAGCGGGCCATCGCTTCAGCACCCACAGCGATACCGAAGTCATCGTTCATGCCTACGAGCAGTATGGCGACGATTTCGTGCAACGCCTTAACGGCCAATTCGCCATCGCGCTGTGGGACGCCAGCCGCCGGCGCCTGCTGCTGATTCGGGATCGGGTCGGCATCTTGCCGCTGTTCTACACCCGCCAAGGCGAGCGGCTGCTATTCGCTTCGGAAATCAAGGCGTTGCTGCCCCTGCTGACGGAAGCGCCCCGTATTTCACCGGTAGCGCTGGATCAGATTTTCACCTTCTGGGCGCCGCGCAGCCCCTACACCTTGTTTGAAGGCATCCTCGAAGTACCACCCGGTCATCTGCTGGTGCTGGAAAACGGGCAGTTACGCGAATCGGTCTACTGGGACTGGCGCTTCCCCGAGCAAGGCGACTACCTCACGGGCTCGACCATCGAGCTGACCGAGCAGTTGTACGAGCTGCTGGCCGACGCCACTCGCATCCGCCTGCGCGCGGATGTTCCGGTCGGCGCCTATCTCTCCGGCGGTCTGGATTCCTCGGCCCTGGTGGCCCTGATTCGCCACCACTCGGCTGCGCCACTCAAGACCTTTTCGCTTGGGTTCGAGGAAAAGTCACTCGACGAATCGGCATTCCAGCGACAATTGGTCGAGCACCTGGGCGTGGAACACAGCCGTGTCTTTTGCCATAACCGCGACATCGCCACGGACTTTCCGGAGACGGTCTTTCACGCCGAAACCGCCATTCTGCGTACCGCCCCGACACCCATGCGAAGGCTATCCGGCTTGGTGCGCGCCTCGGGATACAAGGTGGTGCTGACCGGTGAAGGGGCCGACGAAACCTTGGGTGGCTATGATCTGTTCAAGGAAACCAAGATTCGCCAGTTCTGGGCGCGTCACCCTCGATCCGAATGGCGCCCGCTGCTGCTGAAAGCACTGTATCCGTATCTGGAAACCTCCGGCGTCCAAGCCAAGGCCTACTTGCGTAATTTTTATGGTATCGGCCTGGACTATCCTGATCAACCGGCTTTCAGTCATCTGACCCGCTGGTTCACTACGGCGCAGTGCAAGGTCTTTTTCTCGCCGGAACTCGCCGCCACGCTGCGCGAAGACGCGGCCACTCGGTTGATCGAGCGGTTACCGCCCGCTTTCGGCCGCTGGCATCCGTTCAACCGCGCGCAATATCTGGAAGCCAAAACCCTGTTGGGCAGCTACTTGTTGTGCTCCCAGGGTGACCGGATGCTGATGGCCAATTCCGTGGAAGGGCGCTTCCCCTTTTTGGATCATCGGGTCATTGAATTCACCAATCGCCTGCATCCGCGTTTGAAAATGCGCGGCCTCAACGAAAAATTCCTGCTCAAGCGGGCGATGGCCACTCATGTGCCAAGGCAGATTCTCGAGCGGCACAAGCAACCGTATCGTGCGCCGGATATCCCTGCTTTTTTCTCGGCGCGGCCACCGGCTTACGTGGACGATCTGCTGAGCGCGGAAAAACTCCGGCGTTATGGCTATTTCGACCCAAAAAAAGTCGACTTTTTGCTTAACAAAGCGCGTCGAGGCAGTGTGATTGCCTACAAAGACAATATGGCACTGGTCGGTATTCTCTCCACCCAGTTGTGCCACGAGTATTTCATCGAGCGGTTTTCTCAAACCACTAACCCCGGGTAACAATTAAAACACCTTGCTGATTTGCTAAGGACGAGCCATGAACGTCAAAAAAACTATTCGTCATTACCTTCTGGAAAACTTCCTGTTCACCGACAATCAAGCGGCTCTCAAGGATGGTGATTCCTTTCTCGCCGCGGGCATCATCGACTCCACGGGCGTGCTGGAAATCATACTGTTTATCGAAGAAACCTTCGGTATCAAGGTGAACGACGACGAAATGCTGCAGGAAAATCTCGATTCCGTGAATAACCTGGTCGCTTTCGTCGGGCGCAAACGCGAGATGGCCGTTGCCGCCTGAATCCTGATCGTGAGCGCCATTTCTCGACTTCTGCAAGAGACTCTGCTCGCCACTGTCTCGCGCTATCCGGAGCGCACGGCGCTGGTCGCCGGTAGCGCGCGGTTGAGCTATCGCGAGGTGGCGGATTACGCTTGTCGTCTTGCCCATGCCCTGCGCGCGCGCGGCGTACAGCGTGGCGATCGCGTAGTGATTTTCATGGACAACGGTTGGCGGTGCGCCGCGTCCATTTTCGGCGTGCTGCTGGCCGGGGGCGTGTTCGTCGCCGTCAACGCCCAAACCAAGCGCGACAAGCTGGCGTTTATCCTGCGCGATGCGGGTGCTCGCGTATTGCTCGGCGAATCCCATCTGGCGCGAGTGTTCGGTCCGCTGGCGGAACAGTTGCCAACCCTGCGGGTGTTGTGCGCGCCCGACGCCGAGGCGTTGCCGGCGGGCGTGGAAAATCTGGACGAGGCGCTGGCCGAGCTGCCGATCACGCCGCCGTCCCAGTCCGCGATCACGCTGGATTTGGCTGCGCTGCTCTACACGTCCGGCACCACCGGCGAACCCAAGGGAGTGATGCACACCCATCAGTCGCTGATGTTCGTGCTGGACAGCATCAACGACTATCTCGACATTTCCGGGGATGATCGCCTGTTCTCCGCGCTGCCGCTCAACTTCGGCTATGGCCTGTTCCAGTGGCTTTCGGCGGTGCGCGCCGGGGCAACCCTGGTGCTGGAACGCTCGTTCGCCTATCCGGCCCAGGTATTCAAGCGCATGCACGACGAAGCCGTGACCAGCTTCGCCGGCGTTCCCACGATTTATGCCATGATGCTGGCGCAGGATGCCAAACAGCCACTGCGCTTTCCCAGCGTGCGCCTGGTTACCAATGCCGCGGCGGCGCTGCCGGTGGAGTTTATCCCTGGCATCCGGCGGATGTTCCCGCATGCGGGCTTGTACAAAATGTATGGCCAGACCGAGTGTATCCGCAGCGCCTATCTGGAGCCCGCCCTGGCCGAGGTCAAGCCGGCATCGGTGGGACGCGCGATTCCCGGTACCGAACTGTTGCTGCTGGGCGAAGATGGCCAGCCGGTGGCCCCGGGCGAGGTGGGTACCCTGTACGTGCGTGGCCCGCATGTGATGCGGGGTTACTGGAATCAGCCCGAGAAAACCGCCGAAGCGTTGATGCCGGGTCCACTGCCTGGTGAGTTTCTGTTGAAAAGCGGCGACTTGTTCCGCCGGGACGCGGACGGTGATTTCTATTTCGTGGCGCGCAGTGACGAAATCATCAAGAGCCGTGGCGAGAAAGTCAGCCCCGCCGAGGTCGAGAACGCGATCTACAGCCTTCCCACGGTGCGGGAGGTGGTGGTGGCGGGTATCCCCGACCCCGTGCTGGGAGAGGCGGTATGCGCCTTTGTGACCTTGCGCGAAGGAAACGAGTTGAACGTGCAACAGATCAAGCAAGTATGCGGTGCGCGGCTGGAAAGCCACATGATACCCAAGTACGTCGTATCGTTACCCGAGCTGCCTCGTACCGTCAATGGCAAGTTATCCCGCAAATTGATTCTGGAACGGTGTGCCGTGTTGCTCGCCGCATCAGCCTAGTTCATTGTTTGAGGAGCTTGCCATGTCCCTGAATCTTGCCGCCGCGCTCAAGCTTGACGAGGCCGCCGAAACCGCCAGGATCGCCGAACGCATACGGGAGTTGCTGCGCAGCCACCTGCGCCGCCGGGGGCTGGTCGTCGCCATTTCCGGTGGTGTGGACAGCTCGGTCTGTGCCGCGCTGGCCGTGCGCGCTGTGGGGTGCGAGCGCGTGTTTGGCCTGCTACTGCCGGAGCGCGATTCCGCTTCCGAAAGCGCTGTTCGCGGTCGCCAGGTGGTAGAGCGGCTCGGTATCGCCCACGAGGAGTTCGACATCGCGTCAGTATTGGATGCGCTGGGTTGCTATCGGTGGCGCGACGCGGCTATCCGCGCCGTCTTTCCAGCTTATACCGATGCCTGGAAAAACAAAATCGTCATCGCCGGTGGGCGGACGGGGCACTTCAACCATTTCAAGCTGGTGGTGCAGTCGCCGGATGGACAAATTTTCGAGGAACGGCTCGATTCGAAAAACTACCTGCAGATTGTCGCCGCCACCAACTTCAAGCAGCGGATCCGCAAAACCCTGGAATACTTCCACGCGGATCGTCTGCACTACGCGGTGGTCGGCACACCCAATCGCCTGGAATACGATCAAGGCTTCTTCGTGAAAAACGGTGACGGCTCTGCCGATTTGAAACCCATCGCCCATTTGTACAAGACTCAAGTCTATGCGTTGGCTCGCTATCTGGAACTCCCCGAAGAGATCTGTAACGCTCAACCCACGACCGATACCTACAGCATGGTGCAGGGACAGGATGAATTCTATTTTGCCCTGCCTTACGAACAGATGGATGTCGCCTTGCTGGCTTACAACAGTGGTCGGTTGGCTACGGCATTGGCGGCGGAGCTGAATATTAGCACCGAGCAAGCAGAATTTATCTACCACGATATCGAAGCCAAACGTAAGGCTACGGCGATGTTGCACTGGCCAGCGATTGTGATGGAGCCAGTAAGCGGTCCGAATACCAAACCACCGATGATCGACTAGGATCGTTCTCATTTATTAGAGAGCTGGAGACAAAATTATGGTGATGGCGATACGTGGATGGTCGTTGATGACGGTGGTGGTATTGGCGCTGCTGGGGTGCGGTGAGACAGAACGAGAGGCGAACAGGATGGCAGCAACGGCGCAAATCAGTGCGACAGAATGGCAAGTACTAACCCAGAAGCGGGTGGTGTTTGGCCACCAGTCGGTAGGTCAGAATATCCTGAGCGGTATTCAGTCCTTGGCGGCACAAGCCGGTGTCAATCTGCCGATAGTGAAGTCGCGTACGCCGGTGGCGAGCGGTGGTATCATTCACTTCTTCGTTGGTCAGAATGAAGACCCGTCGTCCAAGCTGAAGGATTTCGCCAGCACGTTGGAAAACGGCGTGGCGCAAGGCGCGGATATTGCCCTGGTTAAATTCTGCTATCTCGATTTCAGTGGCGATTCCGATGCCAAGCAGATTGCCGAAGAGTACAACGCGACTCTGGATCGTCTCGGTCAGCAATTCCCCAACACTACTTTTGTTGCCATTACCGCTCCGCTTACCGTGGCGCAGACGGGTCCCAAGGCTTGGGTCAAACGCCTGTTGGGACGCACGCCGAGTGGCTTCGCCGACAATGCTCGTCGGCAGGAATTCAACGAGATTCTGCGCGCTCGCTATGGCCAGCAGGAACGACTGTTCGATTTGGCGAAAATAGAGGCTGAAGGCGCTGGCGCTCACGAATACCAGAGTCGACCGATTGAAGTGCTCAATCCAGTCCTGACCTATGACGACGGTCACCTTAACTCTCAAGGTGAACAGATTGTAGCGGCCCGGCTGATCAAATTCCTGGCAGCGTTGCCTTCACGGCAGGGAGGATAGCGGCAGGTACGAGACCTGGCCTTTACATCGCGTGTTTTCCTCGCGACCGCCATGCTTATGAATTTTCCCCCGATTATTTGCAAATTGGCTGAAAAGCTGCGAAGCGATCCGAAAAGCCTTTATTTTTACGCCAAAGCTTTTATTAAAGGATTTCTCTATGCCGCTTTTTATCGGCTATTTAGAAATAATGTAACGATCAAGCTACCTTTTTTGGTTTACTACAAAGTAAGGATATGCGGGCCCGGTTCGGTATTTATTGACAAGGGTTGTTCGGTTTTCCCGAACGCTTTTGATGGGCTGAGTATCACTACTTTCTCTGCCG
>DGFE01000197.1:0-4866 GCA_002391525.1 Competibacteraceae bacterium UBA3908
GAGGCGATTCCCGGCGTCACGCTCGACCTCAAGGGAACCGACAGCGCCGCGACCACGCTCACGGTAGCTCCGGACAACGGCGCCATCAGCAACGGCGTGCAATCCTTCGTCAAGGCGTTCAACGAACTGGCCAGCACGGTCAAATCCCTGACCAGCTACAATGCCGAAACCAAGCAGGCCGGGGCGTTGCAGGGCGATTTCAGCGTCCGTTCCATCTTCGGCCAACTGCGCGGTGAACTGAACAAGATGGTGAGCGGCGCCTCGGACCGACTCGATTCGCTGGCCGATCTGGGCATCACCACCGAACGCGACGGCACGCTCAAACTCGACACCAGCAAACTGCAAAAGGCCATCGCGGCCGACCCGCAAGGCGTCGCCGGCCTGTTCGCCCGCGCCGGGCGCACCACCGATCCCCTGGTCAACTATGTCGGCGCGACCAGCGAAAGCAAAACCGGTAACTACGCGGTTCAGGTAACCCAACTGGCGATGCAGGGCAGCTATACCGCCGCCGCCCTGGCCGCCGATCCGCTGACCATCGACGGCGACAACAATACCTTCGCCCTCAAGGTCAACGGCACGCAGTCCGGCACGATTACCCTGACCCAGGGAACCTTCAGCTCGACCCAGCTGGCCGCCGAGCTGCAAAGCCGGGTCAACGGCGATTCCGCCCTCCAGGCGGCCGGCGCCTCGGTCAGCGTCAGCTTCAGCGCCAACCAGTTCACTTTTACCTCGGCCAGTTACGGCGCCAGTTCCAGCGTCGAATTCACCGCCGTGGGGACCAATACGCAGGCCACGCTGGGCTTCGGCGTCGGCGCGGGAACCGCCGGACGGGATGTCCAGGGCGCCATCGGCGGGGCCGAAGCGACCGGCGCCGGACGAAAGCTCACCGGAACCGGCGGCGGCGCGACGGGCATTTCGGTCGAGGTGCTGGGGGGCGCCACCGGCGAGCGCGGCAAGGTCTCGCTGTCGGACGGGCTGGCTCAACGGCTGGATAATCTGTTGAGCGACGTGCTCGGCAGCGACGGTCCGCTCGGTGGGCGCACCGAAAGCCTCAATAAACAGGTGGAACGGCTCGACGGCGAGCGGGAGAAACTCGACACCCGGATGACGGCTTTGGAAGCACGTTACCGCGCTCAGTTCCTGGCGATGGACAAACTGGTGAGTCAACTGACCGCCACCGGCAATTATTTGACGCAGCAGTTGAGTAATTCCAGCAGCAAATAAGAGCGGCTCTCCGTTTTTGTGAGGGTAGGCAATGCCCACCCTACATTTCTACATTTCGTGACTGCCGGGAGATGCAGGCATCCAATTTGCAAACCCCTTAAGGTTATTTCCAGAATCGCCGAGGATTCGACATGGCTACACCGAACATCAATAATGCGCTGCGCCAATACCAACGGGTGAACACCCAGGCCAGCGTCGCCTACGCCAGCCCGCATCGGCTCATTCAGATGCTCATGGAAGGTGCCCTGGAGCGGATTGCCGTCGCCAAGGGCTGCATCCAGCGCCAGGACATCGCCGCCAAGGGCGAGCAGATCGGCAAGGCCATCGACATCATCGGCGGCTTGCGCGATGGACTGAATCCGGATGCCGGCGGCGAGATCGCGGCCAATCTCGACGCACTGTACGACTTCATGCAGCGGCGGCTGGTGGAAGCCAACCTGCGCTCCGACGCCGCCATGCTGGACGAAGTCGCCGGCCTGCTGCGCCCGGTCAAGGAAGCCTGGGACGCCATCGGTGGCAACCCGGAAGCCGCCGCGCCACCGGCAGACGCGCCCGCGTGACCACCCCGACGGACGATTGGGGGCAGCGGATCAAGCTGCTGCGGCTGCTGAGCGTCGAAATGCTCGAACTGGCCCGGGCGAATGGCTGGGACGCTGTGATCGAGTGGGAAGCAAAGCGGCGCGCCTTGCTGGACGAATTGTTTCAACAAACACCGCCCGCCGACCTTGCGCCCCTGCTCGAGGACGCCATCCGCGCCACCCTGGCCAGCGACGCCCGCCTGCTGGAGCTGGCGCGCGCCGAAATGGACAAACTGGGCGACTTCCTCAAGTCATTCGGCCAGGGCCGCCGCGCCCGCCACGCCTATCAGAGCTTTTAACTCCCGACGCCCCGCTTGCGACGCTTCCCGCCATGACCGTCATCACCGCCGATCCATCCGCTCCCGGTCTGATCTTCACCGGCCGCCTGCCGCTGGCCTGGCGCGAGGTGTCGGACCCGCCGGATGACGTTGAACGCCGGGCGCTGGAGCGCGCCAACCTCACCATCCTGCACACCCTGTTCGCGCTCGACATTCACGCCGGCGACTCGGGCGACGATCCCATCGCCCTCGTCAACGCCACCGAGCTCAAGCGACTGGATTTCAAGGTCGGTCTCCTGCTCGAACTGGTCGGACAACTGCTCGCCCGCCAACAGGACATTCCCCCGGAACGCACGCTGACCCTGACGGTGAACGGCCTGGACTGGCAGGAAACGGACGCCGCGCCCATGATCGACAGCCTGTTGCGGCTGGAACTGTATTGCAACCTCGGCTATCCCCGACCGCTGGTTCTCCAGGTCCGAGTAGTCGAAACGGTTGCCAATGCCGGCGGCTGGCAGGTCCGAACCCGCTTTCACGAGCCCGGTGAACCGCTTCGGGAAGCCCTGGAACGCTACATCTTTCTCCAGCACCGCCGCGCCATCGCCAACAGCCGGCGCGGTGGCCAGCGTTAAAACTTTGATGCACGCACGGCCTTCATTACAATTCCCTGAATAACAACGCATCGGCGGCCCACGCCTTCCGACGGCGTGGCGAGAGCGTGGCGGGTCGGTCGAGGAGCGCGTCGCCGATTTGCGCCCATCCACCGGCGGCCATGCTTCATCCACGCAGGGATAAAATTCTCGATGAAGACCGCTTTGCTCGTAATCGACGACGACCCGGCGCGGGCCGACGAACTGTGCCTGTTGCTGCGGTTTCTGGAGGAAGTCGACGTCACGCGGGCGGAATCCTCCAACTGGCGGGCCTGCGTGGAGAACAACGCCGATCTGCGCGGCATTTTCCTGGGGCGTTACGGCGCCACCGGCGACCAGCCGCCCATCGACGCCATCCAGGCCATTCGCGCCCTGGCGCCCCGGGTGACCCTGATCCTGATCGAGGCGGCCAACCAGCCCCGTCGCCTGCCGGCGACGCTCGAAGCCAGTTGCGGCGGCCACGTGTCCCATCCGTTCCGCTATTCGCAACTCGGTCCGATGGTGGCCCGGTTGCAAGCGGGCGCCAGCCGCGATGGCCGGAACGCCCCAGGCCGCCGCAACGCCGAACTGTTTCGCAGCCTGATCGGACACAGCCCGGCCATCGTCCGGGTGCGTGAACTGATCCAGCGCGTCGCGCCGTCCGAATCCACCGTGATGATTCTGGGTGAGTCCGGCACCGGCAAGGAGGTGGTGGCCCGCAACATCCATTATTTCTCCAGCCGGAGCCAGGGTCCCTTCGTCCCGGTCAACTGCGGCGCCATTCCCGACAACCTGCTGGAGAGCGAATTGTTCGGCCACGAAAAGGGCTCGTTCACCGGCGCCATTTCCGCCCGGCGCGGCCGGTTCGAACTGGCGCGGGGCGGCACCCTGTTTTTGGACGAAATCGGCGACATGCCGCTGAACATGCAGGTCAAACTGTTACGGGTGTTGCAGGAGCGCACCTTCGAACGGGTCGGCAGCGACCGCAGTCTGGAAGCCGACGTCCGCGTCGTCACCGCCACTCACCGCGACCTCGAGGAACTGATCAAAACCGGCGGGTTTCGCGAGGATTTG
The DNA here is from genome assembly GCA_002391525.1 of Competibacteraceae bacterium UBA3908. GTDB lineage: Bacteria > Pseudomonadota > Gammaproteobacteria > Competibacterales > Competibacteraceae > Competibacter_A. The sequence continues at coordinate 3,784 of DGFE01000197.1, forward strand.
TATTATCGGCTGAACGTTTTTCCCATCGAAATGCCCGCCCTGCGCGACCGCATCGAGGATCTGCCGCTGCTGGTCGATGAGCTGATCGAGCGCATGGCCCATGAGCAGGGCGTCCGGATCAACCTGAGTCCGGCGGCGCTGCGCGGCCTGAACCATTATCCCTGGCCCGGCAACGTCCGTGAACTGGCCAATCTGATGGAACGCCTGGCCATTCTCAAACCGGGCGGCCAGGTGGAACTGGGCGACCTGCCCGCCAAATTCCGCATTCATGCTCCGGCGGAACCGCCGCCGGCAGCGGCGACGGCGGCGACGGTGGAGCCTGTCGCCGCCGGCGGCGCCAACCGCCCGCCAGCCGCCGAACCGACCGGCTTGCCGCCGGATGGACTCGATTTGCGACAATACATCACGGACCTCGAATCCTCGCTGATCCAGACGGCGCTGGAAGAGGCCAACGGCGTGGTCGCCCACGCCGCCTCGCTGCTGAAGATGCGCCGCACCACCCTGGTCGAAAAGATGCGCAAGTACAACATCCGGCGCGGCGATGACGATACCGGCGACTGATGCCGGATTACCGACGGCCAGAATGCCCGCCGCCGGCGTCAATAAATTGGCATCGGCTTGGCCGACGAAATAACATGCTGTCGTGTATATGGTTTTTTAGGGCATGGTTCTTGCTGAATACGGTTTAGTCATCGCCTTCAGGGCGACTTAACCGAATCAGGCGGCAGGAACCGATGAACTCGATCAACACGACCCATCCATTGACCCATGGCCTACGCGACCTGAGAGCGCCGGCCAACGCCGCCGCGCTCCAGACCGGCGCCGACTCGGGGACCCTGGCCGCGAACGATTTCGCCAGCGTGTTCAAAACCATGCTGGCCGGCGTCAATCGATCCCAGCAGCACGCGACCCGCCAGGCCGAGTCCTTCGACCTGGGGCAAAACCAGGATCTGGCCGGGGTGATGATCGCCCAGCAGCACGCCCGGCTGGCTTTCCAGACCACTCTGCAGGTCCGCAACAAGATGATTTCCGCCTATCAGGACATCATGAACATGCCGATCTGAACGGATCCCCATGCGAGAG
>DGFE01000197.1:5121-8198 GCA_002391525.1 Competibacteraceae bacterium UBA3908
ACTGGCGGGGCGAGCTCGCCAAGTTCCGCCGACCGGGGCCGGTCCAGATCGGCATTCTGGCCGGCGTCGTGGCGCTGCTGGCGTTGCTGGTGGCCGGGGCACTGTGGATGAACGCGCCGACCTACGACGTGCTGTATCGGGGTCTGGCCGAGGCGGACGCCGGTCCGATCATGGAGGCCCTGCAAAAATCCGCTATTCCCTTCAAGATCGATCCCCGCAGCGGCGCCCTGCTGGTGCCGGCCCAGCAGGTGCACGAGGCGCGCCTGAAGCTGGCCAGCCAGGGCTTGCCGCGCGGCGCCGTCAACGGGCTGGAAGCACTGGAGCAGAAAAACAGCTTCGGCGTCAGCCAGTTCATGGAAACCGCCCGCTATCAGCACGCGCTGGAGGGGGAACTGGCCCGTTCGATCATGACGATTGGCTCGGTGGAGGCGGCCCGGATTCATCTGGCGTTTCCCCGGGAAACCGTATTCGCCCGCCAGCAGCAACCGCCCACCGCCTCGGTCCTGGTGCGGCTGCATCCGGGCCGCGCGCTGGATCCGGGTCAGGTGGCGGCCATCGTCCATCTCATCGCATCGAGCGTCCCCAAACTCAGCCCCGACCAGGTATCGGTGATCGATCAGGCCGGCAACCTGCTGACCCGACCCGAACGGGAAGGGGAGGCCGATCTGAATCTGGATCAACTGGAATACGCGCGGCGCCTGGAAGAACGCTACGCTCGCCGCATCGAGGACCTGCTGACGCCGGTGTGGGGTTCGGGCCGCGTCCGGGCGCAGGTCGCGCTCGATCTCGATTTCACCGTCAGCGAGGAAACGGCGGAGCGCTACGAACCCCGGCAGGAGCCGCGCCCGGTGCGCAGCGAGCAATTGCTGGAGGAAATCAATCCCCGCCTGAATCCGGCGGGCATCCCCGGCGCATTGTCCAACCAGCCGCCCGGCGCGGCGACCGTACCGGAAGTCGCCGCCCAGAGTCAGACGAACGCCGGCCAGAATCCACAGAATCCACAGAATCCCGCCGCCGCGCCCGGGCAGACCGCGCAGAACGCCGTGGTCACGCCCAGCCGCAAGGAAATCACCCGCAACTACGAACTGGACAAACGAATCACCCACAGTCGCGGCGTGCCGGGCCGGATCCTGCGGGTCTCGGCGGCGGTGGTGGTGGACGACCGCACCGCCCTCGAAGGCGGCCAGCCGGTGCGCAAGCCGCTCGGCCCGGAAGAAGTCGAGCGGATTACCGCCCTGGTCAAACAGGCGGTCGGCTTCAACGCCGAGCGGGGCGACAGCGTGAACGTGCTGAACGCCACGTTTGCTCCGTCGCCGTTCGAGGAGGCGCCGCTGCCGATGTGGCAGCAACCCTGGTTCCTGGAGCTGGTGAAGTGGGGCGTGGTGACGGTGCTGTCCCTGGCGGTGCTGCTGCTGGTGGTGCGGCCCGTGCTGCGTCGCCTGCTATCGCCGCCCACCGTGGCCGAGACCGGCAAGGCAGGCGACGCTCAGGCGGCCGCCGCGCTGCCCGCCCCGGAGGAAGGCGTCGAAGGCTTGCTGGAGGATCGGGTCGAACTCAGCGGCGCCCTGGAAAACGGCCGACCCAAGGGGTTGTTGGGCAATCCCGCCGAACACCTGGACAAGCGGATGGACCTGGCCCGTTCCCTGGTGGCCGAGGATCCGAAACGGGCGGTCCAGGTCATTCGCAACTGGCTGGCCAGCGAGGGGTAGATCATGTCGGAACCGACCACTCTCAAGGGCGTCGAGCGGGCCGCCGTGGTGCTGATGGCGCTCGGCGAAAATCACGCCGCCGAGATTCTCCGGCACCTGGATCCGCGCGAACTGCACAAACTCGGCGTCGCCATGGCCAATCTGGCCAACGTCAACCGCGACCAGCTCAGCGAGATCGTTCATGGCTTCAACGAGGAAGTCCGCGGCCAGACTTCTTTGATGCTGGACGGCGAAAATTATGTTCGCGGCGTGCTGACCCGTGCGCTGGGCCGCGAAAAGGCCCGGAACATCCTGGAACACATTTTCGATGGCGAAGAGCGGTCGGGCGTGGATTCGCTGAAATGGATGGACGCGGGATCCATCGCCGGCGGCCTGCGCGAGGAACATCCGCAGGTGGTCGCGCTGGTGCTGTCCTCCCTGCGGACCGAACAGGCCGCCGAGGTGGTCAACCTGCTGCCCTCCCCCTTGCGCGACGAGGCCCTGCTGCGGGTGGCGATTCTGGACGAGATTCCCGCCGGGGCGCTGGCGGAACTGAACGAGCTGATCGAGAAGCAGGTCATGCGCAACATCAACGCCGCCGCCACCGCCAAGATCGGCGGCCCCAAGCGGGCCGCCGAAATCCTGGGCCGCCTGGACGCCGACGTCGAAGGCCGGATTCTCGACAAGATCAAGGAAGTGGACGCCGATCTCGGCGGCAAGATCGAGGACATGATGGTCGTGTTCGAGAACCTGCTCAGTCTCAGCGACCGCGACGTGCAGGCGCTGTTGCGCGAAGTGTCGTCCGAAATGCTGCTGGTGGCGCTGCGCGGCGCCGACGAGGCGGTTCGCCGCAAGATCATGGGCAACATGTCGCGGCGCGCCGCCGATCTGTTGCGCGACGATCTGGAGGCCATGCCACCGGTCAAGCTCAGCGACGTGGAGACCGCCCAGAAGGAAATCATGGCCATCGCCAAGCGGCTGGCCGAGGCCGGCGAGATCACCCTGAGCAGCAAGGGAGACCAGCTTGTCTAAAATCATCCCGGGTGACCATCTGACGGCGTATCAGCGCTGGGAACTGCCCAGCGTGGACGGGCCGTCCGAACCGGAAGCGGAGCCGGCCAGCGCGCCCGCCGCGCCCGGGAGCGGCGACGGTCCCCGCGCGCCGCACCCGGCGAAACCCGCGAAACCCGCGGCCACGCTGCCCACGCTGGAGGAAATCGAGGCCATCCAGCGCGAGGCGCAGGAGGAGGGATTCGCCGCCGGCTATCAGGAAGGCCGCCGGGAAGGCCGCGACCAGGGTTACAAAAAGGGTCAGCAGGAAGGCCACGCGGAAGGCTACCAGCGCGGCTACGCCGAAGGGCTGGCCGGTGGCCGCGACGAGGTGCTGCT
>DGFE01000214.1:0-9709 GCA_002391525.1 Competibacteraceae bacterium UBA3908
CCTCCGGGATTTGGCTCGGCATCATTCGTAATAACAGAGAAGAACGAGGATTTGATTGAAAGATCGACCGATCTAATTCATTCCCTTGGTTATCAAGGCATCTTTGCTGCGGAATGGAAAAGAGACTTTAGAGATAACACATTTAAAATAATCGAGATTAATCCTAGAGTTTCTCTTTGGTTCCAAATTGTTCATGATGCAGGAAAGCGACTTGCCTTGAAAGCCTATGCAGATTTATGTGACTCAAAAATCGATATTAAAAGAAAAAATCTTGAGCCTTGCTGCTGGAGGTATGCTTCGAGAGATATATATTCGGCGCTATTTTACAGTTTTAATAAAAACACCTTTTCTCTGCCAAAACCAGAGGCATCCCTTCTAAAAAAGGGGCGGCAACTAAAAAAATCTTGGGCACTTTGGAGCCAAAAAGACCCGTTGCCTGCAATAATGGAACCTGTAAATGTTATCCGTAAACTATGGCGTCGCTTTTTTCCAAAATAAATATGATTGAAACCTTTTAAAATACTCTTTGCAAGTTATACCCACAATCTACTGGCCTCAGATGTGCCATACCTTGAGATAGCTACTTGGAACGTAATATGTATAGATTCTTGTTAAAGGCTATCTCATTGGGATGGTCTAAGATTACGGACGAAGGTGATGCTGATGTCGTTTTTCTAATGTATCACCGTGTAACCGGCGATACCTCTCTTGAGTTGGATCTTCGCTATGAACATTTTTATGAGCAGATGAGCTGGTTGGCCACACAAGATTGTGTCGTGTCGTTGGACAACGCGGTCGAATACCTCCAGCAAAATGATGAGGCTTCGACAGAGCGTAAGCCAAGGTTTGTGCTGACGTTCGATGATGCCTACCGTGATTTCCATACTCGTGCGTTTCCATTGCTGCGCGACTTGGATTTGCCCGCCACGCTGTATGTGCCCACGGGTTTTATCGACGAGCCCTTACGGCCACCGATTTCGCGCCGGATTGCTCACGCGGAACGGCTACAGCCTATCACGTGGGCGATGCTGGAAGAACTGGCGGCATCCCCCTTGATAACCTTGGGTAGCCATACACATACGCACGCCGAGTTGCCTTCGCTTGGCGACCAGGCGTTGGAAGAAGATTTGAACCGTTGTGATAGGCTGCTGGAGCAGCGCCTTGGTCGCCCGGTTGATCACTTTGCTTACCCCCGCGGGGTGTGGGATGAGCGGGTGGAACGCATCGTGCGCGAACGCTATCGAACCGTCGCACTGGCTGGCGGAGGTGGTGTTCGGAGATCGAATTTCGACCCATGCCGGCTGCCCAGGGTGCCGGTATTGCGTAGCGACGAGATGCGCTGGTTTAAACCCCGGATCGAAGGACGATTGATTTATGAGGAGCAGATGGTGCGCAGCATCAAAAGCCTGCTGCGCCGGCATGGCTCGGGTTATTCTTGACAATTAGGAAATTCACCATCTTCTTTCTCGCGTCTCATGGCTGAACGAACCTGACGTTTTTGGGCGCTGAGATGAGTGTCTGAGCGGTGGAACCATTCAGATACCTTTCCACGTTGGTGTAGTCATCGGGACCCACTAGTGGGCCATCCGCGGGATTATTCTTGCTAAGCCCGTTGGCATCTTCCCACGCATCGGGCATGCCGTCATGATCGGCATCGGCGCAGGGTGTGCCGCTGACGATCACTGGAAAACCGCCTACATCATCCTCGGTGGTGGGAATGATTCCTTTGTTGGTGTGATATTCCTGGACGATTCGTGTATCAACAGTATCGCGGTTCGATACCCAGTTGCCCAGGCAGTCGAGTCTGCGCGAAGCGCCCACCATGGGGAGAATCAAATTCTCAAGTTCGTTGGCCGGGTAGATACTGATTGGCATGAGTAAGGCTGGAAGTGGTAAAGTCCGCTTGTATTGGGTTGAGAGCGGCCCCATCTCAGAGCCGCTTTCCATGGACACCTGTTGTACCATTATCCAATTATCGCTACTGGGATTCGAATTGTGTGGTCCGATGTTGTTTTCGATATAAATCGTTGGGCTGCCTAGTGGAGTGGTGCTGTTACCTGTTGGGAAAACCTGAATTTCGTAGTGTTTACCCTTGTCTGCTGAATTAAGTGGTCCAGTTTTATAAAGATTTCCAATAATATCCACATTGACTCCCCCACCAAGTTGAGTGGCACCCTTACTCCAGTTATAAACGATGTTATTTATAAACCGAAATGTTTTGTTCTTAATTAGTGGATTGCGATGCGAACTGTTAGCAAGGAGATTGTGATGAAAATCGATGTTTGTCATGTATTCAGAAGCATTATTATTACTTCCAGTAATCACGTTTACCGGATGTGCCGCTAACGGTTCGGCGATCAGATTCCAAGAATAAGTTATATTATTAGGTTGATTGGGCACGGTATTCCTGCCCCAGATGCTGGCGTTTTCATCCTGCGTCCAACTCATTGAACAATGGTCGATAATAATAGATTGCCCATAATTATTATCACCCGCATAAGTGGCGGCTATACCATCGCCTTGTCCTGTATTAACTGATTGAGGATTGTAACCTTTCCGCATGCGAATATATCTGATAACTACATTATGTGTCATTACGGAAATCAAGTCCTTAGTGGACTTTTTACCAGAAAGCAGAATACCACCACCGGGAGCAGTTTGACCGGCTATCGTCAGGTACGGATTAAGTATTCTTAAGTCAGTCAATAACTCAATCGTTCCACCAACTCGGAATACAACGATTCGTGGGCCTTTCATATCGATGCAGGCGCGAAGACTGCCCGCCCCGGAATCGTTAAGATTCGTCACTTCGCAGATCATCCCTCCCCGTCCGCCGACGGAAGTGGCGCCAGCGCCGCTAGCGCCAGGAAAGGCTGGTAACGCCTCGGCGGCAAGGGGTGCGACCAAGAAAAGCGCGCAAACAAGTGGCCGTGTATTCATCGTGACTCCGGTTTGTTGAGGTTGGATTTGTTGATCGAATGGCCTATCCTGCCACCCCTGATCCCGTAGCATATGTTCATTCTGGTTAACTATGTAACGCAAGTTTGATGCCAAAGGAGATCACCGGCGCTCTGGGGACGGCAAATTCACGCCGCAAGTTAACTGCGAGAGGTGGTGATGGCAAGCGGACGGAAGGGATGTCCGACGGATAACCGAGCGAGTGGAGGTAAAGATGGTGCATGGCGTCCAGAAAAAACCGATGAAAATTCTGCTCTTCGCCAACAATGACTGGTACCTCTACAACTTCCGTCTGTCACTGGCACAAGCGATCAAGGCTCAGGGTCACGACGTGATCTGCATCTCTCCACCTGGCCCCTACGGCGCTGGCCTGGAAGCGGCCGGATGCCGTTGGCTGCCTTTGCCGATGGATCGACGCAGCCTGAATCTCTGGACCGAGGCTCGTCTGCTCCAGCATCTGATCACCCTCTATCGTCGAGTGCGTCCCGACCTGGCGCACCACTTCACTCTCAAATGCGTGGGTTACGGCGCGCTGGCCGCCCGCGCTACCGGCGTACCCACGGTCAATGCCATCACGGGGCTGGGCCATGTCTTCACCTCCGACACCCTCCGAACCCGGTTGCTGCGTCCGGCGATTCGTGGTCTGCTCCGATTCTGCCTCAACCATCCCCACAGCCGCCTGATCTTGCAAAATCCCGACGACCGGGAGGAATTCCTCGCCCAAGGCCTGATTCATGCCGAGCATATCCGGCTGATTCGCGGCTCCGGCGTCGATACCCAACGTTTCCGACCCCGCACTGGCCCGCGCTGGCCCGGTCCGTTTCGGGTGTTGCTGGCTGCGCGCCTGCTGTGGGAGAAGGGGGTGGGGGAATACGTCGAAGCCGCCCGGCAATTGCGTCAGGAAGGATTGCCTATCGAATTCCGGCTGGCCGGCGCCCCCGATCCCGGCAACCCTACCTCGGTACCAGAGGGCACTATCGAGGAATGGCAAAAGCAAGGTCTGCTTACTGCACTAGGTCATGTGGACGCCATGGAGCCGCTGTTGGCCGATACCGACCTCATGGTGCTTCCCAGTTATCGAGAAGGCACCCCGCGCAGCTTGCTGGAAGCCGCCGCCTGCGGTTTGCCGATCATCACCACCGACACCATCGGTTGCCGGGAAGTGGTCGAACATGGCGTTAATGGCCTGCTGATCCCGCCCCGCGACGCCACCGCCCTGGCCGCCGCGATCCGCCAACTCTATGATAACCCCCAGGAATGCCAGCGCATGGGCCAGGCCGGGCGGGCCAAGGTCCTGACCGAATTCGACGAACAGCTTGTCATAAAACGAACGCTGGCGGTCTATCGAGAACTGACTGGATAATCCGCGCCCGCGCGACCCGGGCGACCTTGTGATCAAGGCTCAGGGGTCAGTCTTGACCGGCTGCAATCACCATACGTCAAGTATTATCCACAGATCGACGAGTTATCATCGGTAAATAGTAACTTATTATTTACATAAGTAAAATTTTTGTCATGTCAGCGCCAAACAAGGTCCTAAAGTGTCAATCAAGGTCAACCCGATCTGATTCCCGGGGCGCAGACCGCACAACTTTCTTAATATTTATTATTTATCAAATACTTGAAATTCAATGCCGATGCGTCGTTAAGTTTGTGTTCAGTTTGATCCCGTATGGTTGCAGGCCAAGTGACCGAAAACTGTAAGAAGTCAAAATCTTCATTGTTTTGTTGTCGAATGTATTTAAAGTCGGACTGGTTCCTGATTGGTCGAAATCGGTGTCAACATTCTTAATTTTATCAGGTACTTTGATGCATTGGACAGCCGATTCGCCTGTGGAGCCGTACCGTCCAGGTTGAACTTTCCGCGCCGCTGAGATTCCTAACAGCAGTAGCCCGAACGACCAATAAAAAAACAATTTATCCAAAATATATTGATGGACCATTACTGACAAGACCATATGTGGATTCCACATCACATATGATGTTTGAAAGTTATTTTGAGTTAAAGAGAGGGCCCTCATGCTATTGATTATTCTATTTGCATTGAGTCTGGTGATCTCGGCCATCACAATTCGAATTGGCATTTCGCTATCCCACAGTTTTGGTATCGTCGATCATCCCAGCGAACACAAACAACATACCACCAGCACCCCATTTGTGGGAGGATTAGGTATATTTTTTGCACTAATCGTCGCATTGCGTATAACTGATTATTTTCAACTGTCGTCCGATATCCGTTATATGTGGCTGGAGCTTGCCGCTTTAACCATCTTTGTGACCGGGTTTGCCGACGATATTTGGCGTCTTGACTACAAGGTGCGATTCCTGGTTCAGGCGGCGGTGGCCTCGGTGATGGCGTTATGGGGCGGGGTGGTGCTCCTCGATCTGGGAAGCTTGCTTTCCAGCCGGCCTTTCGAGCTTGGCATGTTGGCTCTGCCGTTCACGGTGTTTGCCACAATCGGGGTCATCAATGCGCTGAACATGATCGACGGAATCGATGGTCTCTCCGGTTCGCTCTCCCTGGTGAGCCTCCTGCTGATTGCCATTGCCACTTTTGTCGCTGGCAGGGAGACCTACCTGGCCTTGATCGTGGTGCTGATGGGGGGGGGAACGGGTTTTCTGTACTATAACCTGCGTCGCGGATCACGCCGTCGCGCAGCCGTTTTTCTGGGCGACAACGGCAGCATGTTGCTCGGATTCCTGTTTTCCTGGGTGCTGATCGACCTGACTCAGGGCGAGGATCGCGCGATGACGCCCGTGACCGCGCTTTGGATCATCGCCATCCCGCTCATGGATGCGGTGGGAGTCATGATCCGCAGGCTGTACTATCGTCACTCTCCTTTTCATCCCGACAGGAATCATTTGCATCATCTGTTCATGCGGGCCGGCTTCCGCACCCAGGATATCGTGTATGTCATATCGATGATCCAACTCGCATTCGGAAGCGTCGGGCTCGTCGGGCTGTACTTCGATGTTCCCGAGCCCTGGATGCTGGCGGGGTTTGTCGGGGCATTCATGATTTATTGCTACCTGATCGTCCGGCCTTGGCGTTTTGTCCCGGCTTTGAGAAGGCTGCACGCACGGCTCGAATTGACGTCGGCGGATTGCCGTGGCGTGTTTATCGGAAACTATCCTCCTCGGGACGCGCAACGCTTCATTCGGATGCTGGTTGAGGGTCTCGGGCCACGCGACGACTACGAGCTTTGTGTCTATGAATCGAGACAGAAAGATCGGGGCGAGCGCTTCCTGTATGCCGCCATCAAGCTTTTTATGGAAGAAGACGAAATATCGGTAAGCGGGATCAGGCATCTGGTCGATACCTTTAAGAAGCAGTTCGCCGGATATCCGGCGGTGCAGGTCCGGCAGTTTATCAATCGGAACAGCCAGAACGACCGGAGAGTCCATGACAAGCCTATCGTTGAGGATTTCCGTAACGCGGACCGGCGCTCGAAACACGGCAAGACGCTGATATACAAATCTCACGGTGACGATGCCTGGGTCGGGGATTTATTGAAACTCTACAAGAACAAGCTCCGCATTTCGACCAGGTAAGCGAAACGCTTGCCCGCCGCGTGAACGCAAGCGACGCGAACAACGGCGCGGTGTAGAAAAACGGTTCGATGCGAGAGCTCAAGCCGCGGGGTAGCCTTGGCGGGGTTGGCACGGCGCAAGTCGGCTTTCATTGTTGGGCGGCTCCCGCTAGAATGCTGCGTTTGCCGTATTCCCTAGGGAGAATTCGTGTCCGCAGCAGCCAGCAGCCCACCATCCGCGTTCTGGTTCGTGGTGTTCAGCAAGCCCCGCCGCGAGACGGAGGCGGTCGAGCAACTCGAACGCCAAGGCTACACGGCCTTCCTGCCTCGGGTGCGGTCGCGGCGACGGTTGCGTGGCCAGTGGCAGGATATTGTGGAGCCGATGTTTCCACGTTACTTGTTTTTGCGGGTCGTACCGGGTCAGGATGATCTGCGGCCGGTGCGCTCGACCCGGGGCGTGGCTGGCCTGGTGCGTTTCGGCGGTGATCCGCAGCCCGTGCCGGAAGCGGTGATGGCCGAATTGCAGCGGCTCTGCGCCGGAACTGACGGCGTGCTGGAACTGCCCACGCCATTGGCGGCTGGCGGCCGGGTACGGGTTCTGGAGGGGCCGTTCGCCGGTTGCGAGGGAGAACTGCTGAACCAGGACGGCAAGCGTCGGGCGCTGGTGTTGCTGGAACTGCTCGGGCGTTTGAATCCGGTCGAACTCCCGCTGAATGTGTTGACGCCGGTGGGTTGAACCGTCGAACCATTTCCGCCCGCCCGGCCCGCCGGATCCCGCGCCGGAACCTTGCCGGGCAGCGACTTGCCTGAATCCACGCTCGTGAACCTCCATGAACTCACCCATCCGATTGCCGGATGAGCTTGGCGAACAACTCCTGCAACTCATGAACCTCCATAAACTCACCCATCTCAAGCAACTCGAAGCCGAGAGCATTCACATCATCCGCGAAGTCGTCGCCGAGTTCGAAAAGCCGGTCATGCTGTACTCGATTGGCAAGGATTCCTCGGTGATGCTGCATGTGGCGCTGAAAGCCTTTTATCCCGGCAAGCCGCCGTTTCCGCTGCTGCATGTCGATACCACCTGGAAGTTCCGGGAGATGATCCGTTTCCGCGACGAGCAGGCGCGGCGGTTGGGGCTGGAACTGCTGGTCCATATCAACGAGGAGGGTCTGCGCCAGGGTATCAACCCGTTCACGCACGGTTCGCGGGTTCACACCGATGTGATGAAAACCCAGTCCTTGAAGCAGGCGCTGGATCTGCATGGTTTCGACGCGGCGTTCGGCGGCGCCCGCCGCGACGAAGAGCGCTCGCGGGCCAAGGAGCGGGTCTATTCCTTCCGCGACCGTAACCACCGCTGGGATCCCAAGAATCAGCGTCCCGAACTGTGGAATCTGTACAATGGCCGGGTCCGCAAGGGCGAAAGCATCCGGGTGTTTCCGCTGTCCAACTGGACCGAACTGGACGTCTGGCAGTACATCCATCTGGAGGACATCCCCATCGTGCCGTTGTACTTCGCCGCCGAACGGCCGGTGGTGGAGCGGGACGGTACTCTGCTCATGGTCGACGACGAGCGGATGCCGCTGGAACCGGGCGAAACGCCAAGGCTGGAATGGGTGCGGTTTCGCACCCTGGGCTGCTATCCGCTGACCGGCGCGGTCCGCTCGCGGGCCACCACCCTGCCGGAGATCATTCAGGAGATGCTGCTGACCCGGCATTCCGAACGCCAGGGCCGGTTAATCGACCACGACGCCGCCGGCTCGATGGAAGAGAAGAAACGGCAGGGGTATTTTTGATGTTCCGTGAAGAGAGTCTGTACTCGGAACTGGTCTCGAGGAGATATAAAGACAGCGTTGGTTTTATTTCGGTTACGATGGTGCTGGAGTAAAATTGCTAATGCAATATGTGCAGGGATGGCGGGCGACCATGGATGCTAGAAAAGCACAGGCCAAATTATGGCCGTTGCTACTGATCCGTTATCCAGGCGCCGATGTGAGTAATTCTCCCTTGCGTGTTCGCCAGCAGATTTTGGGCGCTTTGGTTTCTGGGGCGCAAGGTATTGTCTTATATAATCCTTCTAATATGGATGCCAACTACTGGATCATGCTTGCTGATACAATGAAAGATATTTCTTCATATGAGGGTTATTACCAACATGGCCGGCGGGTCGAGGGAATTTTTTCACTACGAGGCATGCCGTTCGATAAAGTGAATAAAAAAGTATGGCCAGGCTATGACGAGACTGTTGCTACATCTCAGTGGGCTTTCTCGACACATGAATGGCAGGGAAACTATGTGCTGACCCTGTTCAATCTTCGCGAGCAGGGGGATATGGAATTTGCTATTGTGTCCTCGGAAAAAGTGAAGCCGATCCGGTTGGATGGAGTGACAAGCAAAGGTGATTTCAAGTGGGTGGTTCCGGCAGGGCATATTGGCTTTATTACGCTTTCAAAGCAGTAATATTGGCCTGATCGACATGGCGAGGAAATCAGTTATGAGAAAACCATAGAGACCGAGCGATGGCCCTGTTGGCATTTTTATATTTTCCCTTTCCAAGACTTTAACCTTGCGCTTTTCCCTTTCCATGTCCCACGCCTCTTCTTTGATCGAACAGGACATCACGGCCTATCTGGAAGCCCACGAGCGCAAGGATCTGCTGCGCTTCATCACCTGCGGCAGCGTCGACGACGGCAAAAGCACGCTGATCGGCCGGTTGTTGTACGACACCCAGCTGATCTACGAAGATCAGCTCGCCGCCGTGCGCCGCGACACGGTCAAGTACGGCACCACCGGCGAAGAACTGGATTTGGCCTTGCTGGTGGACGGCCTGCAGGCGGAGCGGGAGCAGGGCATCACCATCGATGTCGCCTACCGCTATTTCTCGACCGAGAAACGCAAGTTCATCATCGCCGACACCCCCGGCCACGAGCAGTACACCCGCAACATGGCCACCGGCGCCTCGACCGCGCAACTGGCCATCCTGCTGGTGGACGCGCGCAAGGGGGTGCAGGTTCAGACCCGCCGCCACAGCTTCATCGTGTCCCTGCTGGGCATCCACCATCTGGTGCTGGCCATCAACAAAATGGACCTGGTCGATTTCGACCCGAACGTGTTCGAGCGGATTCGCGAGGATTATCGCGAGTTCGTGGACAAGCTCGGCGTGCGGGATGTGCACTGCGTGCCGGTGTCGGCGCTGCGCGGCGACAACGTGGTGCAAGCGTCCG
>DGFE01000214.1:10028-10429 GCA_002391525.1 Competibacteraceae bacterium UBA3908
CGCGGTTTCTGCGGCACCATCGCCGCCGGAACGGTGCGGCCGGGCGATCCGGTGGTGGCGCTGCCCTCGGGCCGGCGCAGCCGAGTGGCGACCATCGTCACCGCCGAGGGAGAGCTGACGGAAGCGTTCGCCGGTCAGGCGGTGACCCTGACCCTGAGCGATGAGATCGACGTCAGTCGCGGCGATTTGCTGGTGCATCCCAACCGGCTGCCGGCGGTGGCGGACGCTTTCGACGCCCGGGTGGTGTGGATGGCGGACGCGCCGCTGTTGCCGGGTCGTCAATACGATCTGAAACTGGGAACGCGGTTGCTGCCCGCCACCCCGACCCTGTTGCACCACCGGATCGACGTGAATACCCTGGAGCACCAGCGCGCCGAGGACCTGGGGCTGAACGAGATCGG
>DGFE01000214.1:10473-15540 GCA_002391525.1 Competibacteraceae bacterium UBA3908
GGGATGATCGTTCGCCCGGTGACCCAGCCCCTGGTGGACAAGTCGCGCAACGTCATCTGGCACGAGCACAAGGTCACCAAGGCGCAGCGGGCCAACCAGAAGGCGCAGCAACCCTGCGTGATCTGGCTGACCGGGCTGTCGGGTTCCGGCAAGTCGACGCTGGCCAACGCCCTGGAGCAACGACTGTTGCAGCGCGGTTATCACAGCTATCTGCTGGATGGCGACAACATCCGCCACGGTCTGAATCAGGACCTGGGCTTTTCCAGGGAAGACCGGATCGAAAACATCCGCCGGATCGGCGAGGTGGCGGCGCTGTTCGCCGATTCCGGACTGATCGTGGTGACGGCGTTCATCTCGCCGTTCCGGGCCGACCGGGCGCTGGTGCGGGCGCTGGTGACCGAGGGTGAATTCATCGAGGTCCATGTCCAGGCTTCCCTGGAAACCTGCGAACAGCGCGACCCCAAGGGTTTGTACGCCAAGGCGCGCGCCGGCGTGATCCGGGATTTCACCGGCATCGATTCCCCCTACGAGCCCCCCGAACGGCCCGAATTGGTGCTCGATACCGAGCGGGAGTCGGTCGAAGCCTGCGTGGAACGGCTGCTGGGCTATTTGAGCGAGCGGCGGATTCTGCGGGGAAATTAGCGGCAGGCCGTGGTCGAGCGCGCATTAGCCTGATCTTCGAAGGAGCATTCCGATGTCCCAGATCGCGTTCATCACCGGCGCCACGTCCGGTTTCGGCGCCGCCTGCGCCCGGCTGTTCGCCAGCAATGGCTGGAGCCTGATCCTCTGCGCCGACATCGTGTACTGGGCGGCGACCCGCCCGGCCCATGTCAACCTCAACCGGGTGGAGGTGATGCCGGTATGCCAAACCTTTGCGCCGTTCGCGATCAGCCGCGAGACTTGATGTCGGCGCGGATCGTCGCATGACGATTTATCCTCCGGTATTCGCGGAGGCTTCCCGGATATCGAGCACCCGGTTCATCCACGCGCCCAGGTACTCTTTAAACGCCCGACTGCTGTCGGCCAGGGCCTGGGCATCGGGCAGCCAGCGCAGTGGATGCGCGTTGTCGCGGTCGTAGGCTTCAAAGTCGGCGGGCGCGGGAATCACTTGAAGGTCGGTGGCGCCGAATAACGCCAGGGCGCGCGGCATATGCAGGGCCGAGGTGACCAGCAATACACGGCGAGCGCCCAGCGCGCGCAAGGTCGGCAGGGAGTTGTCGCGATTTTCCCTGGTGGTGCGGCTGCGCGTTTCCAGAACGATGGCGGTGGCGGGAACGCCGAATTCCTGGAGCAATTCCGCAACGACGGTGGCTTCCGGCCGGTCGACGCCGCTCCAGGGCAGGTTACCGCCGCTGGCCAGGATCAGCGGCGCCTTGCCGGCGTGGAACAGGCGGGCGGCGTGCCAAACCCGGTCGGCGGCGCTGCCGAGGTCGGGATAGAGCCGCTCGGGCGGCTTGGCGGCTTCCAGGGCCCCGCCCAGCACGACGATGGCGTCGGCGGCGGGCAGTTCTTCGACCGCTACCGGTGGAAAGCGTTGTTCGAGGGTGGCGCGAAGCCAGTCGCTGAAGGCGGGCGTGGACCACAGCCACAGCCAGCCCAGGGCGATGGCTAACGAGACTCCGCCGGACCGTCGATGGTTGCGCCTCAGCAGGACGCCCGCCCAAGCGGCCAACAGCAGGGATGCAAGCAATGGATAGACGAGTTGGCTGAGAATCTTGGCCAGGAGCAGCATGGCGGCGCGGAGGGTCGAGAGTTGGAACAGCCGTTAACCCGGCTTTTCCTCGATGGCCCCCTTCAGCAGCACCCCCTCCACCCCGACGATCCGCAGCCGGGCGCCGGCCGGACAGTCCCGGTCCACCAAGACCTTCCAGGTCGTGTCGTCCACCCGGATTTTGCCGTGGCCGTTGACCACCGGCGCGTCCAGGGTGAACACCCGGCCAATGTACTGATGGCCACGGCGGTTGAGCAGCGGATCTTCGGTGCGGGTCGGATGTCGGCGCAGCCGCAGCCGCCAGGCGACGATGGAGCCGACCGACAGCAACGCGAACAAGAGAACCTGCCAGGTCCAGGCCAGTTGGGGCAGCACGGTCAGCACCAGCCCCACCAGCAGCGCCGCCACGCCCAGCCACAGGAAAAAGAAGCCGGGCGCGATGGCTTCGATCATCATCAGCACCACCCCCAGCAGCCACCAGTTCCAATAGGCCGGTTCCAACAGCCACGCGCTCATGAGCGGGTTCCCGTCTTGCTCAGCGCCTCCTGCGCCAGTTCGGCCACGCCGGCCAGGGTGCCGACCAGTCCGGAGGTATCCAGCGGCAGCAACAGCACCTTCTGGTTGGGCGCCGTCGCCAGCTTCGCCACCGCTTCCACGTATTTCTGCGCCACGAAGTAGTTGACCGCCTGTACGCTGCCCTTGCCGATCGCTTCCGACAGCATCAGGGTGGCGCGGGCCTCGGCCTGGGCCAGCCGCTCGCGGGCCTCGGCGTCGCGGAAGGCGGATTCCTTGCGGCCTTCCGCCTCCAGAATCGCCGCCTGCTTTTGTCCTTCCGCCGCCAGAATCGCCGCCTGCCGCTCGCCTTCGGCGGTCAGGATCGACGCCCGCTTGTCGCGCTCCGCTTTCATCTGGCGCGCCATGGAATCCACCAGATCCTTGGGCGGGGCGATGTCCTTGATTTCGATGCGGATCACTTTCACTCCCCACGGGGTCGTGGCCTCGTCCACCACCACCAGCAGGCGGGCGTTGATCTCGTCGCGCTTGGACAGCAGTTCGTCGAGATCCATCGAACCCATCACCGTGCGAAGGTTGGTCATGGTCAGGTTGAGGATGGCGAATTCCAGGTTGTTGACCTCGTAGGCGGCCTTGGCGGCGTCCAGCACCTGGTAAAACACCACGCCGTCCACCCGGACGATGGCGTTGTCCTTGGTGATGATTTCCTGCGAGGGTACATCCAGCACCGTTTCCATCATGTTCATCTTGTGGCCGACGCGGTCGATCACCGGGACGATGAAGTTCAAGCCCGGCGTCAGGGTTTCGGTGTAGCGGCCAAAGCGCTCGACCGTATATTCCATGCCTTGCGGCACCGATTTGACGCCCAGGAAAATCAGGATGGCGGCGAGAATCGCCAGCCCGACCACGAACGCGGCAAAACCTTCCAACATGGTTGATTCCTCTGTGGGGTTATGAATCCTTCAGGATGGCGCCCGAACGCGCGTTCAGCGCCACGGAAAGCGGCGTGTCCTTGTCCGTCCAGGCAACCACCTGCCAGCGCGGCGCCTCGTCGTCGAGATACAGGGAAGCCGAATCCAGGACCGGACAGTCGGCGCCGGCGCGCGCGGCCAGCGCGGTCTGGGCCACCGGGAGCACGCTGTCGAGATCGCGCAGCCAGGGACCGAGTCGCAGCGGCGCGAGCGGCGAGGCCGCGATCAACTCCGCCCATTCGGTTGCGTCGGCTGCCTGTTCGAATTCCCGCTCCATGGCGGTCACGGCCAGCGTACCGGCTACGGAATCCAGTAGAACGTCGAAACCCTGGATGCGTCGAATCCGCCGTTGGGGCTGGTCGGCGCACCCGCGAAAGGAGTAACGAAACTCCCGCGGCGCCGGCGCACCGGCTGGGTCGCGGTCCAGTTCCACCACCACCCCTTCCAGTACCGCATGCGGAACGTTTTGCCGGGCCAGGGGCCGGACGTATTCGTAGCCGGCGAGAACCGTATTGATCGAAGTTGCCGCCGGCAGCGGCCAGCGGGCGACCTGGATGGCGATGGCGCCATCGGTAAACGCGCTGGCGTCCAGGCCGTGTTCGGCCAGCATTCGGCGGGAACGGCGGTCGGCGGCGCGTAAATATAGGCTTGCCAGCGGCCATGCCTGCCGCCAGACTCCGATGAGCGCGCCCCACGGGCGCAGCCGGACCCTGTCGCCTGCGTCCAGCCTCAGCCAGCCCTGTTCGGTGAGCGACCGGATTTCCCGGGTATGGCTGTCGGCCAGCAGACCGGCGGGGTCGCGGGCGGCCCGTTCGACTTTGTCCAGATTGACCGCCTGGGGCAGTGTGGCGACCAGATCGCGGTGCAGGACATACAGCGCCCGTGGATCGGTGACATCCTTCAACTGCACCCGGGCCAGGTAAGCGGGAGCCGGCAGGCTGTAGGGCAGTTCGAGGTTGCTGGTGGTCAGGACCCGACCGTCGCGGAATTCGGTCGAGAACTCGATGAACTGTCGGATCGGGCGCGCGCCAGCCTTGAATTCGAGATGGACGGCCATGGCGCCGATACCCTGTTCCGGTTGTCCCAGCACTCGCAACCACAGTATCGCGCCCTGAATCAATTCGTCGCAGCGGAAGTCGCCGTACTGGGCGAAGCCTTCGGCGGTCAGTGCCTCGGTGGCCTCGGTGAGGGCGATCCACGCGGCGTCGGGCAGTTCGCTTTCCGCAATCGGGACGAAACGTGGCCGCAAGGGTTGCCGGACCCGCAGCAGGGTCAGCGGAACGCCGAGCGACAGTTGAAACAGCAGGGCGGGCGGGGCGATCAGCCATTTGATCAGACGGATCGACAGCACCAGGACATAGGAGGGCAGCAGCACGATCTTGCGCAGCAGGGAAAAGAGCAGGTGGCGCACGGCGGGTCCTCGCGGTCAGGCGTCGTCGTCCAACCGGCCGAGGCTGAAAAACTGGCCCTGGCTCCACACTCCATAGTCACGACCCGTTGCCGTGGATCGTTCTTCGCCGAGTTCGATCAATTCCAGGAACACCGCCCGACTCAGCAGGGCGCGCAGCCTGCCGCGAACGTGAACGTAGGGCGCGGGTTCGCCTCCGGGGAGACGGTATTCGACGGTCAGCGGATGATCTGGACCGGCGCTGACGCAGTCGCCGACGTTGGTGGTGAAGCGCAAGGACTGGCCGGAACCCGTACCGGTGGCATCGACCCGCACCGCCAGAAACGGCGCGTCGTCCACCCGGATGCGCCATTTTTCCACCGGCGTGACCAGATAGTGGTATCCGTCCTCGTCGCGGCGCAGGATGGAGGCGAACAGCCGAACCAGGGCTTCTCGCCGGATGGGTGCGCCTTCGTGATACCATA
>DGFE01000251.1 GCA_002391525.1 Competibacteraceae bacterium UBA3908
GTCCGGCGCTACCGGCTATCCCAGTACTGGACCCGCTTCAACGTCTGGTGGCTGCGCGTCACCTGCCGGATCGACTACCGACTCAGCGGCGTCGAGCATATTCCCAATCGGCCGGTGATCGTGATGGCCAAGCATCAGTCCACCTGGGAGACGCTGTTCCTCCATCAGTATCTGCCGCCGGTGGCCTGGGTGATCAAGCGCGAACTGCTGTGGTTGCCGTTTTTCGGCTGGGCGTTGGCGCTGCTGCGGCCAATCGCGATTAACCGCCAATTGGGCGCTTCGGCAGTCAAGCAGGTGATCCGGCAGGGCGTGGAGCATTTGCGGCGGGGGCAGTGGGTCCTGATCTTTCCCGAAGGTACGCGCACGCTGCCCGGCGTTCGCGGACGTTATGGCTTGGGCGGAACGGTGCTCGCCACCCACAGCGGTTGTCCGATTCTCCCGGTGGCGCTCAATGCCGGTGAATTCTGGCCGCGAAAGGGTTTTATCAAGCGTCCGGGCACCGTTCAGGTGGTGTTCGGCCCGCTGCTCGAAAGCGAGGGTCGTTCGCCCCAGGAATTGAACCAACAGGTGGAAGACTGGATCGAGGGCACCATGGCGCGGATCGGCGCGATCCCGACCGCGCCACCGGCATCCCGTGAATGAACGAGAACAAGAGGAGTGATTCGCCGTGGTCTTCACCAACAGCCAACACACCGTCAAACGCTTCGATATGGAGATCCAGCAATTGGTCAATCTGGTGCTGGACATGGGGAGGACGGTGGAACAGCAAGTCAGCCGCGCCGTCGCGGCTTTTCGGCAAGGCGACGCAGCCGTGGCCCGGGAGGTGGTCGCCGGCGACGCGGCGGTCAACCGTCGGGACATCGAAATAGATCGGAGTTGCCTGCGCCTGCTTGGCCGCCGGCAGCCGATGAGCACCGATTTACGGCTGGTGATGGCGTTGAACAAAGCCGTCAACGATCTGGAGCGAATCGGTGACGAGGCCAAGGCCATCGCCGAGAAAACGCTGGCCATTCACGCCCGCGGCGGCGACTCGTTGCGAGAGGGCATCCCGTTGGAGATGGGTCGGTTGGCCACCATTGCCAGCCGGCGGGTTCAGAATGCGCTCGACAGCCTGGCCCGACTCGACGTGGACCAGGCCTGGATGCTGGTACGCACCGACGAAGCGGAAGACGTGTTTCAGGACATCCTGCGCGCGCTCAGTACCTACGCCCTGGACGGCGAACTGGCGGTGGCGACGGTGATCGACGTGGCGCTGGCGCTGAAGGCCCTGAAGCGGGTCGCCGACCGCGCCCAGAATCTGGCCGAATACGTGATTTATATCGTCGAAGGGCAGGATATCCGTCACCAGATTTAACGAGCCAGGGAGTGCGTCGCGGTTCGGCGGCGGTTCACGGCCCGCCGCGGACGCCGGACGCCGCCCTCGATCCCCGTTGCGAAAAGATCATGCCGTCGATCCAGACGGCGGCGAAAAGGGCGCGCAGGGCGGAGGCGGTCGCCATCAGGTTCGATCTCCGCTGGGCCTTGAATGCTCCGGCAATTGTCGCCATCAGGTTCGATCTCCGCTGTGGCTAATGATGGGCTGCTCTATTGGATTCCCTTAATTCACGCTCCAGTTCCGCCAGTCGTTGCGGGGTGCCGATGTCCCGCCAGGCACCCCGGTAATGTTCGCCGGTCACCCGCCCCGTCGCCATCGCTCGGCGCAGGAGCGGTCCCAGCGGAAACCGCCCCGGCGCGCATCCGGCGAACAGTTCGGGCCGCAGCACGCTGAGCCCGCCAAAAGTCAGGCGCGCTGAACCGCTCGGCTCGACTCGCCCATCCGCCGCCAACGCGAAATCACCGTGGGGATGGTGCGACGGGTTGGTCACTAGCACCAAATGCGCCAATCCGGCGGGCGCCACTGGCAGATGGGCGAGAGGATAGTCGGTCCAGACATCGCCGTTGATCACCAGGAACGGTTCCGGTCCCAGCAGCGGCAGCGCTCGCAAGATGCCGCCGCCGGTTTCCAGCGCTTCCGGCGGCTCCGGTGACCAGGCGATGCGGACGCCCCAGTCCCGACCGTCGCCCAGCGCCCCCGGCAAGCGTTCGCCCAGATGGCCGATATTGACCACCAGTTCGGTGATGCCCGCCGCTCGCAGGGCTTCGAGATGATGGACGATCAGCGGCTTGCCGGCGACTGGCAGCAGGGGTTTGGGGGTATGGTCGGTCAGCGGGCGCATCCGTTCGCCGCGACCGGCGGCCAGGATCATCGCCTTCACGGCGTCGCTTCCCAACGATCCACCCCCCGCTCCAGCAACAGAACGCGCAACCCGGCGAGATCGGGATAGCGATCCGCCACCGCCAGCACGTAGTTCAAGGTGCGGGGAATGTCGCGCAGGTAGCCGGGCTTGCCGTCGCGCAGATTCAGCCGGGCGAAAATGCCGATGGCCTTGAGATGGCGCTGTACGCCCATCAGGTCGAACCAGCGCAGGAACTGGCCGGCATCGTCCAGCCCGCTCATGCCCAGCGCCCGCAAGCGGTCGCGATGCGCCAGCGCCCAGAATTCGACCTGCCCACGCGGCCAGGCGATATAGCAGTCGCGCAACAGGGATACCAGATCGTAGGTCACCGCCCCGACCACCGCGTCCTGAAAATCCAGCACGCCGGGATTGTCCGGATCGGTCACCATCAGATTGCGGGAGTGATAATCGCGATGCACCCAGACGCGCGGTTGCTCCAGCGCGTTGTCGGCCAGCAGGGCGAAGGCGTGATCGAGCACCTGCTGCTCGTCCTCGCGCAGGTCAAGGCCGAGCAGCCGCCCCAGGAACCAGTCGCGGAACAGGTCCATCTCCCGGTGCAGCAGCGCCGAATCGTAGGGGGGCAACAGCGGCGAGCCGGGATCGCCGCCGGCTTGCAGGCGCGCCAGCGTGTCCAACGCATCGCCGTACAGGCCGTGGACGCTGCGCGCGTCGAGTTCCGCCAGATATTGCCGGTTGCCGAGATCGGTCAACAGCAGCAACCCCCGGTCGAGATCGCCGGTCAGCACCTCGGGCACGTTCAACCCCAGGCCGCGCATGGCCTGGGCGATGGCGACGAAGGGCCGGCAGTCCTCTTTGTCCGGGGGCGCATCCATGACGATGCGGGTCCGGCCGTCGTACCAGACCCGGAAATAGCGGCGGAAACTGGCGTCGCTGGAAGCGGGGGCGATGCGGGCCGGGGGAACCGGCAGCACCGCGTCCAGCCATTCCAGCAAAAGGCGCTTGCGGTCGTTCACGTAGAATCACTCCATTCCAGGTACGATTGCAGCCATAATCAATCTATGCGATGTTAGGGCAGTTCAACCCACGCGTAAAATCCCGCTCCGTGATACCGCATTGCCGAACGTTGCTTACCCGCGCCGCGCTGGTGCTGCTGCCGCTGGCCGGCGTCCAGGCGCAAGCCGCCGATTTTCTCGAACCCTGGGCGCGGTGCGAGCCCGACGAACTCGCGCGCGAAGTCGTGCCGGCCAGCCCGAACGTGCCGCCGCCGGATCAAGCGCCGATCCAGGCCGACGCCGGCCAGGTCGAATCCTCTCCCAACCAGTCCCTGTTGCAGGGCAACGTCAGCCTGTCCCGCGGCGATCAGCGCTTGCGCGCGGACCGCATTACCCTCGAACGCCCCACCAACCGCGCCCGGGTCGAAGGCGGATTCACGTATGGCGATTCGCGGCAGGCGTTGCGCGGCAAACGGGCCGAAGTGGATCTGACCACCGAGACCGGCTGGTTCAATGACGTGGATTATTATCTGCCGGAGCGCAATGCCCAGGGCTACGCCGAGGAGGTGAAGGTGGATCGGCGCCGGCGCCGGAGTTGGCTGGAGGATGCCACCTTTTCGACCTGTCGGCGCGGCAGGGAAGACTGGGAACTGCGCGCGCACAAGTTGACGCTGAACGATGCGACTGGCCGCGGCGTGGCCCGCGACATCGTGCTCGCGTTCTGGAACACGCCGGTATTCTATTTTCCCTACCTGTCGTTTCCCATCACCGACGAGCGGCAGTCGGGGTTCCTGTTCCCGCGCCAGGGTTACGACAGCGAAACCGGCCTCGATCTGTCGGTTCCCTATTATTGGAACATCGCCCCAAACCGCGACATGACCATCACCCCCCGACTGATGGCGGATCGCGGGGTGTTGCTGGGCGTGGAATACCGATTCATGAGTCCCAGGGATCAGGGCCAGATCGGTTTCGAGTACATTCCCGACGACCGCAGCCACGGGGGCGACCGCGGCTCGTTCAACGTCACCGACCGCGCCGCGCCGCTGCCGAATTTCTACACCGACCTGCGCTACGAATACGTCTCCGACGATGACTACCTCCGGGATTTAAGCAACAGTCTGGATTTCCTGACGGTCAACTACCTGGAGCAGCGCCTGGACGCCCGTTACTACAGTGACTGGTGGCAGGCGCTGGCGCGGGTGCAGGGCTATCAGATCCTGAATCCGGCGCTGTTCGCCCTCAGCGGCGACCCCTACCAGCGCCTGCCGCAGTTGCTGTTCGCGGGGGCCTGGCCAGCCGATTCCAGGGGACTGAGCTATCGGTTGCATGGCGAACTGGTGCATTTCCAGCAATCCGACGCGGTGACCGGCGCCCGGTTGGATTTGTGGCCGACCGTCGGCTGGTCGCTCGAGCGGCCCTGGGGCCATCTCAAGCCCGAGGCGGGTTTTCGCTACACCGGTTATCAGCTCGACAACACCACGCCC
The DNA here is from genome assembly GCA_002391525.1 of Competibacteraceae bacterium UBA3908. Classification (GTDB taxonomy): domain Bacteria; phylum Pseudomonadota; class Gammaproteobacteria; order Competibacterales; family Competibacteraceae; genus Competibacter_A. The sequence continues at coordinate 4,714 of DGFE01000251.1, forward strand.
GGCACCAACGACGCTCCCTCGCGCGCCGCGCCGATTCTCAGCCTGGACAGCGGCCTGATCTTTGAACGGCCGCTGCGGGCCGACTGGCTGGGCGTCGCCTCTGGCACGCAGACTTTGGAACCGCGCCTGTTCTATCTCTACGTGCCCTACCGGGACCAGGACGACATTCCGGTTTTCGACAGCGCCCTGATGGACCGAGACCACGACTGGCTGTTCCGCCGGAACCGCTTCACCGGCGCCGACCGGCTGGGCGACGCCAACCAGTTGACCGCCGCGCTGACCACCCGCGTGCTCGACGGTCCCAGTGGCCGCGAACGGTTGCGCGCCAGCATCGGCCAGATCCAGTATTTTGAAGACCGCCGGGTGACCCTGAATCCCGGCGAACCGCCGGACACCACGGCCAATTCCGGCCTGATCGCCCAGGGGCAGTTGAATCTGTCGTCCCGTTGGTCGGTGCAGGGCGGCGTGCAATTGGAGCCGGACAACAGCGATGTGCTGCGCACCGCGTTCGATCTGCGCTATTACGCCAATCCCCGGCAATTGGTCAACGTGTCCTATCTGCTGGATCGCGATCAGCCCGGCCTGGATTTGGGCGACCAAATCCAGTCGGTCGATGTATCGCTCCTGTGGCCGCTGACTTCGCAATTGCGGTTGATGGGTCGCTGGAACCATGCCTTGAATATCGAACGGAACCTGGAAACCCTGGCCGGGCTGGAATACGAGGAGTGCTGCTGGGCGGTGCGGGCCGTGGCGCGTCAGTATCGCAGCAGCCCGGTCGAAGCCGAATCGCAGACCGCTTTCTACATGGAACTGGAACTGAAGGGCCTGTCCAGACTGGGCGGCGGTCTGGAAACCCTGCTCCAGGGTTCCATCCTGGGCTACCAACCGCTGCTCCATTATTAGCATCCACTTCGATGATCCGCATGAAAAAATTGTTTTTTCCCCTGATGCTGTGCCTGCTCCTGTCCGCGCCGCCCATTGCCGGTCGTGCGGAACTGGTATTCGGTCCCGGCCCGGAGGGTCCCGGTAACGCGCTGGATACCATCGTGGCGGTCGTCAACGACGACGTGATTACCCGCCGGGAACTGGATGCGGCGACCGCCGCCGCCGAACGCCAGTTGCAGCAGCGGAAAGTATCGATCCCCCCTCGCCCGACCCTGGAAAATCAGGTGCTGGAACGGCTGATTCTGACCCAGTTGCAGGTTCGCGCCGCCGAACGCAACGGCATCACCGTGGACGACGCCACGCTGAACGCGGCCATCGAAACGCTGGCCCAGCGCAACAACATGAACCTGACCCAGTTGCGACAGACCGTCGAGAAGGACGGGATCAGCTTCGCCAGGTTCCGCGACGACGTGCGCCGGGAAATCATGGCGGCGCGGTTGCGGCAGAAACTGGTGGACAGCCAGCTCCAGGTTTCCGAACAGGACGTGGAGAGCCTGCAAGCCCAACTGGCAGGTCAAGGCGGCCTTGGCGCCGGCGATGGCGGCGATGGCGGTGCGCGCGAATATCACATCGCCCAGATTCTGGTCGCGCTGCCGGAGGGCGCTTCGCCGCAACAGATCGAGGCGGCGCGGCGCCAGGCCGGGGAAGTGCTGGCGCAATTGCGCAAGGGCGCGGATTTCCAGCAGCTGGCGGCGAGTGTGTCCGCTGGCCGGCAGGCGCTGGAGGGCGGCGATCTCGGCTGGCGGCGCGCCGACCAGTTACCGACCATCTTTGCCGACGTGGTGCTGAAACTGCGGCCCGGCCAGCTCAGCGAGCCGATCCGCAGCCCCAGTGGGTTCCACATCGTCAAGCTGCTGGAAACCAGGGGTGGCGGCGAAGCGCGCGCGAGTTCTCAACGGGCGGTGTCCGCCGACCGGCAGGCGCCGGTGACACAGACCCGCGCCCGGCATATTCTGCTCAAGACCTCGCCGCAGGTGTCCGACGACGAAGCACGCCAGCGACTGGAACAATTGCGCCGGCGCATTCAGAGCGGCGAGGATTTCGCGGCGCTGGCCCGGGACAATTCCGAAGACAAGGTGTCCGGCGCGCGTGGCGGCGACCTGGGCTGGATAGCGCCGGGAATGGTGGTTCCGCAGTTCGAGCAGGAATTGAGGTCCTTACAGCCGAATGAAATCAGCGCGCCGTTCAAAACCCAGTTCGGCTGGCACATCGTCCAGGTGCTCGAACGCCGCCAAGGCCAGGCGTCGCCCGAGACCGAGCGCGACCGGGTGCGCGAAGCCTTGCTCCGGCGGCGTTCCGACGAGGAATGGGAGAGTTTGTTGCGCCGGCTGCGCGACGAGGCTTATGTAGAGGTGCGTCTGCAACCGTCCGCGGCGGCGACGGAGGCGCCGACCACGGCGGTGCAATGATCGATGAGCATCGTTCCGGCGCACCGACCCCGCCGGCGGTTTGGTCAGCACTTCCTGCACGATCCCGGCGTCATCGGGCGCATCGTCGCCGCGATTCGTCCGCTGCCCGGCGACCGGCTGGTGGAAATCGGTCCCGGACTGGGCGCGTTGACCCGTCCGCTGCTGGAGGCGGTGGGCGAACTGGACGTGGTGGAACTGGACCGCGATTTGCTGGAGCCGTTGCGGGCGCGTTGCGCCGGGCTGGGCGCGCTGCGGATTCATCACGCCGATGCGCTGGCGTTCGATTTCGCCGCATTGCGGGGTGATGGCCCCCGGCTGCGGGTAGCCGGCAACCTGCCCTACAACATTTCCACCCCCCTGCTCTTCCATCTGCTGGCCCAGGCCGAACATTTGCTCGACCTGCATTTCATGCTGCAACGAGAGGTGGTGGAGCGGATGGCGGCGGGTCCGGGCGAAGACGCTTATGGTCGCTTGTCCGTGATGCTGCAATACCGTTGCCGGGTGGAAGCCTTGTTCGCGGTCGGGCCGGGGGCGTTCCAGCCACCGCCCAGGGTGGGGTCGGCGGTGGTGCGCCTGGTTCCACGTGAAACACCGGCGGTCGTGGTGCGGGACGAGCAGCGCTTCGCCGAGGTGGTGCGGCGGGCGTTCGGCCAGCGCCGCAAGACCCTGCGCAACGCCCTGCGCGGCCTGTTGGAGGCCAGCCAGATCGAAGCGGCGGACGTCGATCCCGGCGCCCGCCCGGAAACGCTGGCGCTGGCGGCGTTCGCGGCGCTGAGCAATTCCTTCACACCTTCCTCGGAGCCAAATCCATGAGACCGAAGACCCCTTCAGCCACTCCCGGCAAACTGGATCGGACGGTCGCCGCCGCCCGGCGGAGCCGGGAACAACGCGAACGCGATTATCGCGAGCAGGCGTTGAAGCTTTACCCATGGATTTGCGGGCGTTGCGCGCGTGAGTTCAACCGCCAGAACCTGCACGAACTCACGGTTCACCACCGCGATCACGACCACGACCACAACCCCCCGGATGGCAGCAACTGGGAACTGCTCTGTCTTTACTGCCACGATAACGAACATCAGCGGCAGGAAGAGGCTCTGGCTCGGGGTGGCGGAGCCGACGGTCCGGGCCGCAAGCCGGGCGTTGCGACCCATAACCCGTTCGCGAATCTGAAAACCCTGTTGGCTGGCGGGAAGAGCGGCGCCGGAGAATGACCGAGCGTTCCGGGCGTGGAGGGAAAGAAGCGCCAGCCAGGAGGATTCGGCTTTCGCGCTGCCGCTTGCCAGTGCCCAACCCGGTTAATCGCGGTTAAGATAACAATCTTGTGTTTCGGCCTTTCAGGGGACTGCCATGACTTTTGTCGTCACCGAAAACTGCATCAAGTGCAAGTACACCGATTGCGTGGAAGTCTGCCCGGTGGACTGCTTCCACGAGGGACCGAACTTTCTGGTCATCGATCCCGACGAATGCATCGACTGCACGCTGTGCGAACCCGAGTGTCCCGCCAACGCCATCTTCTCCGAGGATGACCTGCCGACCGACCAGCAGCAGTTCCTGGCGCTCAACGCCGAACTCGCCAAGGAATGGCCGGTGATCACCACCAAGAAGGACGCGCCACCCGACGCGGCGGACTGGGACGGCAAACCCGGCAAGCTGCAATATCTCGAACGCTGACCCCGGCGGCCACCCCCTGTCTTTGCATCGAAACTCCGGCCCGCGTTCCTGAATGACAGACCAGGCTCAAACCTTGCCGCCGTCCGGTGCGGCCCTTGCGGAAATCCGACGATGAATGAATCGCCCTACGTTTTCGAAGTCAACCAACACAATTTCGCCCCCGTGGTCGTGGAAAATTCCCAGCGTGTGCCGGTGCTGGTGGATTTCTGGGCCGACTGGTGCCAGCCCTGTCAGATGCTCACTCCCCTGTTGACCAAGCTGGCGCAGGAATATCGGGGCGGCTTTATCCTGGCCAAGGTCAACGCCGACGCCGAGCAGGCATTGGCTGGGCATTTCCGGGTTCGCAGCCTGCCGACGGTGATGGTGGTCTGGCAGGGGCAGATCGTCGAGCAGTTGGTAGGCGTGCAGCCGGAATCGGCGTATCGCGAGATCATCGACCGATTCGTCGCCCAGCCGGCGGGCGACCCGGTTCTGGAACAAGCCGAACTGCTCTGGCAACGCGGTCGCCAAAAACAGGCGGTCGAGTTATTGCGCGAGGCGCTGAAGCAGGAACCGGCCAGCGTCGAACTGAAGATGGCGCTGGCGGCCAAGTTGTTGCAACTGGACCGGGACGAAGAGGCGCGAAACCTGTTGCAAAGCCTGCCGCCGGAAGAGCGGGACCGGCAACCGGCCAGCGGCCTGCTGGCGCGGCTGCGATTCGCCGAGTTGACCCAGGGCGCGCCGGACATCGCCAAGCTGGAGGCGCGGGTGCGCGCGAAGCCGGACGATTGCGCCGCGCGCCGGCAACTGGCGGCGCGCTACGTGTTGGCCGGGAATTACGAAGCGGCGCTGGAGCAGTTCATGGACATTCTGCGCCGCGATCCCAAGTTCGAGGATGAAGCCGGCCGCAAGGGCCTGATCGCGATTTTCGACATTCTCGGCAATGAGAACCCGCTGGTGACCACCTATCGGCGGCGGATGTTTTCGTTGTTGCACTGACTGCCGCGCCTCGGGCGCCAGCGGCATGACTTCCGACCGACAGGCGCTCTCCCGGCTACGTGCCCAAGCGCGGCAGGCCCGCGCCGATGGCTGTTTCGTCCAGGCCGCGCGACTCGAACGCCAGGTAGCGGAACGGGCCGGAGTGCTGGGGCTGGCCGGTGAGCGGACGCGGGCGCTGTTGTGGGAAGGCTACAGCCTGCGCCAGGCCGGTGAGGACGATCTGGCGTTGGCCACCCTGCTGCAGGCCGCCAACGAACGCGCCGTGACCGCCGATCCTGCCGATGTCTTCAGTGCCCTGATCGCTATCATCCACATCAGCCTGGAGCGCAAAACCGCTTCCTTTTGCCGCGCGTTGCTCGAACAGGGACGGCGGTTCCTGGCGGACATCCAGCAGCCGTGGACCGCGCCGCTGGATTTTCTGGAAGGTCAACTGGCCTACCGCCGAGGCGATTTCGCCGCCGCCCGGGACTGGCATTCCCACGCCTGGGCCGGTTGGCGCGACGAACATCCCCATCTGACCGCCGCGACTCATCTCTGGGCGCTGTGCCGCGTCGCTTTCCGTCGCCACGATCCAGTGGAGCTGGAACGGTTGGTCGAGCAGCTGAACCACCTCCATCCAACTCAGGCGCTGGAACGGCAATTGACGCAGCGAGCGCGGTTATTGCTGTGGCGAGCGCGACGTACCGTCGATCTCGCCCATCCGGCTTCCGAACCGGCGCCGGTCGAAACGGCGTTGGCCTTGCTGACGGCAAGCGCCGACGGTGCAAGCCGGGATACTGGCGCGCGGCAGGAGGCCCTGCGAGTGCTGGCGCTGGCGGATCGTTGGGAGGAAGTCGATGCCGCGTTGTCCCGACAGCCACTGCAACCGGATACGTTCGAAACCGCGCTGCTGCTGGGCAATCTGGCGCTGAACCGGGCGCGGATGGCGCTGGGGTTGCCGGTGATGGATGATGAATATGGCGCCGCTGGTGATTCCGAGCCGCTCTCCTCGCCGGTGCCGGTAGCCCTGCCCGAAGTGGAACGACACTATCAAGTCGCGGGGCGATGGGCCGAGACCGAAGACGAGCGATTGGAAACAAACTGGTACAACAATAGGTTAAAGATTTTTCTTGAAAATGCTACATCATTTATATGAATCACACTTGTTAATGCTCTATATAGTAAGGCAATATAGAATTAAGAGGTTGCTTTTATCCCAATATCGTTACCTTGACTGGAAGCGAGGATCAGCGTCCAGCGCGAGGTGACCTCGAATAAATCAAAATAAATTCAGGGGGGTACCGACGATATGATGCCGAATCGTTTGCTTGCCTGGCGCTGGTGGATCGTTCTGCTAGTGACTGTCGTTCTGCCAGGCTTCCTTTTTGGCGTCTCGCCCGTCCACGCCGAAGGCAGTCGCTCCTTGTACCCCGCCGGCTATCAGGTGGACCCCAATTGTTCGGACACTGTATTGGTGCCAGGCGCCGGTTGTCGGGCCAACCTCGACGTCGGTCAACCCAACAGCCGCTACGTCAACAGGGTCAAGCGCCGCGCCTTCCTGTATGTCTATGTCCGAGAGGGAGAATACATTCTGCTCGGCTCCCGCAATCGCTCCAATGGCGGCGATATCCGCGTCTACAACCCGCAAGGCTTCGGCGTGCCCGGTGATGAGACGGTGCCTGCCACTCCCGACTTCACCTGTTCGGGCGGCACGACGCAGTCAGGAACGCACTTTTTCGGTGGGACACGAGGCATCATCGACACGCGCGCCCGCGAACTCGGCGGTCCGACCAGCGCGAATACTGCAACGTCCACCGTCAGCAATTTTTCACCCTGCGCCTACCAGGCGCCGGTGACGGGCATCTATGGCGTGGTGTTTACGGGCGCCACGAGTGGAGGCAACCCGAACGGCGTTATCAATCCTCCGGCCCTTTCCAGTAACTCGGTGTCGGCGTGGGATGTCACCGTGCGCGCCGACGCGGGCTCGACCACCGACCTCAACGGTCGCCTGTTCACTTACGCTTTCATCGGCTTTACCAACGGCAATTTCCGCCCGCTGTATTCCACTCATTACTACGTCACCAGCGACGGTTATCGCTACCAGCAGGACTTGCGCGGCCTGGACCCGAACGGCTACGCGCTGTACGCCAATTCCCTGGGCTTTCTGGACAACGGGCAGCCGCTCTACAAGGACCTGCGCGGCAATAACAATTATGTTACCAACTTGCCACCGGGAGTGACGGCTCAGATCGCGGAATATCCGGTTTTCTTCAGTGATGTCAGGCCAACAAGCCCCAG
>DGFE01000168.1 GCA_002391525.1 Competibacteraceae bacterium UBA3908
TCTTACCTGTACCGCACCATCAACGCGGTACTGTCGCCCTATCTGGTCGCGGAACTCGGGCTGAGCGCCACCGATCTCGGTTTGCTGACCAGCGTTTATTTTCTGACCTTCGCCGCTTTTCAGTTGCCCCTGGGGATGTTGCTGGACCGGTTCGGGCCGCGCCGGGTGGAAGCGACCCTGCTGCTGTTCGCGGCGGCGGGCGCGGGGATGTTCGCGTTCGGTGGCGGCTTGGTGGAACTGGTGGTCGGGCGGGGGCTGATCGGGCTGGGGGTGTCGGCCTGTCTGATGGCCAGTTTCAAGGCGTTCGTGTTGTGGTTTCCAGCCGCGCGGTTGCCGGCGGTCAACGGTTGGGTGCTGGCGGCGGGCGGGCTGGGGGCGCTGGCGGCTACCGCACCGGTCGAGACCGCGCTGCGCCTGACCGATTGGCGGGGTTTGTTCGCCGGCCTGGCGGGACTCAGCTTTGCGGTCGCGCTCTGCCTGGTGCTGGCGGTGCCGGAGCAGCGCCGAAACCCCGCGCCGCCCGACGGCTGGCGGGCGCAGTGGCGCGGGGTGGGGGACATCTTCCGCGACCGGGCGTTCTGGACGATTGCGCCGAGCAGCGTCGTTTCGCAAGCCTCGTTTCTGGCGGTTCAGGGCTTGTGGGCGGGACCGTGGTTGCGCGACGTGGCCGGACTGGATCGGACGATGGCCGCCGATTATCTGTTCTGGATCGCGGCGGCCATGGTCGGAGGGTTTCTCGGCATGGGGCAATTGACCTACCGCCTGTCGCGGTATGGCATCCCGCCGGTGGCGGTGGCGGCGGGCGGCATGGCGTTGTTCATGTTCGTGCAACTGGCGTTGCTGTTTGAATGGGGGCCGCTGCTGCCGCTGTGGATGTCGTTCGGCTTCTTCGGCACCAGCGGAGTGTTGAATTACGCCATCCTGACCCAGGCGTTTCCACCGGCGCTGGCGGGGCGGGTGAACACGGCGCTGAACCTGCTGGTGTTCGTGGCGGCGTTCGCCGGCCAGTGGGGCATGGGCGCGATCATCGACCGCTGGCCGGCGGCGGGTGGCGGTTACGCGGCGCCGGGGTATCGATTGGCGTTCGGGCTGGCGCTGGCATTGCAATTGCTCTCCTGGGCCTGGTTGTTGGCGAAGTCACCGGATCGGCGGGTATGAATAACGGCGTGGAGGGTCTAAGCATTGACCGGCGCGACTACAATGAATGAGGGGACGGATCGTTATGACTCATCAATTGTGAACAGTCCTATCATTTTTATGGTGAAACAGCCGGGGTTTTTTACAAAAACCGATACTTGAAGCGGGTGAAAGCGATGAGGTTGTAACGAAGGTTATGGAAATTCCAGGTTACACAATTCTGCGCCCGATTGGCAAGGGCGGCATGGCGACCGTCTATCTCGCCATTCAGGAATCGCTCGACCGCCAAGTCGCCCTGAAGGTGATGCAATCAAACCTGCTCAGAGACGAGAACTTTACCGAACGATTTCTCAAGGAAGGACGCATCATTGCCCAATTTCAACATCCCCAGATCATTACGATCTACGATTTCGGCTCGCACGATTCCCATTACTATTTTTCCATGGAGTTTTTGCCCGAAGGCACCCTGGCTCAACAAATCGAACGAGGACTCAGCCTGGAACGCGCCCTGGACATCATTAAATTGATCGCGGGGGCGCTGGCCTATGCTCACAGGCGGGGTGTGATCCACCGTGACATCAAGCCACAGAACATCCTGTTCCGCCAGGATGGCACGCCAGTGCTCAGCGATTTCGGCATCGCCAAGATGGTGGATACCGACACCCAGTTGACCGCTCCCGGACTCGCCATCGGCAGTCCCGTTTACATGAGTCCGGAACAAATCACCGGCCAGAAACTGGATAGCCGTTCCGATCTGTACAGCCTTGGCATCGTATTCTATGAAATGCTCGCCAGGCGGCCGCCGTATCGGGCCGACGACGTGATCAGCATCGCCCTGATGCACTGTACTCAACCGGTTCCGCCGTTGCCGGGGGGATTCAGTCAGCTTCAGCCCACGTTGCAAAAACTCTTGGCCAAGAACCCAGCCGACCGCTTTGCCAGCGCCGAGCAATTCATTCAGGCGCTCGACCAGGCCGGAACCGGGCGGTCGTTTTATTCTCTGCACGATACGACACGGATCGTTCAATCGTTCAAAAACTCTTTGCGCTCAAAAGGAATATTGTTGGTCGGCGGGTTGTCGCTGCTGGTTCTGGCCGTGGCTGGCGCTGTTTATTCGACCCTTTTTCACCAGCTGAGGCCACCTGATCCAGAAACCGGCACGATTGTATTACCGCCCCTGTCGGGAAACCGTTCCACGCTGACCACCAATTATGAAAAACTCGCTGTCGAACACTTCGAGAAAAACGAGTTCGGACAGAGTTTGGAATTGATCAAACTCGGTCTCAATACCTCACCGGACGATGTCCGTCTGCTGGCGTTGCGCGAACGGGTTCAGCAATACCAGGACGCCGCCCGACTGTTGGAGCAGGCCCGACAGCTTTATCAGGACGGCAGGATCGACGAGAGCCAGCGAGTGGTCGAGGAGGGCCTGCGACGCGCACCCGATCACAGCGGCCTGACGGGATTGCGCGACACCTTGCAGGCCCAGGTTCGGCAGCGGCGGCAACAAGCCGATCAGCTTCTGGTTCAGGCTCACGCGCGCTGGCAGGAGGGCGATCTCGAGGGCAGCCTGAAATTGGCCGAGGAGGGCTTGCAACGGGTTGCCGACCATCCCGAATTGTCGACGCTCCGCGAGGCGATTCAGGGCCAGCTCGGGCGGCGGCAACGTATCGGGCAACTGCTCGCTCAGGCGCGAGACCTGTGGCAACGGGGCGAGTTGGACGAAAGCTTGCAACGGATCGAGCAAGGGCTGAGCCTGGATTCCGGGCAGCCCGACCTGCTGAATTTGCGCGACCGGGTGAAGGCGGCTATGGAGACCAACAACCAAATTGCCAAATCGCTGCGGGATTGCGCCACCCGGTTCCCGCTGGACCGCTTGTCCGTCACGCAAGGCGAGGAAGCGGCGGCTTGCTATAATCAGGTTATTGTCCTGGCGCCCGACAACGGCGAGGCGCGTGCCAGGCTGGAACAAGTAGCCAACCGGATTGCGGATTTGGCCAGCGGCGCTATCCGCCAGGCGGATTTCCAGCTCGCCGGAGAGTACTTGGCGCAACTGGGCCGGATCAAGCCCGATCATCCACAACTCGCCGGCCTGAACCGGGATTTACGGGCCAAACGGGAACAGGCGGCCTCTCCGGTTCGGCAGAAACCGGAGAGCGTGATCGACCGGCCCGCCGTGACCGGCAAACACCGGCCACCCGAAGCGCCTTCGGTCATACGGCCACCCGGCAAGCCGGATACCGACGCCAAGCCATCCACCAGCGCGAGTACCAACCCCGCGCGAGTTCAGCCTGTAAAACCAGCCAAACCCGTTTCGGAACTGGCGGGCAAGCCCCGCCAAAAGGGGCCAGGCCCCAGCTGTAGAGAGGCGCTGCTCAAGGCGCAGCTTGGAGAACCGTTGTCAACCACCGAACAGGAGGCGTGCAAGCCATGAAAATCATGAAAACCAACAACTTTGGGCTTATATGGCGTTTATCCGCCCTGGCGCTGGCGGCGCTCCTGTGGGGCTGTGCGACGCCCACTTCGGAGCAGCCCCAAACAGCCGCCACTCCGACTCCTCCCCCGGTGCAGCCGGTTCCCTTCGACGACGCGGTGTTGAAGGCGGCGAACGATCTGTTCAGCCGCGCGCAACTACCCGCTGCCGGTGCCGGGGAGCCCATGAAACATGCCCTGGTGATCGATCCGTTGATCGACGGTGTGTCCGGCTCGCAATCGGTCGCCACGCAATCCATGGAAGCGCGCCTTGTGGAGTTGGTGAAGAGCAAATACCCACAATTCACGGTGCAACCGTTCTCGACGGAGGCGGTCGCCAAATCCCCAATCGTGCTCGTGGGCACCTTTACGGGCGTCAATAAGGAGGGCAAGACCGAGGGAGTGCGCGAAGCTTTCCGGGTCTGTCTCGCGCTGGCCGATCTCAAGTCGGGCAAGATCATTTCCAAGGGCGTCGCGCGGGCGAAACCGGAGGGGGTCGACATTACCCCTACCGCGTACTTCAACGACAGTCCTGCGTGGACGCCGGATCAGGCCACCGAGGGTTACATCAAGACCTGTCAGGGCACCAAGCCGGGCGACCCGATCAATCCCCTCTATGCCGACCGTATTCTCACGGCGGCGCTGGTCAGCGAAGCGATTGACGCCTACAACAACCGCCAGTATCGAAAAGCGCTGGATTTATACCAGAGCGCGCTGCGGTCTCCCGGCGGCGAGCAATTGCGCGTTTATAACGGACTCTATCTGGCCAGTTGGAAAGTAGGCCGCCGCAACGAAGCCGCCCAGGCGTTTGGCAGGATCGTGGATTATGGCCTGACGAACAAGCGGCTTGCCGTCAAGTTTCTGTTCAAACCCGGCTCGACGGATTTCTGGCCGGATCGGCAGGTTACTGGACCGTATCCCGTCTGGCTGAAGCAGATCGCGCAACGCACCGCGGAAAACAAGGGCTGCCTGGAAATTGTCGGGCATACCAGCCGTACCGGCCCCGAACCGATCAACGACCGGCTATCGCTGCTGCGGGCGGGAACCATCAAGCAAAAGCTGGAATCCGATGCGCCGGAGCTGCGTACCCGCACTATCGCGAATGGGGTGGGATCCAGGGAGAATCTCGTCGGTACCGCGACCGATGACGCGAGGGACGCGCTGGACCGACGGGTTGAATTCAAGGTCGTGGATTGTCGCGCGCCCATTTGAAAACCGGTTAAACCCCCCTTCTCCCGCAAGCGGCGGAGGGGTTTTCATGCAACTTCCCGGAACTGACGGGCGCAGCGACGCGCCCGCCGGGACATTGGACGATCAGTTCATTCCCTCACCGACCAGGATCCGGTGCGCGCCGTAGGCCAACAGCCCGCAACCGGCGATCACCGCCGCCATGGGCAACGCCGAACCGGTGCCGAGCAGGCCGACCAGCGCGCTGGAAAGCGTCGCCACCATGAATTGCAGCGTGCCGATCAGTGCCGAGGCGCTGCCGGCGCGGGTCCCCTGATGAGCCAGCGCGTTGGCCATCGCGTTCGGCGCGGTGAAGCCGAGACTGGCGAGATAGCCAAACAGCGGCACCAGCAATGCCGGCAGACCGCCCCAGTCGCTGGCTGCCACGGCAAGCAGCGCCAGCCCCAACAGCACGGTGGCGCGGTTGGCGCGGCGCAGGATCGCGTCGGCGGTATGGCGCAGCAACAGCCGCCGGTTGAGCTGCGAACTGACGATCAATCCCAGCGCGTTGAGCCCGAACAGCCAGCCATAGGCTTGGGCCGGCACTCCATGGAGTTCGATGAACACGTGCGGCGAACCGGTGATGTAGGCAAACATCCCGGCTTGCGCGAAGCCGCCGCTCAGGGTGTAGCCGAGAAAGCTCCGGTCGCGCAACAGCGCGCCGTAGACCCGCAGCGCCGCGCCGATTCCGCCGCCGGCGGTGGCGCCGGTTGGGCGGGTTTCCGGCAGATAACGCCAAACGGCCAGCAGGCAGGCGAGCCCGAACAGCGCCAGCGCGACGAAAATCGCGCGCCAACCGGCGAGCGCGAGAATCCAGCCGCCGGCGAACGGGGCGAGGATCGGCGCCAGCCCCATCACCAGCATCAACAGCGAATACACCCGCGCCGAGGTTCGCGCGTCGAAACGGTCGCGCACCACGGCCCGCGCGATCACCACGCCGGTGCAGCCGCCCACCGCCTGCGCGAAACGCAGGGCCGTCAGCGTGGCGATGTCGGGTGCGAGCGCGCAACCGACCGAGGCCGCGACATACAGCGCCAGCCCGGCGTACAGCGGCGGTTTCCGCCCGTAGCGGTCGGCGAGTGGACCATGGATCGCCTGACCGAGCGCCATGCCGATGAAAAAACTCGCCAGCGTGAATTGCACGGCGGCGGATTCGACACCGAACCCGGCGGCGATGGTCGGCAGGCTGGGCAGGTACATGTCGATTGACATCGGCGCGAAGGCGGTCAGCGCGCCGAGGATCAACAGCCAGGAAAGGGACGGGTTGGTCAGGGAAGATGCTCCGAACGGATAGGATTGCGGTCGTTGCCGACTTAACCCAACAGAATCAGGTTGGACCGCGACATCAGCCAGGTCGCCAGTCCGTAAAACAATCCGAAACCGATGAGCGCCAGCCACGTCAAGCGCCGGACCTCGCCGGGAATCACCGCGTGCAGGCTGGCGACGCGGTGGAATCGCGCGATGAAACCGGCGCCCAGTCCGGCGGCGGTGGCGGCGAACAGCGGCAGGTAGAGCGCGTAGCCGACGTAGTCGTGGCCAGCCTTCAGCAGGCAGAACGGGCAGTGGTGGTTGGGATTTTCGTACACGTACAGCGACAGAAAGGCGATGATCGCGGCGATGGCGACGCCGAAACCGAACACGCTGCTGGCGGCGAACAGCGAAGCTGC
>DGFE01000253.1 GCA_002391525.1 Competibacteraceae bacterium UBA3908
AGATGTGTATAAGAGACAGGCACAAGGCGATCATTCGCGCCATTTCCGGCGTGTACAGCAGCGAGTTCGGCGACGCCGAGGAAATCGCCAAGGTGCGCCAGATGGCCGACGAGTTCGAGCAGCGCGAAGGCCGCCGGCCGCGCATCCTGGTCGCCAAGCTCGGGCAGGACGGCCACGACCGGGGCGCGAAGGTCATCGCCACCGCGTTCGCCGATCTCGGCTTCGACGTGGACATCGGTGCGCTGTTCCAGACCCCGGAGGAAGTCGCCCGGCAGGCGGTAGAAAACGACGTGCACGTGGTCGGCATGAGTTCGCTGGCCGCCGGTCACAAGACGTTGTTGCCGCAACTGGTGGCGGAACTGAAGAAGCTGGGCCGCGAGGACATCATGGTGGTCGCGGGCGGTGTCATTCCCGCTCAGGACTACGAGTACCTCAAGGCCAACGGCGCCGCCGCCATCTTCGGCCCCGGCACGGTGATTCCTATCGCCGCGCAAAAGGTGCTGATGGAGTTGAACGAACGCCTGGCGGCGTGAGGGTGAGGTGAAAGATGGCAGGGTGGGCGTTGTCCCATCCTGCTTACCTGATTACTTTCGATAATTGATATACACTGCCTTGGACTGAAAAACATAACTTATTAAGGCATTTACTTAATGGTTAAGCTATAGGTGAACACTCTAATGAGAACAAGAATATATCGGTCTAAACGTATTGGTAAGTATAGAGTTACAACAAGTATGTCTCCCTCTGAGGCTATATTTGTTGGATTATTAGATGCTGCTGGAAATATAAAATTAAATGGTTGGCTTCTTGGCTTAGCTTTGCTTCTTAAATATGGCCTAATATATGTAGTAGTTTCAACTTTAGTAATTATTATGCCATCGGTTTATATTGGACAATATTTTGGAAATGCTAACGCAGGTGGTTTCGTAGGATTAGCACTTTTTTTTGGGATTCCTACAGTATGGTTTTCATGGAAATTATGGCTTTATTTGAAAGAAAAAAATACTGAGAGAGAAATTGAGCGTCAAGTCAACGAACGGAATCAAGGAAGCTAAATAAAGCATCATTGTGTGGGCGGGCTAGCGCAGCGCAACCCGCCGGAATTGAACGGCTCCACAATCGGCGGGTTACGGATTCACGCTCCGACCTGCCCTACTGAGCTAAAATCACTGATGAGATGAATGACGGTATGAGATGCATAACCTACTTAGCTAAACTGAACTACTGAACCGAAGATTGCTCCATAAAAAATAACTTGGAGAGCCCCCAATGACTACACTAAACGGCATTACCCATCGTCACCCTGACATAATGAGTGGCGTACCCGTATTCGTAGGTACTCGTGTTCCAGTCCGTTCGTTATTTGACTACTTGGAAGGGGGGGATACTTTAGAAGAGTTTCTTCATCAGTTTCCATCAGTTAAGCGCGAGCAAGCCATCGCCGTACTAAACGCCGCTTACGAATCGGTCACAGCAGATGCGCATCCTGCTTGACGAAAACTTCCCGCTTGATTTCGCTAAACTTTTAGTTGCGGATGAAGTTATGATTCTTCATGTTCACAGTCTTGGCTGGTCAGGTATTAAAAATGGCGATTTGCTTCGTCGTGCATCCAACGTTTGCGAAGTATTCATCACACTTGACCGTAATTTAAAATTCCAACAGAACACTAAAGTATTACCTTTTGGTATCGTAGTGTTGTACGCTCGTTCTAATCGGATTGCTGACCTCACCCCATATATTGATAGTTTGCTGGAAGCGGCCAATCGTGTTGGGCCGGGCAAAGTTGAGAGAGTCGGTGCTCTGGCGCGTAGGGCGGATTAGCGCAGCATAACCCGCCGGAATTGAACAGCTCCACAATCGGCGGGTTACGGATTCATGCCCTAAATCGCCATACTCTACTCCGATTGAAGAAGATGAATTTTATTCAAAGGCAAATAAACAATGACTCCTCAGAAACTATTTGATGAGTACGTCGCTTTACCTGTAGAGGCTCAACGTCAGGTTGCCGACTTCATCGCTTTCTTGCAGCAGCGATATGCAGCAAGTCAGATTATTAAAAAAACTCGCCAAACTGAACTAAAGAAACAACCTTTCATCGGAATGTGGCATAACCGACAAGACTTATCGGATAGCTCAAGCTGGGTCCGCAAAACCCGCGAATCAGAATGGGGCGAAGACATGTGATTGCCTTGACAATCATAGACACCGACATTCTCATCGATGCCGGTCGCGGTGTTCAAGAAGCGGTTGATCTTTTAACAAAGATACAATCAGATGATGCGCTTGCCATCAGCGTTGTAACTCAACTGGAATTGATGATTGGCTGCCGTAATAAATCCGAACTCAGAAATCTGGATAAATTTATTAAGCAATTTCAAATCATCAAATTGAATGAGGCCATTTCTGAAAAAGCAGTTGAATTACTCCGCCTTTATCGCTTAAGTCACGGCCTGCTCATCGCCGATGGCCTAATCGCGGCAACGGCGCTAAAGCTGGATTTGCCTTTTGTCTCAAAAAACCAAAACGACTATAGATTTATTTCAGGCTTGAACCTCTTGCCCTACCCTTGAAAGCAAACCAACAACAGCCACCATTTGGCTCTATATTTCTGGTTGAACTCAAAGATCATGACCAAAAAACACCACAAACCCGACTGGGTTCCCGAAAACGCCGGCAAGGAATTCACCACCTCGGTCATGGCCGGCGTCGATGGTGGCCACGACGGCATCCTCGGTCAATCGAGCGTCGCGGCGCCGCGCAAGCACACGCCGCGTCGGCGACGGTTGACCGTGGCCGAATACGTGGCTGGTGTGCTGGCTGGCGACCGTAACGTACTGGGGCAAACCATCACCCTGGTGGAAAGCAACGCCCAGGCGCATTTCGACATGGCGCAGGAGGTGCTGCGGCAACTCATTCCCCACACCGGCAACTCGATCCGGATCGGCATCACCGGCGTGCCCGGCGCCGGCAAGAGCACCTTCATCGAAGCGCTCGGCCTGCACCTGTGCGAACAGGGCCACAAGGTGGCGGTGCTGGCGGTGGACCCCAGCAGCACGGTCACGCGCGGCAGCATCCTCGGCGACAAGACCCGGATGGAACTGCTCTCGCGCGACCTGCGCGCCTTCATCCGCCCCTCGCCGTCCGCCGGCACGCTGGGCGGCGTGGCCCGCAAGAGCCGCGAGACCATCCTGGTCTGCGAGGCCGCCGGCTTCGACGTGATCCTGGTGGAAACCGTCGGGGTCGGCCAGAGCGAAACCACGGTGCGTTCGATGGTCGATTTCTTCCTGTTGTTGATGATCGCCGGAGCCGGCGATGAATTGCAGGGCATCAAGAAAGGCATCATGGAGCTGGCCGATGCCCTGCTGGTCAACAAGGCCGACGGTGACAACAAGATCCGCGCCAACGCCGCCAAGGCCGATTACAACCGGGCGCTGCACTACCTCGCCCCGGCCACCGAGGGCTGGCGCACCAGGGCCTATACCTGTTCCGCCCTCAATGGCGAGGGCATCGACGCCATCTGGAAGGTGATCAGTGACTTCCGCCGACAAGTCACGGCCAGCGGCGTGTTCGAGAAGCGCCGGCAACGGCAAACCCTGGATTGGGTATACTCCATGGTCGAGGAACACTTGCGCGCCAGTTTCTTCAACCACGCCGGCGTCGAAAGCATCCGCGCCGACGTGGAAGAGGCCGTGATCGAGGGTCATCTGCCCCCGACCGTGGCCGCACAAAAACTCATCCAGAAATACGAAGGCCATTAACCTGGGAGGATACAATCATGCTGCGCAGTCCCCGCGACTTCTTCAAACCCAAGGTCGTCGGCGCCCCCGAACCGCTCCGCGAGATTCCGGTGCGGCCGTCGCGGATGATCCATTTCTTCGATCCCAGCAACCCGAAGATGGCGGTCAAGGTGCCCGACATCGCCAAGACCGTGGACATCATGCTGGGCAACCTGGAAGATGCCGTACCCATCGACCGCAAGGAAGCCGCCCGCGAAGGGCTGGTGCAGATCGGCAAGAGCGTCGATTTCGGCGACACCCAGTTCTGGACCCGGGTTAACAGCCTCGACAGCCCGTGGTTCCTGGACGATCTGATCCGGCTGGTCGGTGAAATCGGCGACAAGCTGGACGTGATCATGCTGCCCAAGATTCAGGGCGCGTGGGACATCTACTTCGCCGATCAATTGCTGGCGCAACTGGAAGCCAAGTACGGCGTGAAAAAGCCGCTGATGATCCACGCCATCCTGGAAACCGCCCTCGGCGTCGCCAACGTGGACGAAATCGCCAACGCCAGTCCCCGGATGCAGGGCATGAGCCTCGGTCCCGCCGATCTGGCCGCCTCGCGCCGGATGAAGACCACCCGGGTCGGCGGTGGCCATCCCGATTATCTGGTCCGCACCGATCCCGATCCGAACAATCCCGATGCGCCGCGTCCCACCGCCCAACAGGATTTGTGGCACTACACCATCGGGCGGATGGTGGACGCCTGCGCCAGCGTCGGCGCCCTGGCCTTCTACGGTCCGTTTGGCGACATCGCCGATCTGGTGGCCTGCGAGGATCAGTTCCGCAACGCCTACCTGATGGGTTGCGTCGGCACCTGGACCCTGCACCCCAACCAGATCGCCATCGCCAAGCGGGTGTTCAGCCCGAAGCCGGAGGAAGTGGCCTGGGCCAAGCGCGTCGTCGAAGCCATGCCCGACGGCAGCGGCGCGGTCATGATCGACGGCAAGATGCAGGACGACGCCACCTGGAAGCAGTGCAAGGTGGTGCTCAATCTCGCCCAGCTGATCGCCGACCGCGACGCCGAGTACAAGGCGCTGTATGGGTTCTAAACTCCCTCTCCCGGCGGGAGAGGGGAGCGCCCCACATCTCCCGCTAACTGGGTAACCGCCCATGATCCAGCCATTCTCCATCGCCCGCCTGCCGCGCATCGAATTCGGCACCGGCGCTCTCGACAAACTGCCG
>DGFE01000079.1:0-15699 GCA_002391525.1 Competibacteraceae bacterium UBA3908
CCCACAGAGACCGCCACTATCCTCTTCGGCGGCCGCGTCAGATGTGTATAAGAGACAGCGCCCCCCCTTTTGCAAAGGGGGGTGCCGCGCAAGCGGCGGGGGGATTTAGCTCGACCGGTCAGCGTTTCCACAACTCAAACAGGGTTGCTATATATTGGCGACCACGCCAACCGAAAAGCGCGAAAATGCGCGCGTTTTTCCCGAAAAACCCCAACTCACCGACACCATGGGGAACCATCATGTCCTACCGGCAGGAAATCAACGACTATCTCAACCGCCACGTCCCACTGTTCCAAGCCATGCAAGCGCGGCTGGAACGCTGCGACGACACCGGGTTGACGATGAAAGCGCCGCTGGCGCCGAACATCAACGACAAGGGCATCGCGTTCGGCGGCTCGATGGCGGCCATCGCCTCGCTGACCGGCTGGGCGCTGACCCGCGTTACGCTGCTCGAACATGGCGAAAGCGCCGAGATCGTGATCACCGACAGCACGCTCAAATTCCTGCGCCCGGTGCGCGGGGAGATCGTGACCGAGTGCGCGCGACCGGACGCGGCCACGACCGAACGGTTCGTCGACAGCTTCCGCCAGCGCGGCAAGGCCCGCTGGACGGTCGAGGTGATCATTCGCGCCGAAGGCGAGCCGGCGATGACCTTCAGTGGTCAGTACGGAATTTTCACGTCCGAACAAACGGGATAAATTGGTTTTTCCAGCACGCCATGTCGGATACCGCATTCATTCAAAAGGGCGCGCGCGGATTCCGCTTCACCGCGCCGGCGCGGATCGTGACGGCCATGCGGCCGGATGAAGTGATTCCGGCGCTGGAAACCATCGAAACGGCGGTGACCCGACACCACCAATACGCCGCCGGCTTCATCGCTTACGAAGCCGCCGCCGCGTATGGTCTGGCCGTTCACGCCCCGTCGCCGGACCTGCCGCTACTTTGGTTTGGTCTGTACGAGAACGTGAGCGTGATCGAAACCTGGGCGTCCGAGTTTCTCAATCCGCCACCGTCCGCTGCCTATGCGACGGGTCCCTGGCAACCCGCCATCGGCCGCGCCGCTTACGAAACCGTCGTTAGCCGCGTCAAGGACTATCTCGCTCGCGGTCACACTTATCAGGTCAACTATACCTTTCCGCTACGGGCCGCGTTTGACGGCGAGCCGCTGGCGTTCCTCGCCGACCTGGCGGCGGTGCAGCGGACGGAATACGCGGCTTTTATCGACGCCGGCCGGTTTGCCATCTGCTCGGCCTCGCCAGAGTTGTTTTTTCAGTTGGACGGCGAGCGGCTGACCGCGAAACCGATGAAGGGAACGGCGGCGCGCGGGTGCACCCTGGCGGAAGACGAGGCCCGCAGCGCCGAGTTGCGGCAATCCGAAAAAAATCGGGCTGAAAACCTGATGATCGTGGACATGCTGCGCAACGACCTGGGCCGGATCGCCCGAGTGGGCAGCGTGACCGTGCCCCGGTTGTTCGAGGTGGAACGCTATCCGACCCTGCTGCAAATGACCTCCACCGTCACCGCCCGAACCGATGCCTCCGTGGCGGAGATTTTGGCGAGTCTGTTTCCCTGCGCTTCGATCACCGGCGCCCCCAAGGTACGTAGCATGGAGATCATCCGCGAGCTGGAGCCGCGACCGCGCGGTGTATATACCGGCGCCATCGGCTTCATCGGTCCCGAGCGGCAAGCACGGTTCAGCGTCGCCATTCGCACGGTGCTGATCGACCGTGAACGGCGACGGGCGACCTATGGCGTGGGCGGCGGCCTGGTGTGGGATTCGGACGCCGGCGGCGAATACGAGGAATGCCTGTTGAAAGCGCGCGTGCTGACCGCGCGGCAACTTTCGTTTCAATTGCTGGAATCGCTGCTGTGGGAACCGGGCAATGGCTATTTTCTACTGGAGGCGCACTTGGCACGGTTGGCGGATACGGCCGTTTATTTCAACGTGCCACTCGACCGATCCGCCATCGAGGTTCGCCTGACCGAACTGGCGTCAACCTTGAGCGAGGCGAGCAAAATCCGGCTGCGGGTCAAGCCGGACGGTGCGTTCGTGGTGGCAACGGAACCGTTGGCCCAAGGGACGCCGCCGCAACCGACACGAGTGGGTTTGGCTAAAACACCCGTCGATTCGGGCGCGATCTGGCTGTATCACAAAACTACCCGACGCGAACTGTACGACGCCGCCCGCGCCTCCCGGCCGGATTGCGACGAGGTCATCCTGTGGAACGAACGCGGCGAGTTGACCGAGGCCAGCATGGCGAACGTGGTGCTGGAATTGGGCGACGGATGGGTCACGCCGCCGGTGACGAGCGGCTTGCTGGCCGGCACTTTTCGGAACTGGCTACTCGCCACCGGTCAAATTCGGGAGCGCGTCCTGACTCGCGCCGATTTGCGCGCGGCCCGGCGCGTCGCCCTGATCAACTCGGTACGGAAATGGCGGGCGGCCGTTTTCGTTGGCTGAATTTTATTACTCGGAACCCATTGTCCTTCAAATGCAACTGCGTATGAGGTTCCAGCGATTACTCCGTAATGACCCCCATGGGGCGAGGGGAGTTTTCGCATAGGCTCCGAGCTTGCGCGAACGCTGATTAGGCAAATCGCGCGGACCGTGATACAGTTCCGTGCAAGTTTGTCGCCGCGCGACCTGGTCCGCGCCCTGAGTTTCCCGGCTGATTCCTGTTGGAATCGTCGCGGGTGGGTCATCCGACCCACGTTTCTCCTGCAAACCTGTCGTGGCCCGTCCCCCGCCGGGGATTCCCCGAACTTCCATCAATCACGTTACGTCCGCCTGGATCGGCTTCGCGCCCCGCGCCAGAGCAGGCGGATACAGGAATAATGCTTGCTTTTTGCCTGTCTCGGGCTGACCGACGACCCGGCGCGCGTCCTGGTCGCCGACAGTACCCGCAATCACGTTGTCGGCAGGCTTACCACCCCGCGAAATCGGGAGATCACACATGAAGACGATTTTTATCGGCAATCTGCCCCCGGACGCCACGGAAGACGAGGTAAACCAGATGTTTTCGGCGCACGGGCGCGTGCGTTCGCTCCGGCTGGTGCGAGACGTATTCAGCGGAGCCTGCCGCGGCTTCGGGTTCGTGGAGATGGAAGGACACGAAGCGCGGGCCGCCATCGGCGCGCTCAACGGCTGGGAATTGCGCGGCCAGCGGCTGAAGGTGAACGAAGAGCGGCCCAAGGAGCGCGCCGGCGGTCGACGCCGCTAAGGCGCGGCCACCCAAACCAACGGTCGACGCCGGTCGGCGGCCGGCCTCGACCCGTCGCTGTCAATCCGACGGATTCCTACCAGCCGACAGGCGGGCGCCGCGTTAGAATAGTAGTCGAGGCGCGCGGTCGCTTTCTGGAGGCTTGCCATGGTCACTCTCGATCTGCCCGGCTTTGTCACGACCTTCCTGGCCGTGATGGCGGCGTTGTTCGTCTTCGCCGTCGGCGTCGGCGTCCTGCTGATCGCCATTCTCTATCTCATCGACATCACCCAGACCCAGCACGCCATCCGCCGCAATTTTCCGGTCATCGGGCGGCTGCGTTACCGGTTGGAACATCTGGGGGTGTTCTTCCGCCAGTATTTTTCCGCCATGGACCGGGAGGAAATGCCGTTCAACCGGGCGCAACGCGCCTGGGTCTACCGGGCGGCGAAGAATCTGGCCAACACCCAACCCTTCGGCTCCACCCGCGACCTGCGTCCGCCCGGCACGATCCTGTTCGCCAACGCCACCTTTCCGACGCTCGATGCCGAACCGGCGTCCGCCAAACCACTGGTGATCGGCCCGGCTTGCACCCAGCCCTTCCCGGCGCGCAGCTTTTTCAACATCTCGGCCATGAGCTACGGCGCGATTTCCAAACCCGCTGTGCTGGCCCTGTCGAACGGCGCGCGGCTGGCCGGGTGCTGGATGAACACCGGCGAGGGCGGCCTGTCGCCCTATCACCTGGAAGGCGGCGCCGATCTGATCTTTCAAATCGGCACGGCGAAGTACGGGGTGTGCGACGGACAAGGCGGCCTGGACGAGGCCAAACTGCGAGCGGTGGCGGCCCATCCGCAGGTGCGGCTGTTCGAGATCAAGCTGAGCCAGGGAGCGAAGCCGGGCAAGGGCGGCATTCTGCCGGCAGCCAAGGTAACGCCGGAAATCGCCGCCATTCGCGGCATTCCGGTCGGCCGGGATTCCCGCAGTCCCAACCGCCATCCCGAAATCGCCGACGCGGGCGCACTGCTGGATTTCATTGACCGGGTTCGCTCCATCACCGGCAAGCCCACCGGCTTCAAGCAGGTCATCGGCGATCCGCGCTGGCTCGACGAGTTGTGCCGGGAGATCGACCGCCGGGGTCCGGCCAGCGCCCCCGATTTCATCACCGTGGACAGCGCCGACGGCGGCACCGGCGCGGCGCCGATGAGTCTGCTCGACTACGTCGGGTTGCCGATCCAGGAAAGCCTGCCGCTGGTGGTGGACAAGCTGGCCGAGTATGGATTGCGCGAGCGCGTCCGGGTAATCGCCTCCGGCAAGCTGGTCACGGCTGGCGAAGTCGCCTGGGCGCTGTGCGTGGGGGCGGATTTCGTCAACTCGGCGCGAGGCTTTCTGTTCGCGCTCGGCTGCATTCAGTCCATGCAATGCGACAAGAACACCTGTCCCGCCGGGATCACCACCCACAATCCCCGACTGCAGCGGGGTCTGGATACGGCGGACAAGGCCGAACGGGTGCGGCATTACGTGGAGAACATGCGCCACGAGGTGGAGATCATCGCCCACGCCTGCGGCGCGGCGGATCCCCGGCAGCTCCGGCGCGAGCATTGCCGGATCGTGGTCGGTCCCGGCCACTCGATCCCGCTGAACGAACTCTATCGGCGGGATGAGCAACCACCGCGTCAGCTGGAAGCCGCCTGAGATCGAGGTCGCTGGTCATTCGGAGGCTGCGATGCGCCACGCCCGGATCATCGGCACCGGGAGTTACGTTCCGGAACGGCTGCTGACCAACGCCGACTTCGACCGGCTGCTGGGCGAGCCGGTCGACGCCTGGCTGGTGGCAAACGTCGGGATTCGCGAACGCCACTTGATGGCCGAGGATCAGGTCACCTCGGATTTGGCGGTCGCCGCCGGACGCATCGCGCTGGAACGGGCCGGTCTGGAGCCAAACGATCTCGACCGAATCATCGTCGCCACCGACACGCCGGATTATCTCAGCCCGGCCACGGCGGCGGTGGTACAGGCCAAGCTGGGGGCGTCGCGCGCTGGAGTGTTCGACGTAAACAGCGCCTGCGCCGGCTGGGTCATCGCCCTGGATCTGGCGGCCAAGACCATCCTCACCGAACCCGAGGAACGCTTCCTGCTGGTGATCGGCGCGTATGGGATGAGCCGGTTTCTGGACTGGGGCGACAAGAAGACCGTCACCCTGTTCGCCGACGGCGCGGGGGCGGTGGTGGTCGGCGCCGGTTCACAACCGGGCTGGCTGGCGACCGTCCTGGCCGCCACCGGCGAATACCACGACGCGCTTGGCATCTACACCGGCGGGACCTATCGGCCGGCCACCGCCGCCAATGTCGCTCAGTACGGTCCCCCCAGCGTGCGGTTCGTGCGCAAGTTCCCGGCGACCTTCAATACCGAGCAATGGCCGCCGTTGATCGAACGGTTGCTGACCAAGGCCAGCGCCGCGACCGGAACCCGGTTGGGACCGGACGACGTGGATCATTACTACTTCACCCAGGTCAACCTGCGCACCATCGAAGCCACGATGGCGGCGCTGCGGCAGCCGCTCGAAAAAACCCATTGCATCATGGACAAGTGGGGCTACACCGGTTCGGCTTGTATCCCGATGGCCCTGGACGACGCCATCGCCCAGGGTAAAGGCCCCAAACCGGGATCGCTGGTGCTGTTTTGCGCCAGCGGCGGGGGCATCGCCCTGGCGGCTTCGCTGTGGCGGTGGCGTGGCCACAATCACTGCCAGCCCCGCCTGAAGCCAGGAGCGTAGGGTGTAGGGTATAGGTGGGCATTGCCCACCCTACTCCAGTCAGCCCAACACCGCCGGAGCAGATGTAGGGTGGGCATTGCCCACCGTCTCCAGTCAGCCCAACACCGCCGGAGCAGTAACCCCCGCCCTTCGTCCGTGCGACCCCATCTCAACGGCCCGAAATCCCGACTGAGCCTTTTCTCTGTCGACGGCGGGTATCAAACCCCGGCGCGTGGCTTCGATCACCGCCTGGGTGCGGTTGCCGGCGCTCAGCGCCCGCAGGACGGCGGCGACGTGCAGCTTCACCGTGCCTTCCGCCACGTTCAGGCGCTTACAGATGGCCTTGTTGGACAAGCCCTGCCCCATCAGGCGCAGCACTTCCAACTGCCGGGGCGTCAGTCCGCCAGCCTCCTTCTCCTCCACGACCGCGGTCGCCTGACTCGAAGCGGTTGCCAACGCTTCCAGGGCCGCCAGCAAGGCGCGGGGAACGTACACCTCGCCGGCCAACGCCAGGCGTAAGGCCGTGATCATCTCGCGACTGCTGGACGACTTCGGAATATAGCCCATCGCGCCCGCCGCCAAAGCCTGCCGGACATTCAAGGCATCCTCCGAGGCCGACAAGATGATCAGGGGCACCGTCGGTCGGAGTTCATGCAATTCGGGTAATGCGCACAAGCCGTTCAAGCCGGGCAAGTTCAAGTCCAGCAGAATCAGATCCAGATCGTGGTAATGGGCGGCCAGGCGGATAGCTTCCCTGGCGGTCGCGGCTTCGATCACCACGGCCGTGCTGTCGAACTGCCGGAGTACGTGTAGCAGCGCTTCGCGGAACAAGGTATGGTCATCGATGAGGAGGATGCGCATGGCGGAAACTCGAGTCGCAATGGAATAGCAATGCGTGAAGGTCACGGCCGCCAAAACGGCTTGCCGCCTTCGACCAGGGCATCGACGCGACTGAGGCCGATATCCTTCAAAAATGCGTCATCAAGGGCCAGCAGGGCGCGGCGCTGGCGGTAGAGGGCGTACCAGCGCCGCATTTGGGCGAACGCGGTGACCCAAGCATCCCGAACCCCCGGGCGGCGGGCGGCGGATGGCTCCAGGCATGGAGTGGCGTCGCGGATCATGCTCTTGTCCTCCCGGTAGGGATATGCAAGTCCTGTATGGAAGCCAGGTTAGCCCTCCCGGATTTCCATACGATTTCAGCGCGGGGTGTTTTTGTTTCAATGGTTTCAGGCGCCGGCCCGGAAGGCGGTCGGGCGCGAGTCTAGCGCGGGTGCGGCTCGGGCGCGGGGGGCGTGGGCGGGTTGAGGACCCGCTCCACGACCTGGAGCACCTCGGCGGGAACGAAGGGCTTCTCCAGCAGCGGGCGGCCGGTCCGGGCCAGGAAGGCGCTGGCCCCCAGCCCCAGGGTGTCGCCACTGATGAACACCAGGCGCTCGAGCAGGTGGGGGTGGGTCTGGCGCAGGCGCCGGTACAGGCCCGGTCCGTCCAGGTCGGGCATCTTCAGGTCGCTGAGGATGGCGTCGTAGGACCGCTGGGCCAGCCGCCGCAGCGCCTGGTGGCCGCTGGCGGCGCGGTCGACGCGGTGGCCGGCTCCAGTCAGCAGTTCGCCGAGCAGCTCGGCGACGTCGGGTTCGTCGTCGACGATCAGGATGGCGCGCGGTTCGAGGTCGGGGCGCTCCGGGCAGATGACCGGCGCGGGCGCGGGCGCGGCGGGGGCCAGCGGCAGGGTGACCACGAAGCGGGCACCGCCGGCCGGGGGCGCGTCCAGGGTGAGCTGGCCGCCGTGGGCGGCGACCACGCCGTAGCTGAACGACAGGCCGATGCCGGTGCCCGCCCCCACCGGCTTGCTGGTGTAAAACGGCTCGAAGATGCGCGAGCGCACCGCCTCGGGCACGCCGGGACCGTTGTCGGTGACGCTGATCCGCACCGCCCGCTCGGCCCGCGCCAGCCGGCTGGCGATCTCCAGCCGGCGCGGCGGCGGCACCTCCAGCAGCGCCTGCTGGGCGTTGGCGATCAGGTTGGTGAACACCTGGGTCAACTGGTCGGCGTCGGCGGCCAGCTCCGGCAGATCGGGGTCCAGGTCCAGCACCGTGGCGATGTCGGCGGTGCGCAGCCCGTAGCCCATCAACTCGACGGCGGCCTCGAGCAGGGCGTTGAGCGCCACCGGCTGGCGCGCCGGCGGCTGCTGGCGGGCAATGGCCAGAAAGGTCTTGACGATCCGCGCCCCCCGCTCGGCCGCCTGGCGAATCTTGCGGACCTTGCCTTGCAACTCGGCATCGATCACCTGCCCTTCCAGCAGGATCGCCCGCCCCACCACCACCGACAGCGGGTTGTTCAACTCGTGCGCCACCCCCGCCAGCAACGCCCCCAGCGCGCTCAGCTTCTCGCTCTGGTGCAACACCTCCCGTTGCCGCGCAATCTCGCGCTCGGCGTGGCGGATTTCCGTCAGGTCGATGATGCCGCCAACCACGGCATCCGTTCCGACATAGTCGATGCGTTTCGCGGTGATGGCGACCGGGAAGGTGGAACCATCGGCCTTCTTCATGACGCATTCGTAGGAATCGACGCTACCCCGGTCGAGCAGCATCGCCCGCAGCTTGAGGCGATCCCTCGGGTCGGCAAACAGCTCCTGGGGTGGCCACGCGATGATTTCCGTGACCGGAGCGCCAAACAAGCTGCCCATGCCGGGACTGACGTAGAGCAGCCGATCCTCGTCGAGCGCACTGATCAACACCGGCACCGGATGCGCCTCGGTAATGCTGCGAAAGCGTTGCTCGCTCTCCCGCAGCGCCTGCTCCATCCGTTTGAGATGGGTGATGTCGGTGCGCACGAACACGTTTCCGCCTTCGGCGGTCGGGTGGCGGCTGACCAGAAACCAGCGGCCGTCCTTAAGACGACCTTCGGTGGGCTCGAGCTCGGCGGACCAATTCGCGTCGGCGATGTAGGGCTCTTTCTGGGGACTCCGCGGCGGACGGCCATCGATTGTCTCCCACAGGCGCGACAACCGCCCGTAGAGTTCCGACATCGTGCAGCCCACCAGGGCTTTGGCGGTAACACCGTAAAGGGAGGCAAACGCGGAATTGCAGATGATCAAGCGCCCGGAGGCGTCGTAAACCCCGAAGCCGTTGGGGATGCTTTCGATGGCGTCCTGGAACAAGCGCACCCAACGCTGATGCTCCTGCTCCTGTTGCCGCAGCTCCCGGTTGCGTTGTTCGAGACGGGAAAACAGGTCACGCAGGGATTGGCGCATCCTGTCGAAGCTCCGGCCCAGCGCGCCGAGTTCGTCGCCGCGCCGCCATGTCAAAGCCTGATCCAACGTGCCGGCGGCCAGGGTTTCGGATTGCTCGATCAGTTGTTGCAACGGCGCCATGACCTTGTAGCGCAGCAGCGCGGCAATGACGAGCAGGCCGGTTACGAGCTGCAGCAAGCCGGCCAGCAGTATTTGACTCCAGTGGGCCGCGAGTTGCGCTTCCAGTTGGCCGGTGTTCATGTCCACCCGAACTTCACCGATGATCTCGCCATCGTGCGCCACGGGGCTGGCGCGGGACAGGATCTCGCCATGCTGGGGCCGGGGCGCCGCGACGTCCAGAAAGCGCGGCACGAGCGGCGATGACACGCTGATCGCGGTCACGCGTGGGTCCAACATGAGCGCGTCGAGCAACGGTTTGCCCGCGTCGGGCCTGATTTCCCAAATCGGGGTTTGCATACCCAGCGCGAGCACGGTGACGATGCGGGCATGATCGCTGTCGAGCCGCTCCAGCAGGAGCGCCCGCTGCTGCGTGAAAAACAGCCAGGCGGAAATGCCCGTCGGCGCCACCAGCCCAACGAATAAGGCCGTCGCGAGAGCCTTGCGCAGCGACAGGTCCTCAAGAAACGCGCGCGGTCTTGCGATCATGGGAACCTCCGTTCACTCTCCGGGCGACCGTCACGACCTCGGCCCGCGCGGCGTCGACCGCCATCGAATCTAGTTGGCATACCTGTCCATGATTCGCTGGAGCCGGCCATCGGACTTCATGGCGGCAAGGCGGGCGTTGATCGCCGCGACGAGAGCGGGAGCGACCGATTTTTTACTGAACAACAGGTGGGACGCATTGCCGGGGACAACGAGCGGATGCCGTTCGAGGCGCTCGTGGAGACCGAGGGTCTTGGCCGCGGCCATCACCACGGTGACGTCATCGGCCAATATGCCGTCGATACGACCGTGGATCAGCTTGCGGATGTTGGTGGCATAATCGGATGCGACCTCGATCTGCCGTGCGAAGGTGGGATCGGCCATCAACGCCTCGAACTCCGGCCCATAATAGTAGCCGCCGATGACGCCGAGCTTGAAACCGGTCTCGGGCAGCGCCGCCAATCCCGTAAGCCGGTGGTTCCCGACCGTGCCGCGAAGCACGTACAAGGCCATTTCATCGTGCCGGTAGACATCCGAAAACCAACCGAACCCCTCGCGCTCGGCGGTCCATCTCACGCTGGTCGCCACGTCGATGTGGCCGGCTTGCAGTTCCAGCAGATGGCGGGTCCAGGGCAATTGCTTGAAGCTAATCGCGCAGCCGATGTTCTGCGCCAAAGTTCGCATGAGTTCGATATCGGAACCCGCGACGGCGCCTGTTTCATCGACGTAGATCCGGGTGCCATACGGCTCCCAGCCGACCGACAGCGAACAGGGCTCCGCGGCGCGGGCGCTCGCCCATACGACCGCCGCCAGGACCAGCGCCACGCCAAGCCGACATGACTTCATGATTGCGCCGCCCATGGCATCCATGGCGGTCTTGTCGGGTTGCCTCATGGTGTCCTCCTGTCCCAACAGGGTCGATGGCCATGATGTGGCGATTCGATCCGATGACCCCGATGTCGTCCGGAGGTAGCGTGGCGAAATCGGGGACGGTTCGGCGCGGAGCTATCGCGTTTTGGTCTAAGCTTTACCGGAAATGACTTTCAACCTACTCTCCTTAAGTATCAGTCGGATTTCTCGAGCCTGGAATTTTGTTTCGATTGTTTCAGCCGTCCCCGACAACGGACGCTCCCGGCGATAGACGCCTTCCGGCGAAGGGTAGGAAAGCGACCGAACCGGCGATAGCTCGACCATGCGCGATAAAACTCACATCCTGGTTGTCGACGACGAGCCCGACTTGCGGGACATGATCGAGGAATATCTGGTCCAACAGGGTTTTTCGGTCACCACGGCCGAAAACGGCGCCGCCATGCGACGGGTCGTAGCGGCGCAAGCGGTCGATCTGGTCGTGCTGGACATCCGGATGCCCGGCGAGGATGGATTGAGCCTGGCCCGGTTTCTGCGCGAACGTTATCCGGTCGGCATCGTCATGCTGACCGCGGCGGGTGAGGTCGTCGACCGGATCGTCGGGCTGGAGATGGGCGCCGACGACTACCTCGGCAAGCCCTTCGATCCCCGCGAATTGCTGGCTCGCATCAAGAGCGTGTTGCGCCGCCTTGCCCCCGGAACGACCCAGGACCCCACTTCCCCGAACAAAACCCTGCCCGGCATCCGCTTCGGGCGCTGTCGGTTGGACTTGGAGTCGCACCGACTCTTCGACCTGGAGGGTGGCGAGATTCCCATCACCAGCATGGAATTCGATCTCCTCAAAGCCTTCGTGACCCATCCCAACCGGGTGCTAACCCGCGATCAGCTCTTGGACATGGCCCACAACCGCGACTGGGATCCCTTTGATCGCAGCATCGATATCCGCATCACCCGGATTCGGCGCAAAATCGAGGAAGATCCGGCCAAACCGCAAACCATCAAGACCGTGCGGGGCAAGGGTTACATCTTCGTTCCCGATAAGAATGAATGACATGAATCAGTGACCCATGCATTGGCCTGCGGCTGCAATCGCGGATGGAGATGCTCCGGGTCGGGTACAAGCGCGCGAAGGAACGCGGCGAGGCCCTCCTCCAACCCATCGCGCCGTGGCCGACATTTCAAACGGGCACTGACTGGCCAGCGGTTCGGATTTGCGAATGCCGAGCAACCGCGGCTCATCGGCGATGGCAAGGACCTCCTCGCGAAACGATACCCGGCGGCATCATCCTGGCCGGATGAGCTCTCCGTGGAGCGATGGCTATCCAGGGTCGGATGTTTATCCTGCCGGGCCTATTTGATCCGATGTGAACGGCAATTTGTCACTGATGAGCATTCCATGTAACTCAATGACGCGAAAAATCGGCCCACCGGTCCACCGCCACCGACCCACCGGCTCACCGGCCCCGCTGACCACCGGGCACACGGCCAAGCTCGAAAGAGCCGGCGGATGTTGCCGGTCAGTTTCCCCATCCCCGCTTCGGCGCCATCCGCCGCGATTTCGGCAACAGTCCCCAACACCTGTAATTTATGAATTAAGCAAGATACACCCTATTCGTCGATCCTCGCCAACAGTCCCGTAATCATACCGACAACCCCTTAACCTGCCTTCAATTTTTCAGTCATTCACCCATTTATTAGTATTCCGTGACAATTGGCTCAATTCTTGTAAAGTGAAGGTAAAAAAACGATTTTTCATCCCCTTGCTTTGGCTCCCAAGGTGCAACCATGGGAAGAATCCTTCTTGGCGTGATCGCGGTCCTGCTGGCCTTCACGCTCGCCTCGCCGGTGGCACTCGGCGGCGGTGGCGACAAGCGCATGAGTGATCGCGTTAAGGGCGTCATCGCCGCGAAACCTCACGAAAAAGTCAAACTGATCGTGACCTACCGCCAGCCGCCTGGCCTCGGCGACGAAGACAAGGTCAAAGGCAAGGGCGGCCAGGTGAACAAAAAGTTCAAGTCGATCCGCGGTCACGCCATCGAGGTGCCGGCTCAGGCGGCCGAGAGTCTGCTGGAACAGAATCCCAACATCGCACGCGTGAGCCTGGACGAGCCGCTCGCCGCGGCCACGGCGGCCAGCCTGCCCTCGTCGGTGTTCCAAGCCTACCCCACACTTCCCAGCCTGCCCTACACCGGCGCCGGAATCGGTATCGCCGTCATCGACTCGGGCGTCAAGGCTCATCCCGACCTCAAGGCCGACCTCAAGGTAAGCTTTGTCGGCAAGACCGACGACCTGTACGGCCACGGCAATCACGTGACGGGCATCATTGCCGGCACCGGTTCCATCTCGAACGGAACCTACCGTGGCGTTGCCTCCGACGCCTTCATCCTCAACCTGCGGGTACTGGATGATAAAGGCGTGGGTCTGACCTCCGACGTCATCGCCGCCTTGGACTGGGTGCTGGCGAACAAGGCCGCCTACAACATCCGCGTGGTCAACCTGTCGCTCGGCCATCCCGTGGTCGAAGCCGCCGCGGACGATCCCCTGGTCCAGGCCGTGGAGCGGGTGTGGGACGCCGGGGTGGTGGTGGTGTGCTCGGCGGGCAACGGCGGGCGCGACGGCTACGGCACCATCACCAGTCCCGGCAACTCGCGCAAGGTCATCACCGTCGGCTCGGTGACCACCTGGGGCGACAACGACCCCATGAACGACATCGTGTCCACCTTCTCCGCCCGTGGGCCGACCCGGATCGACCGCTTCGTCAAGCCCGATCTACTGGCCCACGGCAATCGGGTGATCTCGCTGAAGGCGAAGGGTTCCTTCATGGAAAAGAACGAGTCGGCACGTTATATCGTTGCGCCCGGAAAGGCCACGTCCGAATACCTCCAGCTCTCTGGCACCAGCATGGCGGCGGCGGTGGTCTCCGGCGCCGTGGCGCTGATGCTGCAAAAAGACCCCAGTCTGACGCCCGCCACGGTCAAGGCGCGGCTGATGCGCTCGGCGAAAAAGGTGGATTTCCCCGATGTCTTCGCCACCGGCGCCGGCCTGCTCGATATCACCGCCGCCCTGGCCGCGAGCGGCACCACCAGCCAGGCGCCCTCGCCCAAGGTCAAGCGCGACGAGATCCGGGTGATGATGGGCTTCGAGGACACCGCGCGCCCGTGGGGCGGCAGCCAGTGGGCGCTGGGGTATCTCTGGTCCGATGGCACCCTGTGGAGCAACAGCGGAGTCGACGCCAACGGCTACCTGTGGTCGGACGGCTACCTGTGGTCGGACGGCTACCTGTGGTCGGACGGCTACCTGTGGTCGGACGGCTACCTGTGGTCGGACCGCAACTCGTGGTCGGAGAGCTACCTGTGGGCCGACGGCTACCTGTGGGCCGACGGCTACCTGTGGGCCGACGGCGCGACCACCGCCGACAGCGTGCTGGTCGATGACTGAACGCGGGCGCGTCCCGATAACCTCTCAACTTCACTGAACTTCCTTGGACTGATTTGGAGATTGAAAAATGTTAGGTAATCACAACAAGATCACCAGGAATCTGAGGCTCCTGGCCGGTCTCGGACTCTTGAGCCCGGTGCTCATCACGGCGTGGCCGAACGCGGCGCCGACCGGCGTTTACATTGTTCAGGGTCACGACCTGGCGGCGGTCGCGGCGGCGGTGCGGACCGCCGGCGGCGAGATCACCCACGAGCTGGGTATCATCCGGGCGGTCACGGCGCGGTTGACCGAGGCGCAACGGCAAGCCCTGCGGTCGTCGTCGGGTATCGAGCGCATTTATGAGAACAGGACGGTAACCAGCGCGGCCAAGCCGGTCGATGACGGCACAGCGCTCGAAGATACCAGCCACATGACCCTGATCGGCGCGGATCGGCTGCACGCGCAAGGCATCACCGGCGCGAACGTGACCCTGGCGGTGCTCGACACCGGCTTCTTCAATCAGAAATCCCTGTCGCAAAACACCCGGAAGAAAACCCGCATCCTGGCGCAGTATGACGCGCTGGCCGACGCCCCGCTCGACCAGTGGCAAGACACCGACGGCAGCGGGCATGGCGCCCACGTCGCCAGCATCGGAGTGAACAGCGCCGTATCCGGGGAGACGGGTCAATACCGTGGGGTGGCGCCCGACGCCAACCTGGTGGTGGTGCGGGCCTTCGACGAGGAGGGCAAGGGGAGCTACGCCGACGTGATCCGCGGCCTCGACTGGCTGGTGGCCCACAAGACCGCCTACGGCATCCGAGTGCTCAACCTGTCCTTCAGCGCCCCGCCCCAGTCGCACTACTGGGACGACCCGCTGAATCAGGCGGTGATGGCCGCGTGGCAGGCCGGGATCGTGGTGGTGGCCTCGGCCGGCAATACCGGTCCCGCCCCCATGACCGTCGGCGTACCCGGCAACGTCCCCTACGTCATCACCGTGGGCGCGATGACCGACAATCACACGCCGGGAGACCCAACCGACGACCGGCTGGCCACGTTCTCCTCGGTCGGCCCCACCGCCGAGGGTCTGGTCAAGCCGGAAGTGGTCGCCCCCGGCGGACACGTGGTGGCCCTGATGTCCGACAGCGGTCGCATTGCCCGCGAACACCCCGAGTTCCACGACGGCGGGATCTACTTCACCATGTCCGGCACCTCGCAGGCGGCGGCGGTGGTTTCGGGGGTGGCGGCGCTGCTGCTGCAGGCCGACCCCAGCCTCACCCCCGACGACGTCAAATGCCGGCTGATGGCCACGGCCCTCGCGGCGCGCACCGCCGACGGCGCCCCGGCCTTCTCGGTCTTCCAGCAGGGCGCCGGGCTGGTGAACGCCTACGACGCGGCGCACAGCGGCGAGCGCGGCTGCGCCAACCGGGGGATGGACGTGGCCGCCGACCTGGCGGGCACGGCGCACTACGGCGGCTTCGCTCGCCAGGACGCCGACGGGAATTACTACCTCGAAGGCCCGGACGGCGCGCCGCTACATGTTTGGAACGGCGCCTACCTGTGGCGGGACGCCT
>DGFE01000079.1:15988-18022 GCA_002391525.1 Competibacteraceae bacterium UBA3908
GCCTACCTGTGGCGGGATAACTTCCTGTGGGGCGACGCCTACCTGTGGCGGGACGCCTACCTGTGGCGGGATGCCTACCTGTGGCGGGATGCCTACCTGTGGCGGGACAGCGTGCTGTCGGGCGCCGTCCTCGCCGAGCCGGTCGGCATCAACGTCTGGGTGCCACAGGAATAGCCCCCGGCTTCTTCTCGATGCACCCCTCGAACCCGGCCCCGCGCCGGGTTTTTTGTTGGGTAGCGACGGCGGCCTCGGTCAAGCACGCAACCACTTTTCGACAGTGGCCGCGGGCTCCGGACGGCTGAACAGAAAGCCCTGACAGCATTCGCAGCCCAGCCGCGCAAGGATGTCCCGTTGCGCTTCAGTTTCCACGCCTTCGGCGATGGCCAGCAGGTTCAGGCTTCGGGACAACGCGATAATGGCTTTCGCAATATCCTCGTCGGTCCGGTTTTGGTGCAAGTCCTTGATGAAGGAGCGATCGATCTTGAGGATGTCCAGCGGAAACCGCTTGAGATAGCTCATCGAGGAATAGCCGGTTCCGAAGTCGTCCACGGCGACCCGCAAGCCGATGTCCTTCAACGTTTTCAGCTTGCGTTGCGCCTCCTCGACATCGTGCATGATGATGCTTTCGGTCAGTTCGATCTCCAGATACTGGGGCTCGATGCCATGGGTTTCCAGTATCGTTTGGATTTCGGCGGCCAGGTTGGGGTTTGCGAACTGCCGAGCGGACAGGTTCACGGCGATGCGTACCGGGGACAAGCCTTTGCTGCGCCATTGCGCCAACTGGGCGCACGCCGTTTCCACCACCCATCGACCGATTGGCAAGATCAGCCCGGTTTCTTCCGCGACCGGAATGAAATCGGCGGGCGAGATCGGCGCCTGGCCTTCGGGGCGCCAGCGTAGCAGGGCCTCGAAACCCAACAACTTTCCGCTCGTCACATGGACCTGCGGTTGGTAATGCAGGCTCAATTCCTGTTTTTCCAGCGCGCGATTGAGCTTCGACTCGATGCTCAGCCGCTCCACGGCCCGCTGGTTCATGTTCAGGGAATAGAAGCGAAAGCAGTTGCCGCCGGACTTCTTGGCATGTTCCAGAGCAACGTGGGCATTCCTCCAGAGACTATTGAGGTCGCCGCCGTCCGCTGGGTAGAGCGCGACACCCAGGCTCCCGGTCACGAAAAGCTCCGCGTTCCCCACGTTCAGCGGACGGGTGATTTCCGCAAGGACACGGCCACAAATGGTTCCCGCATGCTCCACATCCTGCAAGCCATTGATCAAGATCATGAACTCATCCGCCGCATGTCGCGCCAGCGCCAGGGACATGCGCGGTTTCGAGTGCAGCCTGCCGACCGTGTCGGAACGACGGGTATAGCTCAGCAGCCGGTCGGCAATGGCTTTCAAAACCTGGTCGCCAACGGTGTGACCCAGTGAATCGTTGATGCGCTTGAACCGGTCGAGGTCGATAAAAATCACGGCCGTCTTGGTCTGGTTCCTGTCCGCGGTTGGGAGCGCGCGCGACAGGTGTTCCGCGAACAGGTCGCGATTGGGCAACCCCGTCAAATCATCGTAATAGGCGAGATGATAGATGCGTTCTTCGTTGCGTTTCCGGTCGGTGATGTCCTGGATGACGCCGCGGACCCGGACGGGCGAGCCGGTGGCGTCGGCCGAGACCATCCCCTGGGTGTGCGCCACGAGGGTCTCGCCGGTGGAGAGGCAGATGCGGTGTTCGACGGCGAACTCTCCAAGCTGCTGGATGGCGGTGCCGATGGTGGTGGAAACCGCTGCCCGATCCTCGGGGTGGACGCTGCGCAGAAAGGCCGCGTAAGTGGCGTCGGCGTCCGGGTCGCCGCCGATCAGACGCCGGGTTTCTCGCGACCACCGCATCGCGTCCGACGCCAGATTCCATTCCCAACTGCCGATCCGGGCGATTCGCTGGGCCTCCGACAAATCCTGCTCGCTGTTTCGAAGCTTGAGCAGGGTTTCCCGGGCGCGCAGGATGTAGCGCAGACGCTGCGCGAAGATGGGCCAGTTGATCGGCTT
>DGFE01000025.1:0-1134 GCA_002391525.1 Competibacteraceae bacterium UBA3908
GCGGGATCGCCGAGATCGGCCTGGATCTCGGCGGCGGTCCGCGCCGGACCATGCACCAAACCGTAAACCTGGTAGCCTGCCTGCGTGAGATGGGCTCCAAGCCAACGGCCGGTGAAGCCGTTGGCCCCGGTGATCAAGGTCCGCCTAGAAGGAGAAGCCACGCCGATTTCTCCGCAGATCGGCCTCCACCATCAGCCGGCAGAGTTCTTCCAGCGAGGTGGTCGGGGTCCAACCCAGAATATCACGGGCTTTTTGAGGATTGCCGCACAGCACGTCGACTTCGCAGGGGCGGTAGTATCTGGGATTGACCCGAACCCGCACCTGGCCGGTGCGAGCGTCACGGCCCAGCTCGCGGTCCTCGCTGCCCTGCCATTCGAGTTGCACGCCCACCGCCTGAAAGGCCAGTTCCACGAAGTGCCGCACCGGCCAGGTCTGGTTGGTGGCCAGTACATAAGTGTCCGGTTCGGCATGTTGCAGCATCCGGTACATGCCTTCGACATATTCCTTCGCGTAGCCCCAGTCGCGCTGGGCGTTCAGATTGCCGAGTTCCAGCGTTTCCTGCTGTCCCAGATGGATTTTGGCGACGGCGTCGGTGATCTTGCGGGTCACGAATTCCTGACCGCGCAGCGGGCTGTTGTGGATCACAGCGCGGCCCACGCCAGCCATGAATACGCCACTGCCGGTTTCGAAATCGAAAACCCAATCATCGTTTTCCGTTTCCCATGCGGCGATGCTGCGGATTTCGGCGGGATCCTTGCGTAAGTGCTGTCCTTTATTGCCTGTGGGCGTTGCGGTCGGCAGGTTAAGCTGATAGTAGGTGCTACCATGCCGCGGTTCGACGTAGACCGAGGCTAAGCGACCCTGCTTGGCATAGAGCCAGTAGAGTCCTTGAGCCAGCAGGGCGCTATTGGTCTTGACGCTGTCGCCATTGCCGCGTTTCAGGCCGTCGCCGGCATAGTAGCCACGCAGATAGGCGGCTTGGATCGAAGGGTGCGCGTTCAGAATCAGGGGCGGTACTCGCTTGTATCCCCGCCTGCTATATAGTTGCTCGCGCAACCATCCCACCATGTGTTTGCCAGCACCGGTTAGATAGAGCTGTGTGACCGTGACCGGTTGAGTTGAGAATCCCGATGG
>DGFE01000025.1:1463-6722 GCA_002391525.1 Competibacteraceae bacterium UBA3908
ACATAGCCGTCGGCGGTCAACAGGCCCAGCAATTCGGCCATCTCCGGCAGCAGCACGGTCCAGGAGGGCATTTCGGGGAAGGTGGCGCTCAGGAACAGGCGATCACCGGGTTGAACGGCATCGGCTCTGACCGAGTGTTCTGCGGCGTCCAGCAGTCGATGGTGCGCTGTGGTTCGGACCACCGCGGCCCGCGCCTGCACGGCGAGCAACCGATGATCATCCTCTTGAGGCCGACGCCGGGTGGCGGTAATGCCGGTGACTGGCGTCCATTGCGATCCATCCCAGACCTCGAGCGCGGGCGGTTCGAAGAACTGGGTAGTCGGGCCTTTGCGGCGTAACGCGACCAGTTCGTCGGGCGTGGCGACATTGACGATCCCGTTGGCTCGGATCAGGAGCGGTGTGTCGGCGGTCACGCATTCGTGGTTGAACAGGATGCCGCTGCAAGCGAACAGGCCGTAGGATTCGCGGTAATTGACCGTGGACCAGTGGGCGAACAGCTTGGCGACGCCGTAGGGGCTGCGGGGATGGAAGAAGGTGGTTTCGGTTTGCGGCATTTCGTGAATCTTGCCGTACATCTCCGAAGTAGAAGCCTGGTAGAAGCGGATTTTGGGGTTGACGATGCGGATCGCTTCCAGCAGATGCAGGGCGCCGAGGCCGGTGATGTGGGCGGTCGTCACCGGTTGTTCGAAGGAGACGCCGACGAAGCTCTGCGCGGCGAGGTTGTAGACTTCGTCGGGCTGGGCTTGTTGCAGAACCCTCACGCTGGCGCCGGGGTCGGTCAGATCGTACTCGACCAGGTGGAGGTTGGGGTGATCCTGGACGCCGAGTTCTTCCAGACGCCAGAAGTTGACCGAGCTGGTGCGGCGGTAGGTGCCGAAGACCCGATAGCCTTCGTTCAGTAGCAGTTCGGCGAGATAGGCGCCGTCCTGGCCGGTGATGCCGGTGATGATCGCGTTTTTCATGTCGTATCCGTCGGTTGCTTGCAGTTGTGTTTACTCCACCGCGACCTGTTTGGGGTCGGCGTAGACTTCGATACCCAGCTTTTCAGGAAGCCCGGCGGCGCGCGGGTCGAGAAACGGGGTGATGACCAGCCGGCGGTTGGCTTTGCGCCGGTGTTTGCGTTCGTAGAAATCGACCTTGCGCGAGAAGGTATACAGCCCGGCCTTGTCCATCGAGGATTTGATCTCGCAGGCGATCAGCAGGCCATTTTTGATCAGGATATCCAGCTCCACCTGATCGGGGCGACCGAACACCAGGCCCTCGTCGTCGTAATCGTTGATGTTGATGACCTCGACGTCGAAGCTTTTTTCCAGGATGGCGGCCAGCCCGTCGCGGAAGGCGGTTTCCGACAGCAAACCCCAGCGTGCGCCCAGCGCGCCGATCTTGCGATCCAGCCGGTCGGCCATGGCCATGACTTCCTCGTGGAGACGGTGGTTTTCCGCGACCTGCTCCGCCCATTTTTCGTCGGATTTACGGCTTTGTTCGTCCCACTTGCGGTTTTGCTCGTCCCACTTGCGGTTTTGCTCGTCCCACTTGCGGTTTTGTTCCTCCCACTTGCGCTCCTGCGCCTCGCGGTCGCGGCGCAGTTCGTCGAGCAGGCGATCAAACCGGCTCTCGGTTTCGCGGCGGTCGGCGAATTCGCCGCGGGCGAGGTTGAGAATCCACTGGCGAAATTCGGGATCTTCCCGCAACCAGTCTGGCAGCTCCTGGCGCAGGCGGTCGCGCAGTTCCTGGGTGAGGGTGCTCATGGTCATTCTTTCGAGGTCGAAATGTCGACGATCCAAAACATATCATAGATCGAGTAGTGTCGATTGAGTTTCACGTTCCAAGAGCCCAATGGAGTACGGCCTTTTCTCTACTACAGCATCTGGTCATGTTGAGTAGCAACAACTCCACGGTTTGCAAGCGGGTCGGTTGGTCGATTAAAGAGTACCAAAGCAAATAGATAAAAAAACACATCTCCAGCCACGGTTACCATGCGCGCTAACAAAATAGTGGTGAGAAGATCTGTTTGGCTGACCAAGATGTGCAATAAAGCATAGAGTACCACTTCCCGAATTCCAACTCCGGCTGGAGCGCCCGGGGTAACCAAGCCAGCCAGCCAGGCGATAACATAGGCTCCACAAATAGAGGGTATGTTTACCGTGAAACTGGGGTTCGGCGTGGCGATCAAAGCCAATACGGCGATGAAGACTAAACCTGATAAGGCCAAAAAAGCCGCATACCAGCAGATCGCCCGCGAAACCGGAGCGCCCGACCATCTTAAGGCAATCATGGTGCTGGTCAGCAACACGGCCAAAAAAATGCCGACAGCAAGTATTTGAGTCAACGACGAGATCAGCAGTGGAAAAACCAGGAAACCGAACAAGCTTCCTGTAATGGAAATCGTTCCTAATTCCCAAAGCGAAGATTTTGCCAAAAGCCGGCCAGGAATGCCGGCTGCCGCGCCGATGGCTTGCCGACCGGCCAGATGAAAAATATTGCCCGGCACATATTTGGCCAGTTGAGAGACGCCATAAGCTCCAATGGCCCAACGTCGGCGGACGGATACACCCAAATACCGCAGCAAGTCGCGCCAAGCCAGCGCCAGCAGCATCCCCGAAAGGCCGTATGACAGGGCCAGGGTCAGCAGAATGATCCAATCCCAAAACTCGAGATCGTCCAAGGCCAGCTGATCGCCGTATTCCGCCAGCTTGACGACGACGAACGCAATTCCCAGTACACTGAGTCCGTTACCGACCCAGTGTAGGATTTTGTTTGGGGAAATATCCAGCACGGGTCAGTATCTTGCGTGTATCGAGCGGCAAAGCAGCATGGTCCAGGGAAGGGGAGTGCGGACCTCGAGCACGTCGAAATAGTGCGATACCAAACGGATGAAGGCTCGCCGAGACCAGCGCTGAATGTGTCCAGGGGTGTTGCCAAAATCGGTCAGATACTTACCGCGAGCCATATTGAGCACGCTCCATAGCGGTTCCCGAGGCACACTGGTAATCAGGTAGGGGCGGGCGATGGTTTGTAAAGCCATTAGCCCGTCTTCCGGTCGTTCCAAGTGTTCCAGTACTTCGCAACAAACCACCAATTCGGCGGCATCCTGTTCCGGTTTCAAATCATAAATACTGCAAGTCCTGAAGAGATGGCGGGAAAGTCCTCGATCCATCGCGTTGGCTTGCGCCAATTCGATTACTTTGCTGGAAAAGTCACTGCCTCTTACTACGATTCCTCGTTCAGACCAACGCAATACCCAGTAGCCTTCGCCGCAACCCACCTTGTGAATAGAACGTGGATTGACTTTTCCGATCAATTCATCGAGCGCCAATTCAAAGCCACGCATGACCCAACGGACCACAGGGTTGTGTGATCCATACTTGTCGTAAGTATTACCAGCAATCACACCTCGTTCAGTGATACCACCAGCTATCTTCATGACACCTGCCAATGTGATACTAAAAACCGATGAGTTCCAAGTACGAAACGAAGCGTCGGTAATGATCAATCATAGAAGCACTACTTTGAAAAAAGTAATGCATCCATTCTTTTGAAAAACCAGGATTCCCAGTGATACTGCTGGATTTTGTTTACTTATCCGTCGCTAGCATACGGATATCTTCCAGCAACTTGCGGTTGGCTGCCAGCAGGTCGGCAATGAAAGCGATTAGTATCGTGTTGAATCCTGCTCCCAGCAGAATGGCGGCAAGGATGAGCGACTGAACATGTCCCGCGCCTTCCCCCTGCAACCACAGAAATACAAAGCGCAACCCAATCAGCGTACCCAGCGCCAGCAACGTCAAACCAATCGTCCCGAAGAAGCGGAAGGGACGATAGATGACGAAGATGCGAATCATGGTGCCGATGGAGCGGCGGATGTAGCCGGGAATGCTTTTCACCAGCCGGGAAGGCCGTAGATCCCCATTGACCCGGATCGGCACCGAGACAATCGCCATGTTGCGTTGGCCCGCCTGAATGATCGTTTCCAGGGTATAGGTGTAGTCGTTGAACACCATCAGGCGCTTGGCCGCTTCCCTGCTCATCGCGCGGAAGCCGCTCGGCGCGTCGGGAATGTCGGTGCGACTCACCACCCGAACCACCCAACTGCCCAATTTCTGTAGAAATTTCTTGGCAGGCGAGAAGTGTTCGATAGTCGCGATGGGCCGGGCGCCGACCACAATGTCAGCGTGTCCCGCCAAAATCGGCGCCACCAACTTGGGGATGTCGTCGGCGCAATACTGATTGTCGGCATCGGTATTGACGATGACATCGGCGCCCAGGTCAGTCGCCGCCCGCAGCCCGTTCATGAACGCCTTGGCCAGCCCCTGGTTGCGAGTGTGCCGCACCACATGATGCACGCCATGCGCCCGCGCCACCGCTGCGGTGTCGTCCGTGCTGCCGTCGTCGACGATCAGCCATTCGACCGTGTCGAAACCCGCGACCGCGGTCGGCAGATCGGTCAGCGTGATCGGGAGGGTTTCAGCTTCGTTGAGACAGGGAATCTGGATGATGAGTTTCATGATGGGCTTCGATTATAACGACTCCACCCGGCTGTCGCCACTATCGCCGCCGACCAGCGCCCGGAACAGTCGGGCATAATCGTCCCGCAGGCGGTCTCGGGCGCGCCTCGCCGCCGCCGCGAGTTGTCGGGAAAGGCTTTCCCGGTGCGCCAGCGCCCACGCGCACGCCTTCAGGTAATCGGCAACCGCTGCGTGCGGCAGGGGCGGAAGCGGCCGCAACGGATAGTCGAGTAAGGTCAGCAGGCCGTCGGTCTTGGACGTGGTGGCGACCACGGGCACCACCGGCGTTCCCGCCAATGCGGCGAATACGACGCCATGATAGCGTTCCGTGATCAGCAACCGCAGGCTGCGGAGGTGGGCCACCAGTTCAGGATAATCCACGAAGCGGCCATCATCGGCAAGCTGGCAGCGGCGGCCCAGCGCGGCGCGAATCGGCGGGTCGTGCTTGCGGCAACCTTGGAAAAAATGGACCTCGACGCCGAAGCGGCGCCGCAATGCCTCGACCAGTGCCGCCCAGGCGTCCAAATCCACGGGCCGGTCCCCCCGAACCATGATGCCCATGGCCAAGGCCGGTTCCCCGCCAGAAACAGGCCAGTAGCCCAAGGGGGCATAAAATGCCGCATCGTGGACGACCGCGACCCGTGTTGGATTCACCCCCAACTCCAGCAGTTGGGCGCGGGAGAGTGGTTCACGAACCAGATGCCAATCGAGGGACCGAAGAACCGGCGCTGCTAGCGCCCGGTAATCCTCGCGC
>DGFE01000126.1 GCA_002391525.1 Competibacteraceae bacterium UBA3908
AGATGTGTATAAGAGACAGGCTTCGATCTCGCCGACGTGGGTGACCATCGGGAACATGATCCACAGCGGGCCGTGCTGGGCGGCGCGATAGAGCGCCCGCAACTGGGCGTACAGCAAATCCTGGCGTTGCAGCAGCAGCCGCGCGCCGCGTACCCCGAGGAAGGGATTTTCCTCGTGGGGCAGATCGAGGTAGGGCACCTGTTTGTCGCCGCCGATGTCCAGGGTGCGGATGATCAGCCGGCGGCCGGCCATGACCTCGATCATCTCCCGATAGACCTGGTACTGCTCCTCTTCGTCCGGCGCGGTGTTGCGTTCCAGGAACAGGAATTCGGTGCGCATCAGGCCGATGCCCTCGGCGCCGGCATCGACCGCCGCCGCCGCCTGTTTGGCGTTGGCGACGTTGGCGGCGATTTCGATGGTGTGGCCGTCGGTGGTCGTGGCCGGCAGATGGCGGGCCGCGCGCAGACTCTCGCGGGCGGCGGTCTGGCGGGCGATCACCTCGGCGATGCTGCGCTGATCGGCTTCGTTCACGTCCAGATACAGAACGCCGGTACCGCCATCGACCACCGCGATGCCGCCTTCGGGCGCGGCCAGCAGGGCCGGACCCGCCGCCACGATGGCCGGCAGACCGAGGGTGCGGGCCAGAATGGCGGTATGCGAGGTGGGACCGCCGGCGCTGGTCGCCAGGCCCACCACGTGGCGGGTGTCGAGGTGCAGGGTGTCGGACGGCGTCAGGTCTTCCGCCGCCAGGATCGTAGGTTCGGTCAGGGTGAGCTGCTGCCGTTCGATGCCGAGCAGTTGGGCCAGCACCCGCTCGCCGACGTCGCGCAGATCGACCGCGCGGGCCGCCAGCAGCGGATCGTCCACCTGCTGAAGCTTGTCGATCCGCGCCCGCAGCGCCCGCTGCCAGGACCAGGCCGCCCCGTGGCCCTGCATGATCGTGACCAGTGCGTCCCGCGTCAGCACCGGATCGGCCAGCAGTTCGCGCTGGGCGGCGAAGATGGCGGCCTCGGCGGCGCTGAGCCGCTGGCGGGTGCGCCCTTCCAGTTCCTCGCGCTCGGCACGGACCGCGATAAGCGCCTGTTCGAGCGCCTCGCCCTCGGCGACCACGTCGCCGGGCTGGTCGGTGATGTCGAAGCGTTGGGAAACGTGGCGGACCAATTTACCGACCGCCAGGCCGGGACTGGCACCCAGGCCGTACAGGGTGCGCGGCGCGCCGCTCGGCGTCCATTCGGGTTTGGTTTTCCGCGCGGCCAGGGCGTTGCGGCGGGCGCGCTCGGCG
Organism: Competibacteraceae bacterium UBA3908; assembly: GCA_002391525.1. Taxonomy (GTDB): domain Bacteria; phylum Pseudomonadota; class Gammaproteobacteria; order Competibacterales; family Competibacteraceae; genus Competibacter_A. The sequence goes on from DGFE01000126.1 coordinate 1,283, forward strand.
TCGGCCTGTTCCACGGCGGACAGTCCGCGGATGGTGTCGTGCAGGGCGTTCAGCGCGCGCTGGGCGTCGGGGCCACGGGCGGCGAGCCGCAGGGTCGAACCACAGGTGACGCCGAGGGCGAGCAGATCGGTGAGGGCCTTGGCGTCGGCGAACTCGGCGTCCTTGTAAATCCGCAGTTCGCAAGGGAAGCGCTTGGCGGTTTCGACCCAACGGCTGGCGGGGCGGGCGTGCAGACCGTTGGGGTAGTCCACGGTCCAGGTCGCTTCGGCGTCGGCGGGCCAGGTGGGCGCTTCGGGTTGTGGAGTTGGCGTCGGTTCCGCGGCGTCGCCCAGAGCGGCGATCAGCACCAGCGGATTTTCGGCGTGGAACAGGGTGTCGAGCGCCTCGGGTTGTTGCATCAGTCGGGTCAGCCGGCGCAGCAGGGCGATGTGTTCGTCCGACTGGGCGGCGATGGCCACCACCAGATAGGCTTTCTGACCTTCGTTCCACTCGACCCCGTCGGGCAGTTGCAGGATGGCGATGCCGGTGTGGTGGATCAGATGGCGGTCTTCGATCATCCCGTGTGGAATCGCCACGCCGCTGCCAAGGAAGGTGTTGGCCACCTGCTCGCGCTTGAGCAGGCTGTCGATGTAGGCGGGTTCGATGTAGCCGGCGTCCGCCAGCAGTTGTCCGGCAAGCCGGATCGCCTCGTCCTTCGTGCCGGCCCGCGCGTGGAGCCGGATACAAGATCTAGTAATCGTTTTCATAATTAACTCCTTCGATGGCTGGCGGATTAAACGATTATATTTGTAATCGATTACATAACGGTAGTCAAGCTTCGACCACAAAAACTTTTGGCCCGACTCGGGCCGCTGCCGCGGCAGGTGCGCTCTCGGGCGGAAATTTCATGGTCGGCATCCATGAATTCGGTTTCGATGCATCTGCTCCGAGAAGAATTTTCCCGATGGCGCGCGAGTGGGAATGGACGGCGCCGGCTAGCGAACGGGCGGAGGAAGCCCGATACGCGGTTTCAGCCAGCGCCGCTTCGCCACTTTCAATCAGCTTGACCCTGGTAGAGCCACCTGATGACGATTCAGGAATTCCCGCACCCGCGCGTGGTCCGGCAGGGCCGGAATCGCGCCGCGCACGGTCGTGGCCAGCGCGCCGACCGCGTTGGCGAAGCGGCACAGTTCGCGCAGGCGGGTTTCGTCCTCGAAGGTCGCCGGATCGGTCAGCAGTCCGTGCAGCAGGCCAGCGACGAAACCGTCGCCGGCGCCGGTCGCGTCGACCGCTTCGACGGTGAAGCTCTCGACCATGCCGGTGAATTTCGGGGTGAAGTAGACGCAGCCTGCCCGCCCGCGCGTTACGATCATCAGTTTCAGATCGTCGTGCCAGAGTGCCTGGCAGGCGCTTTCCAGGTCCTTGATGCCGGTCAGGAATTCGCTTTCGTCGTCGCTGAGCTTGACGATGTGCGCCTTCTCCATACCCAGCAACATGCCATCTCGCGCGGCATTCGCGTCCGGCCACAACGGCAGCCGCAGGTTGGGATCGTAGGAAATCAGGCAGCTGGCGGTGCGGGCCGTATCGACGGCATACAGGGTGGCGCCGCGTGACGGTTCACCGATCAGGCTGATCGAACCGAAATGCAGGCTGTCTCTTATACACATCT
>DGFE01000131.1:0-7421 GCA_002391525.1 Competibacteraceae bacterium UBA3908
GCGGGCGGAGTCGCGGGCGCGGGTGGTTTCACTCGCGGTGTCGACCGCACCACCGGTTGCGGTTCGGGCAGCGAACCCGGCGCTGGCTGGGACGCCGGCGGCGGATACGGCGTGGCGGCGCCCGGCGGATAGGCCGGCGACTGGTAGCCACCGCTCGCCGCTGGCGGATAAGCCGGCTGTGGATAGGCGCCACCCCGATCCGGAGGATAAGGTCGCTCCGCCGCTCCGCCGTAAGCGCCCGGATAGGCCGGTGCCGCCGTCGGCGGGACGTAGGCGTCCGGTGCCGCCGGATAGGTGGAAGCATACTCCCGCGGCAGCAACGGGTCTTCCTGAGGCAATCGTCCCACATTTGCTCCAGGCTGCCGCGACGGTTGGGCGGGATAGGCCGGCTGCCTGCGCACACTGCGGTCCACCACCGGCGCCCTGGTGGCCGATCGACCAGTCGGCGGCTTTGAGTAAGGCGCTGTCGAGCAAGCCGTTATCGCCAACGCCAGCGTCAGCGTCAGCGGGCCAAGGCATGGCTTAAATATATTATTCATCGCTTCCCCTCGCGGGTTCGGCGGTTGCGAACCGGCAACTCGCAAACCCCGCTCACATTCGGTCATCGGTTTATTAACTTTACCCTTTCGCCCATCGCGCCGCCACGCGGAATTGACAGTCTGTTTCCCCCTCGGCAAGCGGCGGTCGACGGATCGCGCGCGGCCAACGATCTCACTCCATCAGCCGCTGAAAAAAGTCGCTCATTCCCCCTTCTCCCGCGTCGTCGGCTCGCCCATCCGCACCACGGTCGGGCCGCGGGGCTCGCCGCGCGACGGCTGGGCCGCAAGAGGCCGAGCCGCTCGGCCCGGACCCGGTCAGGAACGGTACGGACTGGCCACGTCGGCATCCCTGGCTGAGCCGCAACCCACTGCGCGGGTCCACCCAGATCTGCTCGACACCGGCTGGCGGCGGGGTATCCAGCGGCTCCAATTTCAAATCCGCCATCAAATCCATCCACACCCGCAAGGCTCCGCTCGCCCCGCTCAGGCCAGTGGGTTTGTTGTCGTCGCGCCCCAGCCAGACCACGGCCAGCCGGTCGCCGCTGAAGCCCGCGAACCAACTGTCGCGATAGTCGTCGGTCGTGCCGGTTTTGCCCGCGATGTTCAGATCGGGCGACAGCTTGCTTTTCATCGCGCTGGCGGTTCCCGCTTTCACCACCTGCTGCATGGCGTGGGTGACCAGATAGACCGGCCCCGGTTCGACTGCCTTCTCCACGTCCAGCGCATAGTGTTGCAACGATTGACCGGTCGCGTTGGTCACTTCGCGGATGGCGCGCAGCGGAATGCGGAACCCGCCGCTGGCGATGGAGGCGTAAATCTGCGCGATCTCGAGCGGCGACATGTCCACCCCGCCCAGCAACAAGGCGGGATACGGCTTCAAGTCCCGTTCCAGCCCCAGCCGCTGGAGCATCTTCACCACGTTGATCACGTCCACGTCCAGCCCCACCCGCACCGCCGGAATGTTGTAGGAGCGGGCCAGCGCATCCCGCAGGGTGACCCGGCCATGATAGCGTTTGTCGTAATTGGCCGGCGTCCAGCGGCGACCGCCGGCGGTATAGACCAGGGGACTGTCGCTCAACAGGGTCGTCAGCGTGTAGCGGTCGGGCTGTTCCAGGGCGGTCAGGTAGACCACGGGTTTGATCAGCGAACCGGCCAGCCGCTTGGCGTCCAGCGCCCGGTTGAAACCGACCGCTTTCGGCTCGCGGCCACCGACCATGGCCAGCACCTCGCCGGTCTGGGTATCGGTCACGACGGCGGCGCCCTGCAACGGCCGGGCCTTGGGCTGGCTCCTTTCCAGCGGTGCCAACCTCTCGGCCAGCGTATTCTCGGCGGTCGCCTGGACGCGCGGATCGAGCGTGGTGAACACCCGCAGTCCTTCCGACACCAAATCCTCCGGCTTGTAGTATTGGCGCAACTGACGCTGCACCAGATCCAGAAACGCCGGATAACCGGTGATGCCGCTGGCGGCCTTGGGCGTCACGTCCAGTGCCATTTCCTTGGCGACGGCCGCGTCCTCGGGACTGACCAGATTCAGCTCGACCATGACGTCCAGCACCAGTGCGCGCCGCTCCTTGGCCCGATCCGGATGCTTGCGCGGATCGTAAATCGAGGGACCCTTGACGATGCCCACCAGCAAGGCGATCTGATGCAGATCCAGATCCTCCAGTGCGCTGTCGAAATAGAATTGGCTGGCCAAACCAAAACCGTGGATCGCCCGGCTGCCATCCTGGCCGAGATAAATGGCGTTGGCGTAGGCTTCGAGGATCTCGTCCTTGCCGTAACGCGAATCGATCAGGATCGCCATCAGGGCTTCATTGATCTTGCGCTTGACGGTCCGTTCATTGCTCAGGAACAGGCTCTTGACCAACTGCTGGGTCAGGGTGCTGCCGCCCTGCACGGTTCGTCCGGCGCGCAGGTTGGCCAGCAGCGCGCGGAAGATGCCCTTGGGATTGATCCCGGCGTGCTCGAAGAAGGCGCGATCCTCGACCGCCAGCAGGGTGTCCACCAGAACCGGCGGCAGATCCTTGCCCTTGAGCAGGATGCGATCCTCGTAGTGCGCGGGGTAGATGCCGGCGATCTCGGGCGGATCCAGCCGCAGCAGACCCGGCGCTTCCTGCCCATCCAGACTCAGCAGATCGACCAGGATGTTGCCGGCGAACACCAGTCGAACCTTGCGCACCGGTTCCGTGCCGTCCCAAAAGGCGAAATCGCGGGTCATCACCTCGAACGTTTCGCCCTGGCGCGCGTAGCTGCCCGGCCTGGTCGGCGACTCGCCGCCGTCCGGCGGCGGCGCGCACGCCTCCGGCGCTGGACGCTTCGGTTTGCGTCGAACCGAACGCTTGTCGCTCTCGACCGGCGGCGGGGGCGGTTCAGCCGGGCAGTTCACGTCGCGGTAAGCCAACAGCTTGAGTTCCTGGGCGAACGCATCGGCGCTCAGCGGCATGCCCTCGAACAATTCCAGTGGCCGGGCATAGACCTTGGCCGGCATGGCCCAGCGTTTATTATCGAATTCGGTGCGGATGACCGCATCGAGATACAGCATGTAGACGCCCAGTCCGAACGCCCCCAGCAGCAGGCCGCCCAACAGCAGCGAAAACAGCAACGACAGCAACGACCGAAACACTCTTGGCCGTCTCTTCGGATTGCGGGACGATCTCACTTTAGCCATGCCTGTTCCCGTTCGGACCCGCCGCGCTCGTCAATCGCTTGGCGTGTCCCCATGATTCTGCCTTATCCTACAACCTGGTCGTGTATGACCGTGGAGTCCGGCGCGTGCAACCCAACCCATCCTCCGACCAGGCCATCTTGATCGCGGCGCTCCTGCGTCCGGCGTGCTACCCGCATCCGGTAACCGCCGTCGAGCACCTGGAGACTCACATTTCGCATGTCCTGCTGGCCGGCGACTTCGCCTACAAGATCAAGAAGCCCCTTGCTCTGGGTTTTCTGGATTTTACCAGCCTGAACCGGCGAAAATACTACTGCGAAGAGGAATTGCGCCTGAACGGCCGGCTGGCGCCTGAATTGTACCTCGACTGCGTGCCCATCGGCGGCGACGCTTCCCGGCCCGTGCTGGACGACCGCGCCGGTCCCGCCATCGAATACGCGGTACGGATGCGCCGCTTTCCCCAGGACGCGCTGCTGGACCGGGCGCTGGCCGCCGGTCGGCTGGAACCCCGCCATCTGGACACGCTGGCCCGCCGGCTGGCCGACTTTCACCGCGCCATTCCCGCCGCCGATCCCGCCGCGCCGTTCGGCGTCCCGGAACGGGTTCGCCAGCCGATGCTGGACAATTTCACCCACACCCGGCCACTGCTGGCCGATCCCGCCGACCGCGAGGTCCTGGCCGCCGTGGAGCGCTGGACCCTGGCGGCTTCCGAGCGGCTGTGGCCGCGACTGGCCGAACGCAAGGCCGGCGGCTGGATCCGCGAATGCCACGGCGACCTGCATCTCGGCAACATGGTGCTGGCCGACACGGGGCAGGTCATCGTTTTCGATTGCATCGAATTCAACGACGATTTGCGCTGGATCGATGTCATCAACGATCTGGCCTTTCTGACCATGGATCTGCGTTTCCGTGGCGCTGGAGCGTTCGCCCAGCGCGTGCTCAACACCTGGCTGGAGTACAGCGGCGACTTCGCCGGCGCCGCGCTGCTGTCCTATTATCAGGTCTATCGGGCCATGGTGCGCGCCAAGATCAACGCCATTCAGGCCAGTCAGGATAGCGTTCTCCAGGCCGCCCGCGCCACGGCGAGCGAAAATTGCCGGGCCTACCTGCAACTGGCGCTGGCGCTCGCCAAGGAGTCACCGCCGTTTCTGTTGATCACTCACGGCGTCTCCGGTTCCGGCAAATCGCGCCGGACCGGGCAATTGCTGGAACAATTCCCAGGCGCCATTCGTATCCGCTCCGACGTGGAGCGCAAGCGGCTGTTCGGCCTCGGCCCACTGGACGATAGCGGTTCCACCCTTGGCGGGGGACTATACACCCCGGATGCCAGCGCCCGCACTTATCAGCGTCTGCGCGGCCTGGCGGACGGTTTGCTCGCCGCCGGCCACCCGGTGCTGGTGGATGCCACCTTTCTGAAGCGTGCCCACCGGCAACCCTTCCGCGAACTGGCCAGCCGGCATGGCGTGCCGTTCATCTTGCTCGACTGCGCCGCCGACCCCGATACGCTGCGAGCGCGGGTCGCGGCGCGGCGGCAGCGTGGCGACGATGCCGCCGAGGCCGATGTTGCCGTGCTGGAGCGACAACTCCAACATGACGAACCGCCGGTGGCCGCCGAGAGCCCCATGCAAACCGATGGCGACGATGATGTGGAGCGGTTGCGCGCGGCGATCATGGCGGCGATTTCTGCCCACGGAACGCATGGAACGCATGGAAACGATCACGGATCAGGTTCATGTTGACGGAACGGCAGGGGCGTATGGTTTTCTTTTTGGTCCACTTGATGATGGGGGCATGATGGCGAAGTACGATGTTTACGGGATCGGCAACGCGCTGGTGGATATGGAGTACGAGATCGAGATCGCGGACCTGGAGGCGCTGGGCATCGACAAGGGCGTGATGACCCTGGTGGATGAGGAATGCCAGTCGCGGATCATGGATCATCTGGCCGCGCGCCCTCACCAGCGCGGTTCCGGGGGGTCGGCGGCCAATTCGATGATCGCGGTCCGCCAGTTCGGCGGGACCAGCTTCTATTCCTGCAAGGTAGCGGGCGACGATCTCGGACACTTTTACATGAAGGACCTGCTCGATGGCGGGGTGGACACGAATCACCATACCGACAAGGAACCGGGTCATACGGGCCGTTGCGTGGTGCTGGTCACGCCGGACAGCGACCGCACCCTCTGCACCTTTCTGGGGATCAGCGGCGGGCTGTCCACGAAGGAACTGGTCGAGGACGCCCTGCGCGACTCGGAATACTTTTACATGGAAGGCTATCTGGTCACCTCGGAGACCGCCCGCCAGGCGTGCGTCGCGGCCAAGCGTCTTGCCGAGGCGGTCGGGGTCAAGACCGCCATCTCCCTGTCCGACCCTAACATGGTTCGATATTTCAAGGCGGGGTTGCTGGAGATGATCGGCTCGGGCGTGGATCTGCTCTTCGCCAACGAGGACGAGGCCAGGGACATGGCGGGCGCCGCGGACCTGGACGGCGCGGTCGCCTACCTGAAGACTCTCGGCAGGGAGTTTGTGATCACGCGGGGCTCCAGGGGCGCGCTGGTTTGGGACGGCCGGACGCTGCTCGACATCGATCCGGTCAAGGTGACGGCCGTGGACACGGTCGGCGCCGGGGACATGTTCGCGGGGGCTTTCCTCTATGGCCGGGTTCAGGGTTGGGAACATCGACGCGCCGGGGCCCTGGCCTCGGCGGCATCCGCCAGGCTGGTGACCAGCCTGGGGCCGCGCATGGCGGCGACGGAGACCCGGGCGATTCTGCAAGGCTTCCTGTAGCCGCCTCGAAATCGCGTCATTCCGGCTGCGAGTCCCGTTTGACCCGGTACAGTTCCCGGGTTTTCAACGTCCGTCCCCGCAACTGCTCGGCCAGCGCGGCGCGGGTCAGCCGCTTGACCTCCTTCAGCACGGTGGGATCGGCCAGGATGCCGTCGCGCAACGCCAGCAGTCCCCGTCCGGAAATCGGCACGCCGGTCCGGGACTGGCTGGCGGCCAGCGGTCCCCGGTCCAGGACGTAACGATAACGCTCCTCGGCGACAATCGGCACGCCGCTGGCGGCTTCGCGATCCAGGGTCAGGCCGTAGCCCAGTTCTTCCAGCAGTTTTTTCTCGAAGCGCCGCAGCGGCGGCTCCTCGCCATCCGCCGTCGCCAGCTCGGCCAGTACGGTCTCGTAGGCGGCGAACAGCCCGGGTTGCGCATCCTGGCGCGGCAGCAGCCGCACCAACAGCTCGTTGACGTAGAGTCCGGCCAGCACCCGGTTCGGCGGCAGGGGCACGGGACGCCCCGCTTCCTCGGCGCCGGTCAGGGTCGCCAGTTCGCCGGCGCCCGTCCAGGACAGCAACAGCGGCGTAAACGGTTGCAACAGCCCTTTCAACCGCGACCGGGGAGCGCTCGCGCCGCGCGCCACCAGCCCCAGCCGGCCCTGCTCGCGGCTGAACGTTTCCAGCAACAGGCTGGTGTTGAGGTAAGGGCGACGGTGCAGGATGAAAGCCGGCTGCAACAGCACGCGCATGAGACAGAATCACACGACCGGCGCGGATCAGCCCGTTCCGGGATCGGCGTAGCCCAAGCTGTGCAAGGCCCGCTCGTCGTCGGACCAACCCTCGCGCACCTTCACCCAGGTCTCCAGAAACACCTTGCGACCGAGCAGGCGTTCCATGTCCACGCGGGCCTGGCGCCCCACTTCGCGCAGGGTCGCGCCGCCCTCGCCGATCACGATGCCCTTTTGCGTTTCGCGTTCCACCCAGATCACCGCGTTGACGCGCGTCAACCGACCTTCCTCGACGAATCGTTCGATTTCCACGGTCAGGGCATACGGCAGTTCCTCGCGCAGCAGCCGGGTCAGCTTCTCGCGGACCAGTTCGGCCACCAGAAACCGCTCGCTGGCCGTGGTGATCTGGTCTTCCGGGAACAGGAACTCGCCCACCGGCAACCAGCGGACGATGACCCGTTCCAGCGCCGCCACGTTATCGCCCTTCAGCGCCGCCAGCGGCACCACCTCGGCGAAATCCCGCTTGCCGGCCATCTCTCGCAGGAACGGCAGCAGCCGGGATTTGTCGGCGATCCGATCCACCTTGTTGACCGCCAGCACCACCGGTCCCGGAAAATCCGCCAGCCGCTCCAACACGTTCTCGTCTTCCCCGGTCCAGCGCAGGGCTTCGATCAGCAAGACCACCACGTCCACATAGCTCAGCACCTGTCTCTTATAAACA
>DGFE01000131.1:7686-26217 GCA_002391525.1 Competibacteraceae bacterium UBA3908
CCCCCCCCCCCGCCGGCCCGGGCGGTGCAGGCCCGGCGTGTCCACGTAGACGATTTGAGCCTCCGGCAAGGTCTGGATGCCGAGAATGACGTGCCGGGTGGTTTGCGGCTTGGGCGCGGTGATGCTGAGCTTCTGGCCGATCAGGCGGTTCAGCAGGGTGGACTTGCCGACGTTGGGACGGCCCAGCAGGGCCGCGTAGCCGGCGCGGAGGGTTGAGGGCGCGGTCATTGAATCTGTTCCAGCAGCTGACGCGCCGCCTCTTGCTCGGCCTTGCGGCGGCTGCTCCCCATCGCGACCGCGCGCGCCTCGGCGACCACGCATTCCACCGTGAAGCTTTGCGCGTGCGGCTCGCCGTGAATCTCCAGCACGTTGTAAACGGGCAAAGCCTGCTGTCGGGCCTGGAGATATTCCTGCAGGCGGGTCTTGGGATCCTTCAACTCGCCGGCGCCGGCCAGCCGCGCCAGGCAGTCCCGGTAAAGGCGCAGAATCAGGTCGCGGCAGACGGCCAGGCCGTCGTCGAGATACACCGCCCCGAACAGGGCTTCCATGGTGTCCGACAGAATGGAGTCGCGGCGAAATCCGCCGCTCTTGAGTTCTCCCGGCCCCAGCCGCAGCCAATCGCCCAGTTTCAGGCCGCGGGCCAGCTCCGCCAGGGTTTCGCCTTTGACCAGGCTGGCCCGCAGCCGGCTCAATTCACCCTCGCTGGCCTTGGGATAGTGCTGGAACAGATACTCGGCGATGACCAGGTTCAACAGCGCGTCGCCCAGAAATTCCAGCCGCTCGTTGTTGCGCGCCGAGGCGCTGCGGTGGGTCAGGGCTTCCTCCAGCAACTCGGGTTGCCGGAAGGTGTAGTCCAGCGCCGCGCACAACCGGGCAATAGGAAGATTCACGGATTCAGCGGAATGGATTCGTTGACCTTCAGCACGACGTGCAGTCCGTAAAACAGCTCCCGCTCGTCCTCGTACATCAGATCGATCACTCGTCCGCTGCGCTCGTTGCGGATCTTGAGATCGCGGGCCTGGACGTTATCGACGTAACCGATGTCAAATCGTTTTTGAATGGCGTTTTGAATGTCTATCGGACTCATCTGCGCCACCTGCGGCTCCTTGCGGATGCTCTCAATCGTGGACTTGATCGAGAAGTACTGGACATACATCGGCACCACCTTCATCGCGATCAACGCCACGAACGCGATCACGATGATCAGCAACAGCATACCGATCACGGTCATGCCGCGCTGCCGTTCAAACGATCCGTCCTCAATCAGAGGTCTGGTCCGCATCATCATGTCTCCCCCTTTTCCACTTACTCGATGCCATCTCCAATCCGACCGCACTGGCCATTGAACGTAATGCAATCCCAATTCATCCAGATGAAAAACGCCTTGCCGATCAGGTTTTCCTCGGGCAGCGGTCCCCAGACCCGGCTGTCGCTGCTGTTGTCGCGATTGTCGCCCATGACGAAATAATGACCGGCCGGCACCTGATATTCCCAGGCGACCACGCCATCCGGCTCTCGGCGCGGCTGGAGGCCGGCCCAGAATCCCGCCAGTCCCCAGCGACCGTTGACCAGCACCTGGATGCGATGCTCGATCTGATCCAGCCGTTCGTCGAACTGGCGATAACCCGGCTCGGTGGCGTCCCCGGCCAGCGGGGTCAGGGGCGCCGGCTGGCCGTTGACGAACAACTGATTGCCGCGGTATTCGAGCCGGTCGCCCGGCAGGCCAACCACCCGCTTGATGTAGGCTATCGCCGGTTCGAGCGGGTAGCGAAACACCACCACGTCGCCGCGCGCCGGCTGGCCGTTTCCGACCAGCTTGGTGTTGAGCACCGGCAGCCGCAACCCGTAGGCGAACTTGTTGACCAGGATGAAATCGCCCTTGAGCAGGGTCGGCAACATCGACTCCGAGGGAATGCGGAACGGTTCGACGATGAACGAGCGCAGCACCAGCACCGCCAGGATGACCGGGAAAAACGATTTCGACAGATCCACGTACCACGGCAGTTTGGCCGCGACCGACCGCCCCCCTCCCGCGCCGCCCATCATCGGTTCGCGGGCGCGACGCGGGGCCAGGACCAGGGCGTCCAGCAGCCAAATACCGCCGGTCAGCGCGGTCAACAGTACCAAAACAGCAGCAAAATCAATGTTCATGGGCATGACGATCCAACGGCGAGACCGGGAGTCTCATGAGTTTTTCTCCATCTGCAGCACCGCCAGGAAGGCTTCCTGCGGGATTTCCACCTTGCCGACCTGCTTCATCCGTTTCTTGCCGGCCTTCTGTTTCTCCAGCAGCTTGCGCTTGCGGGTGACGTCGCCGCCGTAGCATTTGGCCAGCACATTCTTGCGCAACGCCTTGACGGTGGTGCGGGCGATGATCTGGCTGCCGATGGCGGCCTGAATGGCGACCTCGAACATCTGCTGGGGAATCAATTGCTTGAGTTTGACCGCCAGCTCATGGCCTCGACGCTGGGCCTGCTCGCGGTGAACGATGACGGACAGGGAATCCACCCGCTCGCCGTTGATGAGCACGTCCAGCTTGACCAGGGGCGCGGCCTGAAACCGCTCGAAGCTGTACTCGAACGAGGCGAACCCGCGGCTGACCGACTTCAGCCGGTCGAAGAAATCGAGCACCACTTCGCTCATCGGCAACTCGAAGCTCAGTTGCACCTGGCCGCCCGCGTAATGCAGGTTCCGCTGCGCGCCCCGCTTTTCGATGCAGAGGGTGATGATCGCGCCCAGATAGTCTGGCGGCGTCAGGATGTGCGCCACGATGACCGGCTCGCGAATCTCGGCGATTTCGTTGATCGGCGGTAGCTTGGCCGGATTGTCGATCTTGAGCACCTCGTCTCCGGTGGTCAGCACTTCGTAGACCACGGTCGGCGCGGTGGTGACCAGATCGAGGTGGTATTCCCGCTCCAGCCGCTCCTGGACGATCTCCATGTGCAGCAGGCCCAGAAACCCGCAGCGGAACCCGAAACCCATGGCCTGCGAGGTTTCCGGCTCGAAGTAGAGCGAGGAGTCGTTCAGGCGCAGCTTCTGCAAGGCTTCGCGCAGGTTGCCGAAATCGTCGGACTCGACCGGAAACAGGCCGGCGAACACCCGCGGCTGGATCTTCTGAAAGCCCGGCAGCGGCTCCACCGCCGGTCGGTCCGCTCCGGTAAAGGTGTCGCCCACCGGCGCGCCGTCGATGTCCTTGATCCCGGCGATGACATAACCGACTTCGCCGGCGTTCAGGCCGGGCTGCTCGCTGCGTTTGGGCGTGAAGATGCCGACCGACTCCACCTGAAAAACCCGCCCGGTGGACATCACCTGTATTTTCTGTTTGGGCGCGATCCGGCCGTCCACCACCCGGACCAGCGAGATGACGCCGACGAAATTGTCGAACCAGGAGTCGACGATCAGCGCCTTGAGCGGTCCGTCCGGCTCGCCCTGTGGCGGCGGAATGCGGGCGACGATCTCTTCCATCAGTTCGGCGACCCCGAGGCCGCTCTTGGCGCTCACCCGCAGCGCGTGGCTGGCGTCCAGGCCGATGATGTCGCCGATCTCGCGCGTCACCCGGTCCGGGTCCGCCGCCGGCAGATCGACCTTGTTGAGCACCGGCAAGACCTCCAGCCCTTGTTCGATGGCGGTGTAGCAATTGGCGACGCTCTGCGCCTCGACGCCCTGGGCGGCGTCGACCACCAGCAAGGCCCCTTCGCAGGCGGCCAGCGAACGGGACACCTCGTAGGAAAAATCCACGTGCCCCGGCGTATCGATGATATTGAATTGATAGGTTCGACCGTCGCGGGCCGCAAAGCGCAGCGACACGCTCTGCGCCTTGATGGTGATGCCGCGCTCCCGCTCCAGGTCCATCGAATCGAGCACCTGCTCGGCCATTTCCCGCGCGCTCAGCCCCCCGCAGATTTGAATGAAGCGGTCGGCGAGCGTGGACTTGCCATGATCGATGTGCGCGATGATCGAAAAATTGCGAATGTGATCCATGAACTCCACAGACAACCGGACCGCGGGGTCGTCGGATTACGCCTTCCCGGTCCTGCCAGACGGGCGCGGCAAACACGCAAAGCCTCCGTCGCCACTCGGGCGCGGAGGCTCGCGAGCACTGAATTTTCAGACAAGGATGAAATTATAGCCGCATCAAGACGCGGAAAGCATACTCCCGGCCACCGTCGCGGTCGTTCGGCGCAGGACCACCGGCTGATACCGGACATCGTCCCGAAAGCGGCGCGACAACACGCGCACCGCCAGAAATCCCAGTCCCAGGCCCAGGACGCCGGACACGACCACGGGCTCCTCGCCAGCGCCCGCGAACACGGCCTGCCCCAGCAGCGCCCCCGCCAACAGCAACGCCAACGGGAGCAGATAGGCCAACAGCGCTCCGCGCAGCAGCACGCCGTCCGCCAGGCCGACGATCACCGCGTCGCCCGGTTGCAGCGACAATTCCGAAATCGCCCGCACCCGGACCTGGCCGCCACTCCAGATTTTCGCCAGCGCCGCCGTACCGCAGCCGTCGCCGGCCTGGCAGCCGCCACAGGCCGACCGGCGCTGGATTTCCACCCAGGCGTAACCCGCGCCCGCCTCCGCCACGACCGCGCGTTCCTCGATCATGGCTTGTCGGCCTCGGGATCGTACTGGATGGAAGTGGCGATGTACCGCACGGTCGCGGCTGGCACTTCACCCACCACGAGAATCTGGTGGTTGCCCATCACCGTGCCGAAGGCGTTCATCGACCCCAATTGGGAGCCGCCCTGCAACAACGGCGGAGCCCCGTCCAGCTTTTCCAGAAACACCGACACGGTCGCCAGCCCGTCGGCGAAAACCATGTGCTCGGTCGGATGGCGGCCGGAGGTTTCCGCGAACCGGTTGTGCAGCACCTTGACAAAGCCTTCCGGCAACTGGGCCACGCGCCAGGCCGATTGGGTGACCGGCACGCCGGCGGGGGGTCGAGGATCCTCGGTGGTCCGGGTTGTCGGCGGCGGCTCCGCGTTCCGCGGCAAAGCCGGAGAGGCAAAGGCGGTTTCGTCGATCCGCGATCTGACCTGCAGGTCGGTGAACATCAGCTGTTCGAGCGGATAGCCTTTGTCATCCAGCAGCGCCGAACGCAACACCATCGCGTTCTGTCGATCCAGCCAGAGTCGGTAGCCGAACCGCCAGGCATCTCGTGGCTTGATGGCGATCACCCGCGCCGGCAACCCGGCGATGCGATCCTCGCCCAACAGTTCAAAACCGTAATGACTTTCCAATCGGCCCAGATCGCGCGGGATGGAGATGGGGAAAGACGAACGCTGATAATCGCCGCCCGGGAAGGTCGCCTGCCGCTTGGGCAGCAGGCAGATGACGCTGTTGTTCGTCACCACGATTTCCCGCGGCGGGCCGTTCAGCGAAATCAGCCGCTGCCGCTCGCCATCCGGCCCGCCGCCGTGGACGATCCGCATGGCCTCCACGTGTGGCCCCTGTACATAAATGAAAGTACCCTCGTAATTCAAGGTCTGGGTGGTTTGAATCATCCGCTCCAACCACTGCCTGGCCTCTTCGGCGGCCGGTTGGGCCCAGCCGGCGGAGGACAAGGGGCCGGCGGCGAACGCCAGGGCGGCGCAGCGCAACAGCTTCCGCTTCATTCGGCGTCTTAGCGGTTGGTCTGATAGCCGACCATGCGCACGTAAGGCAACATGCCGTGCATGCTGTTCATGGACGCATAACCGTTGTGATTGACCAGATAGCTACTCAGTCGAACTTCGACCGGCTCGCTGAAATCGTCCGTTGGCTGGGCGGTGGCGGCAACCTGGACCGTGGCGGGGGGGGTGAAGAGAGCGGGAGTGGATGGGAGGGTGGCGGCAAGCTGGGCGGTGGGGGTCAGGGTGGCGTCGGTCTGGGTCAGCTTGAGTCCGAACAGGGCCACCAGGACCACCGAGGCGGCCAAGGCGAAACCGGTGACCGGTTTATACCAGGCCGGCAGCGGTCGGGCGATTGATCGGGACGGCGGTTCGTCCGCGACCGCCTGCCGGATGCGCGCGGCGAAACCGGTATCGAACGCATCCGGCAGATGGCCCTGCATCGCGTCACTGATCAGATGGTAACGCTCCCAGCGCGCCCGCGCCTCGTGATCCCGGCCCAGCCGGCGCAAGACCAGGTCGACTTCCATTTCATCGAGCTCATCGTCGACCATCGCCGAAAGCTGGCTTGCCGCGACATTCAGGTCATCCGCGGCTCGCGCCGATAGTTGTTCAGCCGTTTTATCAGCCATGACTCTATCTCGAAACTAACTCAAGAGTGGACGCAATTTGGCGTCAATCGACTCGCGGGCCCGGAAAATCCGGGAACGCACCGTGCCGATTGGACACCCCATGGTTTGGGCGATTTCCTCGTAACTCATGCCCTCGAGTTCGCGAAGGGTGATCGCCGTGCGTAAATCCTCCGGCAACTCCTCAATCGCCCTGAATACGGTCGCCGCGATTTCGTCCTTGAGCAGCAGTCGCTCGGGAGTCTCATATTCTTTCAGCAGGGATTGACCTTCGTATTGCTCGGCTTCCTGGGCATCGATATCGGAACCCGGCGGGCGCCGGCCCTGGGCGACCAGATAGTTCTTGGCCGTGTTGATGGCGATTCGATAAAGCCAGGTGTAAAAAGCGCTGTCCCCGCGAAAACCCGGCAGCGCCCGATAGGCCTTGAGAAACGCTTCCTGGGAAACATCCAGGGCTTCGCTGGGATCGTGCACATAGCGGGAAATCAGCTTGATGATCTTGTATTGGTACTTGCGCACCAGCAGATCGAACGCACTTTTATCGCCTTTTTGTACCTTTTGGACCAGATCGCGATCCAAATGAACCTCGCCCATCCGGGCAGACCCCTTTCGACTCAATGCAATCTCCATGCGACCATGACGGTAGACCAATGCCCGTCCCGTTAGTTCGCAGTCCTGCCGGGATATGGTTATAGTGTAAAACGCAAAACGCACTGGCGGGGCGCAAGCGCGGCGCCGTCCGCAACCCCCCTGGCGGCGCCCTGTTTTGGCAACGATACCCGATTCGCGGAGTCACTCACAAGTCATGGCCACCTCTCCCGTTTTTACCGACGTCCTGATCATCGGCTGCGGCGCCGCCGGCCTGAGCCTGGCGCTGCGGCTGGCCGATACCGCCCGGGTCATCACCCTGGCCAAGGGACCGCTGCACGAAGGCAGCACCTACTACGCCCAAGGTGGCGTATCGGCGGTGCTGGATGCGGGGGATTCCATCGAGTCGCACCTGCAGGACACCCTGATCGCCGGCGCGGGTCTCTGCCACCCCGACGCGGTCCGTTTCACGGTGGAACACGGTCGGGCGGTGATCGAATGGCTCAGCGAACAGGGCGTGCCCTTCACCAGGGAACCCAACGCCGAGGGTAACGTGGACTATCACCTGCATCGCGAGGGAGGGCACAGCCATCGGCGGATCGTCCACGCCGCCGACGCCACCGGCCGCGCCATTCAGACCACGCTGGAGGCGCGCGCCCGCCAGCATCCCAGCATCACTCTGCACGATCACTACAGCGTGGTGGACCTGATCACCAGCCGGAAGCTGGGATGGAGCGGCAACCATTGCCTGGGCGCCTACGTGCTGAACCGCCACACCGGTCGGGTCGAAGTGATCGCCGCCCGGTTCGTGGTGCTGGCGACCGGCGGCGCCAGCCGCGTCTATCTGTACTCCAGCAACCCGGACGGCTCCACCGGCGACGGCATCGCCATGGCCTGGCGGGCCGGCTGTCGGGTGGCGAACATGGAATTCATGCAATTTCATCCCACCTGTCTTTATCACCCGCAGGCCAAATCGTTCCTGATCTCCGAGGCGGTGCGCGGCGAAGGCGGCGTGCTGTTGCTGCCGGACGGCAACCGGTTCATGCAGCATTTCGATTCCCGACTGGAGCTGGCGCCGCGCGACATCGTCGCTCGCGCCATCGACCACGAAATGAAACGGTTGGGCGCCGAGTGCCTCTATCTCGACATCAGCCACAAGCCGGCCGAGTTTATCCGCTCGCATTTCCCCAACATCGACGCCAAGTGTCGGGAATACGGTTTCGACATGACCCGGGAACCGCTGCCGGTGGTGCCGGCGGCGCATTACACCTGCGGTGGCGTGTTGACCGATCTGACTGGCCGCACCGATCTGGAAAGGCTGTACGCCATCGGCGAAGTGGCGTTCACCGGCCTGCACGGCGCCAATCGCATGGCCAGCAATTCCCTGCTGGAATGCCTGGTGTTCGCCGCCGCCGCCAGCGCCGACATCCGCGCCCGACTGCCGCGCGTGCCCGACCCCCCCGCCCTGCCGGAGTGGGACGAAAGCCGGGTCACCGATTCCGACGAAGAGGTGGTGGTCACGCACAACTGGCAGGAACTGCGCCGGTTCATGTGGGATTACGTCGGCATCGTCCGTACCGACAAGCGCTTGCAGCGGGCCCGGCATCGCGTGGAACTGCTGCTGCGGGAAATCGCCGAGTACTACGGTAACTTCCGCGTCAGCAACAATCTGATCGAGTTGCGGAACCTGGCGCTGGTCGCGGACCTGATCATCCGCTCCGCGCTGGAGCGCAAGGAAAGCCGCGGCCTGCATTACACGCTGGACTATCCGACCGCCAATGACAGCGCCCCGCCGCGCGACACCATCCTGGTACCGGGCAATTTCGCCGGCAAGGAATGGGACCCACGCTGGTTGGACCGGATTGAGCCGACCTGATCCAATCAACCCGGATCGGGTTCATCGGCATCCCGCCGGGTGCGCAACCAGACCCGCAGCCGCCGCAATGCCTCGGCGTCGGCGGCGTCGGGCAGCAGCGCCAGCGACCGTCGTCGTCCGTTTTCCAGACGAAAGTTCAGAATCACGATCAGGGGATGCGCGTAACCGCCGATCAAGCTGGCGCGATGTGTCGCGCCGGCTCCGGTTTCCAGCCGCCAGCGCCCGCCCAGCAGTTCGATGCGGGCGGTAAAACCTTTTCCCCCCGGATAGGCGTATCGCCACCCGAACCGGACCAACGCCAGCACGATGCCGGCGATCAATCCCGCCTTGACCCACAGCGGAAGACTGCACATCACCACCGCGATACCCGACAGGACATGAGCGCCGCCGCCGCTGACGAGCAGAATCCGCGAGGGACGCGGTTCGACGCTCAAGGCGACGGGATCGAGCATCCCGCCGCCGCCGGCTCGAAGCGATTCCGGACCCACACCCGCCTGCCGCGGCCGTTCGGCGAGACGCTCGGCGCGCTGCTGAATAGCCTCGATATTTTGTTGAAGGATATCAGCCTGTCGCTGGGCAATCTGCGCTCCGGGAATCTCCCGATCCGATTGGGGTCAGAACACGGGCAAAAGTGGCAAGTGCTTGATTCGATGGTGGCTACGGGTGGACTCGAACCACCGACACCGGCATTATGAGTGCCGTGCTCTAACCGCCTGAGCTACGTAGCCGTTGAGAGAGGGGGGATACAAAAGAGTTGATGATTATCTGAATGCGACCGTGAAGGGTCAAGCAAAATGTAGCGTATCCGTCAAACGTTGAACCGAAAATGCATGACATCGCCTTCCTGGACGATGTATTCCTTGCCTTCCAATCGCCACTTGCCGGCCTCGCGGGCGCCGGCTTCGCCACCGTGAGCGAGGTAATCGGCATAGGCGATGACCTCGGCGCGGATGAAGCCCCGCTCGAAATCGGTATGAATCACCCCCGCCGCCTGGGGCGCGGTGGAACCGGCCCGGATCGTCCAGGCCCGCACTTCCTTGGGTCCGGCGGTGAAATAGGTTTCCAATCCCAGCAGCTTGTAGGCGGCGTGAATCACCCGGTCCAGGCCCGGTTCGGACAGTCCGTAATCCGTCAGAAATTCGGCCTTGTCGGCGTCGTCCAGTTCGGCCAGTTCCGCCTCGATGGCCGCGCACACGGGCACTACCCCGGCGGTTTCCTGGCCGGCGATTTCCCGAACCTGGTCCAGCAGCGGATTGTCGACAAAGCCGTCCTCGGCGACGTTGGCGATGTACAGCACCGGCTTGCCGGTCAACAGAAACAACTCCCGCAACAATTCGCGTTCCCCGGCGGCCAGCGCCAGAGTCCGCAGCGGCGCTCCGGTGTTCAGATGCGTCTGCACCCGCTCCAGCACGGCCTTGCGCTCCAGCGCCTCCCGGCTGCCCGCCTTGGCCGCCTTCTCGGCGCGCAGCAAGGCCTTTTCCACCGTCGCCAGATCGGCCAGCGCCAGTTCGGTGTTGATCGTCTCGATGTCGGAACGCGGGTTCACCCCGCCGGACACGTGGATCACGTCGTCGTTCTCGAAGCAGCGCACCACGTGGGCGATGGCGTCGGTCTCGCGGATGTGGGCGAGGAACTGGTTGCCCAGCCCCTCGCCTTTCGACGCACCGGCCACCAGGCCGGCGATGTCCACGAACTCGACCGTGGCCGGAATGATCTGCTTCGGCTTGACGATAGCCGCCAGCGCGTTCAGGCGTGGATCGGGCACCGGCACCACGCCGACATTGGGATCGATGGTGCAGAACGGATAATTCTCGGCCTGGATTCCGGCCCTGGTCAGTGCGTTGAACAGAGTGGACTTGCCAACGTTCGGCAAGCCGACGATGCCGCATTGAATGCCCATGTCATTACTCGGATGCCCGGTTCGCGGGAGAGACCGCGGCGCCGGGAGAGGAGGATTCGACACGCCGGCTGTGCAGGGCGTGGGTGGCTTTTTCCCACTGACCGGCGACGATGCGCGGCAACTCGCGCAGCGCGTCGAGAATGGCGTGTTCGATCAACGTCCGGTCCGATTGCGGCGCTCGGCGCAGCACGTAATCCAGCACCTCGCGGCTGTCGCCGGGATGACCGATGCCGAGTCGTAAACGCGGAAAATCGTTGCCGCCCAGCTGAGCGATGAGGTCGCGCAGGCCGTTGTGACCGCCGTGGCCGCCGGCCCGCTTCAGCCGCACCGTACCGGCTGGCAAATCCAGTTCGTCGTGCACGACCAGGATCGCCGGCGGCGGAATCCGGTGAAACCGCGCCAGCGCCGCGACCGCCTGACCGCTGCGGTTCATGAAGGTCATCGGCTTGAGCAGCCACAACTCCCGGTCGGCCAGCACGATCCGGCAGGTTTCGCCGTGGTGCTTCGGATCCGGGCGGAAGTGGCCGCCGTGCTGGCGGGCCAGTTCGTCCACCAGCCAGAACCCGGCGTTGTGACGGGTATCGGCGTACCGCGGGCCGGGATTGCCCAGCCCAACCACCAGTCGCGGCGACGGCGCCGGTTCCGGCATGGCGATGACTCCGTCCGGAGAATCCGTCCGATCCTAGCTGGCCGCTGGCGGCGGCGAAGCGACGCTGGGGGCTTCCTCCCCGCCGTGAACGTGATGGATGCTGACCACGACCACATCCTGGTCGGACCCCGGAACGATCTTGTCGGCCAGTTCCACGCCGGACGGCAACGGGATCCGGGTCAGGTGCAGCGCCTCGCCCACCCCCAGATTGGCGATGTCGACTTCGATGAATTCCGGCAGATCTTTGGGCAGACACGCGATTTCGAGGTCGATCAGCGCCCGGCTGACCACGCCGCCCTGCTGTTTGACGCCACGGGAGATTTCCTCGTTGATGAAGTGCAACGGGACGTGAACCCGCAGCTTGCGGTCGGCGCTGACCCGCAGGAAATCGAGATGCAGGATCGTCGGCTTGAAGGGATGGCGCTGCAAATCGCGCAGTACCACGCTTTCGGTGCGGTCGCCCAATTTCAGGGTCAACACGTGGGAATAGACGGCCTCGTTCTTCAACTGGTTGAGAACGTCCAGATGGTTCAACACCAGCGGCTGCGGGTCCTGCCCGCCGCCGTAGAGGATGGCCGGGACCTTGCCGGCGCGGCGCAGGCGGCGGCTCGCACCTTTCCCCAGATCGCCGCGCGGTTCGGCTTTCAGTTCAAACGTGACGCTCATCGAAATTCACTCCGTCGGATAAAAAAACAAAAGCACGACGCGCCCGCGACCAGGCGCGCCGTTCCGGGTGAGCCAAATCCCCCGCGCTTCGCACACCCCCTTTGGCAAAGAGGGATCGGGGGGATTCGGAAATGTCTACAAAAACAGTGAACTGACCGATTCCTCCAGGTGGATGCGGCGCATGGTTTCGGCCAGCAGGCCAGCCACGCTGATCTGGCGGATGTTCGGGCAAGCCGCCGATTCGGGGCGCAGCGGGATGGTGTCGGTCACGACCAGTTCGTCCAGCGCCGACCTGCGGATGTTCTCGGCTGCCGAACCGGACAGCACGGCGTGGGTACAGTAGGCACGCACCGAGGCGGCGCCCTGTTCCTTCAACGCCCGGGCCGCCAAGCAGAGCGTGCCGGCGGTATCCACCATGTCGTCCACCACGATGCAGTGCTGGCCTTCCACGTCGCCGATCACGTGCATCACCTGGGCTTGGTTGGGGGCCGGACGGCGCTTGTCGATGATCGCCAGTTCGGAATCGTCCAGCCGCTTGGCCAGGGCGCGGGCGCGCACCACGCCGCCCACGTCCGGCGAGACCACCATCAGATCGCCGAGGTTCTGGGCGCGGATGTCGCTCAGCACCATCGGCGTGGCGTAGATGTTGTCCACCGGCAGATCGAAAAAACCCTGGATCTGGTCGGCGTGCAGGTCCACCGTCAGCACCCGGTCCACGCCGACGCTGGTGATCATGTTGGCGACTACCTTGGCCGAGATCGGCACCCGCGCCGAGCGGGGGCGACGGTCTTGTCGGGAATAACCGAAGTAGGGGATGACCGCCGTGACCCGCACCGCCGAGGAACGGCGCAGCGCGTCGGCCATCACCAGCAATTCCATGATGTTGTCGTTGGTGGGGAAACAGGTGGGCTGCACGATGAAGACATCCTTGCCGCGCACGTTTTCCATCAGTTCGACCAGCACCTCGCCGTCGCTGAAGCGTCCGACCACCGCCTGACCGAGCGGCAACTGGAGATGGCTGACGATATCGCGGGCCAGTTGCGGGTGGGCGTTGCCCGCGAACACCATCATTCGACCTTCGTACACGACACGTTTCCCCGTCGTCGGTTTACTCTGGGAAGGTGGCTGGGCCGCCAGGATTCGAACCTGGGAATGCCGGAACCAAAATCCGGTGCCTTACCACTTGGCCACGGCCCAAAAATCGGGGGCGTTCTAGGCGGATGCAAACTGCTCCCGCGCCAAACGCTCGTGCAGCGGCGAACGGTTGCGCCCGCGGGCGGTGAACCCGGTCCAGCCCGGCGGCAACCGGCTCAGAATCCGTCCGGCACTGGCTGCGTCCGGGAAGGCGGCGAATATGCACGCGCCGGTGCCGGTCAATCGCGCCGGTCCGTGCCGCGCCAGCCAGGCCGCCATGGCGGCGACTTCCGGGTAGCGGCGGTAGACCACCGCCTCGCAATCGTTGCCGCCGACGCCCATCATGAAGTCGGCTATTGTGATGAGGGGGGAGTTTCTTGTCAATTCCGGGTCGGTGAAGACCGCGCCGGTGGCGACGTGGCAGGCCGGCGTCAACACCAGGAACCAGGGTTCGTCCAGCAGCACCGGCGTCAGTCGTTCGCCGACGCCCTCCGCCCAGGCCGCCCGACCGTGCACGAACACCGGTAGGTCGGCGCCCAGTTGTAGGCCCAGTTCGGCCAGTTCCGCCAGCGTCAATCCGGTCTGCCAGTAATGATTCAGGGCCACCAGCGTGGTGGCCGCGTCGGAGCTGCCGCCGCCCAGGCCGCCGCCCAGCGGCAGTTGCTTGACGATCCGGATCGTCGCGCCCCGGTGGATCCCGGCGACCCGTTGCAATAGCCGGGCGGCGCGCACGGTCAGATCGGCATCCGCCGGCACGCCGGCCACCTCGCCCACGCGGTCGATGACGCCCTCGTCGCGCGGCTCGAGCCACAGCCAGTCGCAACGGTCGAGGAACTGGAACACGGTCTGCAACAAGTGATAGCCGTCCGGTCGCCGGCCAACGATGCGCAGCATGAGATTGAGCTTGGCCGGCGCGGGCCAGGCGGCGGAATCGGGCGCTACAACGTCCACTGCTCGATGACCAGCTTGACGCTCAAGTCCCCACGCTGGGCGACGATGCGGGTGGGCAGTTCGTGGGCGGCGGCTGGCGCGTAGGCGGGATAGTCGATGATCCAGCCATTCTGCTCCAGCCGGGTCAGGCGACCGCTGGCGTCGGTCTGGATCGTCGGGTTCGGACCCGGTTCCGGCAGGCCGCGCACCCAGTAGCGCAGCCCGTTGACCGGCAGGCGCACGCCCAGGGTTTGTTCGAGCAAGGTATCGGGATCGGGCGCGGTCCAATTCTGGCCGTCCTGGGTCTGGACGCTCACCTCCCGCCCGTCGCCCCGAACCACGACCCGGCCCTGGCCGAGCGGCCCGATCAGGTCGATGCGATAACCCGGACCTCGTTGCGCCCACTGGAAGCTGGCGTGCCAGCCGTCCTGACCGTTGACGACGCCGATTCGACCGACAGCGCGCCAGACGGTCAGTCGCCCCAGCGCCGGTTGGCGGGCTTCCCAGGCGCCCTGGCCGACCGGCGAGACGGGCGGAACCGCGCAGCCGGACAGCAGCGCGGCCAGAGCGAGCGGGATTCCCAGCGGTTGCGCCTTCAATCGAGGCATTATCCGAAGCAACGGGGATACGCGCATCGTCTCACCAGCCGAACCGTTCCTGAAGCTGGCGTAAATGGCGGCTGTCCGGCTGCCTGGTCAACGCCTCCCGCCAGATGCGCCTGGCTTCGTCGCGCTGACCATTCGTCCACAGCACCTCGCTCAAATGCGCGGCGATTTCGGCGTCGGCGTTCACCTGATACGCCCGGCGCAGATACTCCAGCGCCTTGACGTGGTTGCCCAGCCGGTATTGCACCCAGCCCATGCTGTCGAGCACGGCGGCATCGTCGGGCAACAGCGCCAGGGCTTGTTCGATGTAGCCCAACGCCTCCTGATAACGGTCGGTGCGGTCGGCCAGGGTATAGCCGAGCGCGTTCAGCGCCTGACCGTTCTTGGGATCGGCGGCGATGATCGCGCGCAAGTCCCGCTCCAGCAGGTCCAGCCGGTCGAGCCTTTCCGCCACCAGCGCCCGGGCGTAGAGCAAATCCTTGTCGTTGGGATGCAGCGCCAGCGCCCGGTCGAGCGTATCGAAGGATTCCCGATAGCGCTCGCCCTCGCGCAGCGCTTCGGCTTCGGCCAGATAGAGATTGATGCTGTTCTGCGGATTGCCGCGGCGCAGCGAATCGAAATGCTGGCTGACGGCGGCGGTATCCCCAACCTTGGCCAGCACCACGCCCTTGCGCACCTGGGCGGTCAGGTAGCGCTCCTCGCCGGACACGCGCTCGTACCACTCGCGGGCCTTGGCGTAGGCTCCGCGCTGCTCCTCGATCCGACCCAACTCGAAATAGGCGTCCGCCAGCCGGACGTTGCGCTTGATCAGATCCAAAAAATAACTTTCGGCCAGATCGAATTGGCGGGTTTCCGCCGCCAGCAGGCCGAGCGCATATATGGAATCGGTATCCTTGGGGTTTTGATTGAGCAGGGTGGCGAATTCGCGGCGAGCCTTGTCCAGTTGACCGGCGTCGATCAGCAGCCGGGCGTAGCTCATCCGCAGGTTGCGGTCGCGCGGAAGGGCGGCGACCGCCTTGGCCAGCCCCGCCAGCGCCTTGTCATTGGCGCCCTGATCCAGCAGCAGGCGGGTGCGCAGCAGGTGCGCGGTGGCCAGCTTCGGATCGATGGCCAATGCCTGGTCCAGACTGGTCAGCGCCTGTTCGCGCTCGCCAGCCGCCGCCGCCAGCATGCCGTGGTAGTACTGGGCGAAGGCCGAGCGTGGATTGCGGTCGCGAAAGTTCTGCATCACCCGCAGAGCCCCCTGCTTGTCGTCCACCTGACTCAACAGCGAGGCGAGCGTGGCGTATCCCTGTTGCCGGTCCTTTTTGCTGGCGAGCCGTCGAACCGTCTCCAGATACTCGGTTGCCTCCTCCCCCCGGCCATTGCGCAGCAGGGCCAGCGCCAGCGCCTGCCGGGCCTGATCGTCGGCGGGGGCGAGCGCCTGCCAGCGTTGCGCCAGTTCCAGGGCGGCTGCGTTGTCCTTGACCAGCAGCGCGAGCAGGGTCGCACGTTCGGCCACCTCGGGGTCCCGGCTGATGGCGGCGGCCTGTCGGTAATTGACCAGCGCCACGTCGAGCTGATCGCGCTTGCCGGCCAGCTCCGCCGCCAGCACCCGATACATCAGCTCCGCCTGGGGGCTGGGCTGCAACACCGGTCCAATCGGAAATTCCGGTTCGGCCGGCGCCTGCGCGTCGACCACGGTAGCGCAGCCGCTCAACCACAACAGGCTGCCAAAACCCAAGACCTTCAACAATCTGTTCATCACCAACGAGCGTCTATCGTTCGGCTTCGGCGGCTGGGAGCGCCGCGCGAAACGGGGTTGGCGCAAGATCCGGATGCCGGTTCAGGTCGCGGCACGACGGCCCATGAGCGCGGAAAGGGCATATAATCCGGCAGAAGTATGACCTTGTCATTCGACTGTTTTATCCCGCAAAATTCCAACGTTTTTCAGACCGATCCGATTGCCTCTCGCTATGCCCCTGCTGGCCCTTGGCCTTAACCACCGGACCGCGCCCGTTGGCGTTCGCGAACGGGTGGCGTTCGCGTCCGACCGGCTGTCCGCCGCCTTGCGGGATTTGTTGAGCCGCGGCGGCGCCCGCGAGGCGGCGATCTTGTCCACCTGCAATCGCACGGAACTGTACTGCGGCCTGCGAGAAGGCGATGGCGGTCGCGTGGCGAAATGGCTGGGCGACTACCATTTGCTGCGCGCGACGGATTTGCAGCCTTATCTGTATCAGCATACCGACCGACGGGCGGTGCGCCACATCCTGCGGGTCGCCGCCGGCCTGGACTCGCTGGTGCTGGGCGAGCCCCAAATCCTCGGGCAGGTGAAAGCCGCCTATCAGGCCGCCAACAGCGCCGGCACGCTGGGTGCCCTGCTGGAGCGCCTGTTTCAGCACACTTTCGCGGTGGCCAAGCAGGTGCGCACCGACACCCGCATCGGCGCCAGCCCGGTGTCGGTGGCGTTCGCGGCGGTCGGCCTGGCCAAGCAGATTTTCGCCGATCTGCCCAAGCGCACCGCCCTGCTGATCGGGGCCGGCGACACCACCGAACTGGTCGCCCGTCACCTGCATGAAAACGGCATTGGCCGGCTGGTGGTGGCCAACCGCACCCTGGAGCGCGCGCACGCGCTGGCGGCGTCCCTGGCCGGCTACGCCATCGCCCTGGACGAAATTCCCAACCATCTGGGCGAGGCCGACATCGTCATCGCCGCCACCGCCAGTCCCGGCCTGATGCTGGCGGCGGCGCAGGTGCGCGACTGCCTGAAGCGCCGCCGCCGGCCCCTGCTGCTGGTGGATCTGGCGGTGCCGCGCGACATCGATCCGGCGGTGGCGGACCTGGACGACGTTTACCTGTACACGGTGGACGATCTCAAGGACATCATCCAGGAGAATCTGCGTTCGCGCCAGTCCGCCGCCCTGCAGGCAGAGGAAATCATCGACAGCCAGGTCGAGCACTTCATGGCCTGGCTGCGCGCCCAGGACAGCGCCGCCAGCATCCTGGCCCTGCGCCAACAGGCCGAAGCGGCGCGCGACGAAGCCGTGGCCCGCGCCCGGCGCCAACTCGCCCAGGGCAAATCCCCGGAAGACGTACTGAACATTCTCGCCAACACCTTGACCAACAAGCTCATTCACCCGCCCTGCGCCGGCCTGCGCGAGGCCGCCGCCCAAGGCGACGTCGAGATGCTGACCCTGATCAAAAGCCTGTATCGTCTGGACGGTCGGAATCCCTGTCGATGACACCCGGAATGATCGCCAAGCTGGAGCAACTGGCGGCCCGTCACAAGGAAGTCGGCGCGCTGCTGGCCGAGCCCGAGATCATCGGCGATAACGACCGCTTCCGCGCCCTGTCCATGGAGTATGCCCAACTGGAGCCGGTGGCCAGCGGGTTTTGGGCCTACCGCCGCGTGCTCGACGATCTGGCGGCGGCCCGCGACCTGGCTGGCGACGGCGATCCCGAGCTGCGCGCCCTGGCCCAGGACGAACTGCTGGACGCCGAAGCCCGCCGCGCCGAACAGGAGCGGGCGCTGCAGCTGCTGCTGCTGCCGCGCGACCCGCACGACGCCGGTAACGTGTTCCTCGAAATCCGCGCCGGCACGGGCGGCGACGAAGCGGCGCTGTTTGCCGGCGATCTGCTGCGGATGTACGCTCGCTACGCCGAGTTGCGTGGCTGGAAGCTGGAACTGCTCAGCGAAAGCCCCGGCGAGCATGGCGGCTACAAGGAAGTGATCACCCGCGTCAGCGGCCAGGGCGCCTACTCCCGGCTGAAGTTCGAATCCGGCGCCCATCGGGTCCAGCGCGTGCCGGAAACCGAAGCGCAGGGCCGCATCCACACCTCCGCCGCCACCGTGGCGGTATTGCCGGAACTGGCGGAAGTCGAGGAGATCGAGATCAACCCCAGCGAACTGCGCATCGACACCTATCGCGCTTCCGGGGCGGGCGGCCAGCACGTCAACAAGACCGA
>DGFE01000131.1:26401-29706 GCA_002391525.1 Competibacteraceae bacterium UBA3908
GGCCAGCACGTCAACAAGACCGATTCGGCCATCCGCATCACCCATCTGCCCAGCGGCATCGTGGTGGAGTGCCAGGACGAGCGTTCGCAGCACAAGAACCGGTCGCGGGCGATGTCCTTGCTGCAAGCGAAACTGCTGGCGGCGGAACGGGAAAAACAGACCAGCGCCCAGGCCCGGACCCGGAAATTGCTGGTCGGCAGCGGCGACCGTTCCGAACGCATCCGCACCTACAACTTTCCCCAGGGCCGGGTCACCGACCACCGCATCAATCTCACGCTCTACAAACTCGGCGAGGTGCTGGCGGGGAATCTCAATGCGATCATCGAGCCGCTGATTCAGGAATACCAGGCCGATCAACTGGCGGCGCTGGCCGAGTGAATCCCGCCACCCTCCGCGATTTGTTGGCCGCCGCCCGGCAACTGGCCGCTGTCAGCGACACTCCCCGCCTGGACGCCGAGGTCCTGCTGGCGGCGGCGCTGCATCGCCCGCGCGGTTATTTGCACGCCTGGCCGGAACGAATCCCGGAACCGGAACAGGCCGCCCGTTTCGCCGCCTGGCTGGAGCGTCGACTTTCCGGCGAACCGGTCGCCTACATTCTGGGCCGGCGGGAATTCTGGTCGCTGGAACTGGACGTGACACCGGATACCCTGATCCCCCGCCCGGAAACCGAATTGCTGGTCGAACTGGCGCTGGCGCGGTTGCCGGCGGATCGGCCCACGACAGTCGCCGATCTGGGCACCGGCAGCGGCGCGAT
This sequence comes from Competibacteraceae bacterium UBA3908, assembly GCA_002391525.1. Taxonomy (GTDB): domain Bacteria; phylum Pseudomonadota; class Gammaproteobacteria; order Competibacterales; family Competibacteraceae; genus Competibacter_A. The sequence goes on from DGFE01000131.1 coordinate 27,156, forward strand.
TGCCCTGGCGCTGGCGGTGGAGCGGCCCCTGGCGCGGATCGTCGCCACCGACCGCAGCCCGGCGGCACTGGCGGTAGCCCGGCGCAATGCCCGGCGGTTGCGGATTCGCAACGTGGAGTTCCGGGAAGGCGACTGGTGCGAACCGCTGGCCGGCGAACGCTTCGACCTGATCGCCGCCAATCCGCCCTATGTCGCCGTTGCCGATCCCTGCTGGCGGGAGGGCGAACTCCGGTTCGAGCCCGCGGACGCCCTGGTAGCCGGCGAGGATGGGCTGGACGCCTTGCGCGCCATCATCGCTCGGACGCCCGCTTGTTTGCGACCAGGCGGTTGGCTGCTGCTGGAACATGGCTACGATCAGGGCGAGGCAGTGCCGGCCTTGCTGCGGGGACGCGGTTTCACCGAGGTCAGCGATCATCGGGATGCCGCCGGACAGAATCGGACCAGTTGCGGCCGCTGGCCGGGTTGAAAATCGGGCGGCTGGCGGCTACGGTTGTATCTAAACCCGTTATCGTTATAACGTTATTCCCCGTGATTCAGCAGCCTTGGAGGAGGGCGTCATGCACGCCGACACCGAAGAGCTGTACAAGCATCGTGTCATCCAGTTCTGCCGTTTCCATCCCGATCCCGATCAGGTCCGGTCGGCGGTGCTCTGGTTGAGCGGCGTGGCCGGCATCCAGACCGTCCAGCCCTTGTCGCCATACGCCTTGGCCGTGGTTTACGACCTGCGACAGGTCACCCTGCACTGCATCGAGCGCGCCCTGAGCGAGCTGGGCTATCACCTCGACAACAGCCTGCTGTGCAAGCTGAAGCGGGCGCTGTTCCATTACACCGAGGAAACCCAGCGGGAGAATCTGGCCATCACCCAGGAATGCGAGATCACCCGGCGGGAAGTGTTTGTCAACCGCTATCAGCACCTCGCCCACGGTTGCCGCGACCCACAGCCGGAATACTGGCGGGAGTATCAGTGAAGCCGAGCGGGATACCCCTGATTGGGACCTGTCCCGGCAGACCGCGCTGCCTCGATGCGCTACATTTCATCGGTCCGGGCTGAAAGCAGCCGGTTCAAAGTGGGTATGACCATCGCGCCCATTGCATTCCCGCCCACCGCGCCGTATACCCCGATCCGTTCGGGTCAGGAGTTACGGCGATGTCCACCCGTCATCTGCGGTATCTGTTCAATCCCGCCTCCGTCGCGCTGATCGGCGCCAGCGAGCGGCCCGGTTCACTGGGCGCGGCGCTGACTCGCAACCTGCTGGGCGGCGGCTTCCAGGGCGAGTTGTTCCTGGTCAACCGCCGTCACCGGCATGTTCGGGAAATGCCGGCCTACCCGCATCCAGCCGACTTGCCGCGCGCACCGGAACTGGCCATCATCGCCACTCCGGCGCGGACCGTGCTTGAACTGTTGGCCGAACTGGGCCGGCGCGGGACCAAGACTGCGGTGATCGCCAGCGATACCGGCGCGCGTGACGCCGCCGAGGCGGACATTCTGCACCGTGCCTGGCGCGAAGCCGCTCGACCCTACGGCCTGCGCCTGCTCGGCCCGGCCAGTGTCGGCGTCATGGCGCCGCGTTGCGGCCTCAACGCTTCGCTCGGTCATCTGTTCCCCCAGCCAGGCCCGCTGGCTCTCGTCGCCCAGTCGGGCGCGGTGCAGGCGCCGCTGCTGGAGTGGGCGGCTGGCCAGGGTATCGGTTTCTCCAGCGTCGTCGCCATGGGCGGGCAGATCGACATCGACTCCGGCGATCTGCTGGACTGGCTGGCCCACGACCCCGCCACCCGCGTCATCCTGCTGGATCTGGAACAGGTGACGCAGGCCCGTTCATTTCTGTCGGCGGCGCGGGCGACGGCGCAGCTCAAGCCGGTGCTGGTGATGCGCGCCGGGCGGGGCGGCGACGCGGCATCGCGGCAGGCCGACGCCATCCATGACGCCGCTTTTCGCCGGGCGGGACTGCTGCGGGTCCGGTCGCTGCGGGAGCTGTTCTGGACCGCCGCGACCCTGGCGTTCGACCTGCCGGTGATCGGCGACCGGCTGGCGATTCTCGGCAACAGCCGGGGATTGGGTCTGCTGGCCGCCGATGCGCTGCTGGCGGCAGGGGGGCGGCTGGCCCGGCTGGGTCCGGAAACCGGCGCGGAGTTACGTCAGATTTTGCCGGTGGGCGTCGCGCCCGGCAATCCGCTCGATCTGGGCGCCGCCGCCGTTCCTGCCCAATTTGCCGCCGTCCTGGACATTTTGCTGCGGGATCGGGGGATCGACGGCGTGTTGGTATCGCACGCGCCGAACGCGCTGGTTCCGACCGAGGACACCGCCGCGGCAGTGATCGAGGCCGTTGATCGATGCCGCGCCCCCGTTGGGGAACGACCCGCCGTGCTGACCTGCTGGCTGGGGGTGGACAGCGTCCACGCCGCCCGGCAACGTTGCCTGGAACGGCGCATTCCCACTTTCGACGCCCCTGACGCCGCGGTCCGGGCTTTCATGCGGTGCTGGCGCCACCAGCGGAACCAGGACGCGCTGATGGAAACCCCACCCGATACCGCGGAATCGTATTCTGCCGAT
>DGFE01000003.1 GCA_002391525.1 Competibacteraceae bacterium UBA3908
TTACACGACAGCTTCCAGGAAGTCCTGAAGCATCTGCATCGGTTGTGGGGCTTCACGGTGCGGCTGGAAGCAGTGGACGAAGACGGCAGGGTGGAACTGGTCGGGGAATGCCCACAGTCACGGGGGCGGTGATCGCATTCGGCTTGCCGAAACGTCAGATCAGCGTCTTGTCCGCCATCCCTACCTCCGCCAGATAGCGTGGATACAGCGCATACGCCGGCTTGAGGATCGGCAACAGTTTCAGCGTCTTGGGCACGTTGCCCTTGGCGACGACCTGCCGGCGGGTCAGCGCCGACACCAGGTTGGCCCGGCCATGCCAGAACGCATGGGCGAAATCGGCGCTCATGCGCATCGTCACTTCCGGCTGGCCGCCGAATTCCGTCCCCCGATAAATCCGCACCTCGTCGCCGCGCGCGTCGATGGTCATCACCGCCGCCGGTTGCTCGTACACGAACTGGACGCACAACCGGGAATTTTTTAGCGGCCCGCCGATTTGCGGATCGACCTTCAACCGCTCGAAAAAACCGCCCAACACCCGGTAAAGGGTGTCGGTATCCGGAAAGACATTACGAAATTCCCGTGTTCCCGCCGCCGCTTCCGCCGGTCGCAAATCCGCCGGCGCGACCGGCAACGGCGTAGCCGTCGTTTCGTACAGCGCGCGGACGATGCGCGCCACCGCCTCCCGTTCCGGCTCGCGCGGGTTGTACAGCATCGCGCCGTCGGTCATCGCGGTATCCGCCACCTGCTCCAGCCTCGCCAGCCCGTCCTCGATGCCGGCATCCCGCAGGTTGAGCGGCATTCCGGTCAGATGCGCCAGTTGCCGATTCAGGGTGCGAACGCAGGCAATACCCGCCTTGGCCGCCTTGCGCCGGAACCAGCGGTCCACCGCCGCCAGCGGCTTGACCAGCGGCACGGCGAAACCGAGTCCGCCATAACGCAACAGATTTCCAAGCGCCGCCCCTGGCCGTGGGAACACCACGCCCAGCGCCTCGGCGAGGTCGGCGTAACGATCCAGCCGTGATTCCAGGTTGTATTCCATCACCTCCGGCAACACCAGCGCGTTCGCCAGCCCATGCGGGATGTGGTAGACCCCCCCCAGAGCGTGGGAGATGCCGTGCACCATGCCGACCATCGAATGCGAAAACGCGATGCCCGCCAGACAGCTCGCCACCAGCATCGCCCCCCGCGCCGACAAATTGTCCGGCTGGGCGCAAGCCAGCAACAAATTGTCGCGGATCAGCCGGATGGCTTGCAGCGCCAGCCCATCGGACGCCGGCGACCACTCCTTGTCCACATAAGCTTCGATGGCATGGGTCAGCGCGTCCATGCCGGTCATGGCGGTCAGCCTGGGCGGCATCGTGCGAGTCAGTTCAGGGTCGAGAATCGCCAAGTCCGGCAAAAACTGGTTTTCCGCGAACGGCAGTTTCACGTCGTGCTCGGGATCGGCGATCACCGCCACCTTGGTCACTTCCGAGCCGGTGCCCGCCGTGGTCGGAATCAGGAACAACGGCAACAAGCGGGTCTGACCGAGCAGGTAAGCGCCCATGTGGTCCTGAACCCGCCCACCCTTCACCATGAGGATGTTGGCGACCTTGGCGGTATCGAGCACGCTGCCGCCGCCCAAGCCGATGATCAAATCGCAACCCTGCTCCCGACCCAGCGCCGCGCAGTCCTCGACGGTCTGGATGGTGGAATTGGGCGGCACCTGGTCGTAGACGCAGGCAATCTCGATAGCCGTATGGCTGAATCCGGCCTTGACGCGCTCCGCCAGCCCGGCCTGGACCAGAACCGCATCCGTCACCAGCAACGCCCGCCGGCGACCGTAATGCGCCGCGGCGTCATTGAGTTGATCGATGACGCCGATCCCGTACATCACGCGGGTCGGCAGGGAAAATTCAAAGTATTCGGGCAACATGGGGGAATTTTCTCCGGACGTAACAATATCTTGTTTTCAGCATAATCGCCCCGCCAGGCGCCTGGCTTGCCTGAAAGGGTCGGACCCCTGCCCAAAAGGCCACCGCTCGGCTAAGCTTGCCTCACCACAACCCCGCACCGATGGAAACGCCATGTCCGCCCGATTCACCGCAATTTTGCTGCCCCTGCTGCTACTGGCAAGCGCCGCGCCAGTCCGCGCCGGCAATGGCTGGAGCGAGGTCGCCTATCCCCTGGCCGGACCACCGGAGGTCATCGGTTCCTTTAACGCCGGCTGCATCGCCGGCGCGGTGGCGTTGCCCCTGGTGGGCGACGGTTATCAGGTCATGCGCCCCAGCCGCAACCGCTATTACGGCCATCCGGCGCTGGTCCGGTTCGTGGAACGACTGGGCCAGCAGGCGGTGGCGCGCGGCGCGCGGCTGTTGATCGGCGACCTGGGGCAACCGCGCGGCGGTCCGATGCCGAACGGTCATCGCAGCCATCAAAGTGGGCTGGATGTCGATGTCTGGTTCCTGCAACAGCCGCGCGACCGGACGCTGTCGCGGCTTGACACCGAACGGATCGAGATGCCGACGATGGTGCGCGCCACCGATGGCGTCATCAATTATTCCCGCTGGTCGCCGCGTTATCGGGACATGCTACGTTTGGCGGCGCTGTCGCCGGAAGTGGAACGGATTTTCGTCAATCCGATCATCAAGCAGGCGCTATGCGACAGCGAAATGGATCGAAGCTGGTTGGGCAAGGTGCGGCCATGGTGGGGGCACGATGCCCACTTCCACGTGAGATTGGCCTGCCCGCCCGATTCCGCGCAGTGCAAGCCGCAGAAGCCGTTTCCGCCTGGCGACGGCTGCGATGCCGATCTGGCCAACTGGGTTCGGGACATCGTGCGGGCGGCGCTGTCGCCCAGGCCGTACCAGAAACCCGAACCACCCTCGGCGGACCGGCTGCCGGCGGCCTGCGATGCGGTGCTCTACGGTCCGACGGCGTGGAAAGCACCCTGAAATACCCCATCGATATCCAACAGGGGAGAGCGTTATGCAATGGGCCGATGTCCTGGCGGATTCCTCATTGCAGGATCTGCCGTACAAGATCGAACTGGATGAATACGGAAGGATCGTGATGAGTCCGGCGACCAACCGCCATGGCGAGTTGCAGGGCGATCTGTATTTTCTCCTGCGCCGCGCGCTGGCCGATCAAGGCAAGCCTCTGGTGGAATGTTCGATTGAAACCGCGAAAGGTGTCAAAGTCGCGGATGTCGCGTGGCGGTCCCACGAGTTCCTGAACCGGTATGGATCGGCGACCCCCTATCCCCGCGCGCCCGAATTGTGCATTGAGATCGTTTCGCCCTCCAACCGTCGCCTGGAATTGCAAGAAAAAATCGCGCTCTATCTGGCGGCGGGCGCCCGGGAAGTGTGGATCCTCGCCGAGGATGGACAAATCGAGATATACGGCGCTGCCGGGCGCCTGAATCGCTCCGCATTCCTTGACCCGATCCCGCTGGAATAGGCGTTACCCGCCCGTCCTTTCCAGTTTCAACGAAGCCGAGTTGATGCAATAACGCAGACCGGTCGGCTCCGGGCCGTCGTCGAACACATGGCCCAGATGCGCGCCGCAGTCCGGGCACAATACCTCGGTGCGGCGCATGAACCAGCTTCGATCATCGGCGGTGGCGATATTCCCCGCCTGCACCGGCTCCCGGAAACTGGGCCAACCACTGCCGGAATCGAACTTGGCGTCGGAACTGAACAGGGCTTTGCCACAACACACGCAACGGTAAACGCCCGGCTCGTGACAATCGTGATACTCGCCGGTGAAGGCCGGTTCGGTGCCCTTCTGGCGGCAGATTCGATATTGCTCCGGGGTCAACTGCGAACGCCACTCGGCGTCGGTCTTGCTGACTTTGTAACTCATGGCTGCTCCTCGCGGTCGTTAGGCCCTGTCGCCCAATAGACCGCGAGGACGCGGATTGGTGTCAGGCCGTCGCGCTCTCGGCCTGTCGGCCCGCCCGCTTTTCCAGCGCCTCCCAGACATGCTCGGCCAGGCCGACGCCGACTTCGTTGAACGCCAGGAAGGTCATGTCGGCGCCCGCTGCCTTCAGGGCTTTTTCCTCCTCGGGATAACTGCTGACCGCGCCGATCAGCCCCCGGAACCCGCGTCGCCGCAATTGTGTGGTGGCGATGCGCTTCGCTTCCGGGTCTGGCATCGCCAGAATCACCGCCTTGATCCCCTCCAGGCGCAGGTGATGCCAGAAGCCGGGGTCCTCGGCGTCGGCGTACCCCCCCCGCCGGCCTTCGTGGATGTGCCGCTCGACCTTCACCAAATCCGAGTCGACGCCCGAGACCATCAGCATTTTGTGCTGCCCCGGAACGTGCTGGCGTTTCTTGAGGAAATCATAGGCGGCGGTGCCAGCGTGGCCCATGCCGAGAATCAGAATTTGCGTGCTGCCCAGCGATACCGGCTGCTCGTCGGGATGCCGTTCCGGTCGCTCGAAGGGCGCCAACCGCGTTTCCAGCCGTTCGTACAGGGCATGGGCGAAACGGTTGAGCGGCGCGGCGATCACGAAGGACAGCGCCACGGTCAGCGCCAGCAACACCAGCCAGTCGATGCTCAGTTGCCCGTTGCCGACCATGAACTTCACCACGATCAGGGCAAACTCGCTGTAGCTGGCCAAGGCCAGCGCCGCCAGGAAGGCGGTCCGGGTGCGCAGCCGGAACCGCACCAGAATGAGGAAAAACAGCGCCGCCTTGAACGGCAGCAGCAGCGCCAGCAGCGCCGCCCCGCCCACGGTCGCCAGACTCGGCCAGCCCAGCAGGCCGATTTGCAGAAAAAACCCGACCAATAGCACTTCCTTGAGCGACCACAGGGACCGGGACAGCTCCATCGCCCGCGGATGCCCCGCCAGCAGAGCGCCCAGCAACAGCGCGCCCAGCTCCGAACTCAACCCCAGGTGTTCGAAACCCAGCCCGCCGACCACCAGCGCCAGCGCCAGTCCATACAGCACCAGCAACTCGTCGTGACCGCTCCAGTCCAGTATTTTCATCACCAGCGGTCGCGACAGCGGCAACCCCAGGACCAGCAACGCCCATGGCGTCGGCGCCGCCGCGCCCGCCACCGCCATCAAGGCCAGCGCCGCCAAGTCCTGAATGATCAGAATGCCAATCGCCAACCGGCCGTGAAACGCGCGCAGTTCCGCTTTCTCTTCCAGCACCTTGGCCGCCAGGACCGTGCTGGAAAAACCCAGGGTGGCCGCCAGCAGCAACGCCTGCCCCAGGGACAGCGCCGAGACACCCCACAACCCCAAGCCGAGCGCCACTCCGCTCACCGCCAGATGCAACCCGCCCCCGCCCCAGACATCCGGGCGGATCAGGCTTTTCAGCCGCAGCTTGAGGCCGACGCTGAACAGCAGCAACAGCACGCCGGCATGGGCGATCTGATCGAGCAATTCGCTGCCGCGCTGGCCGAGGGCATTCAACACGAACCCCGCCACCAGATAGCCGACCAGCGCGGGTAACTCCAGATGGCGGGCCAATAAGCCCAGCAAAAAGGCGAGCGCAATCCAAAGCGCGTCCATTTTTTTAACGAGACTCCCGAAGAGCGCGCGACATGAAACAAAAGCGGGACCGGTGCGATACCGTCCCGCTCAAACCCGGCGACGCCGGCCGGATTTCGTTATTTTGGCGAATCTGGCAATTTTGTTACAGCCGGTCAGGCTTTCTTGAATACCTGCACCACGTACAGCAGGACCACGGCGCCCACCGTGGCGGTGATGAGCTTGCCGATCAGGCCCACCGCCGCGAAGCCGATCAACCGGAACAAAAAACCACCGACAAAGGCGCCGATCACGCCAACCACCAGATTGCCGCCCAGCCCCAACCCGCTGCCACGCATCAGGTTGGTGGCGATCCAGCCCGCTATCAAACCGATCAACAGAAATCCAATCAAATCCATGGTCTTCCCCCGCGTATCGTCAATTCCGCTGGTCGTAGCGAATGCCCGCCCTGACCTCGTCCATCGCCTGCCGAACCCGCGTCATGGCTTTGGCGCGATGGCCACCCTTGTCCGGTTCGGCTCTTTCGAGTTCCCGATAGGCGCTTTGCAAATAATCCAATGCGCGTTGCATGCGCGGCTGATCGGCGCTGGCCTGACCGGCCAGGAACGCGCCTCCCAACAAGGCGGCGCAACCCGCCGCCACGAGCGACGTGCGAATAGTGGATTTGAACATTGAAACCTCCAGAACAGTTGGCTTATTGTCCCACGCAATTATTGCCCTACCAGCATAGCTGTTCCACCCATGCGCGCGATTCCGCTGTTTGCCGCTCTTGTGTTTCTTTTCCTGTACGACACGGCCATTCCAGCCGCCGACCTGTCCAGCTACGCCTTCGTCAACGACGACGGCACGCTGCGCGTTCGCAACCAGACCGTGCATCTGTACGGCATCATTATCCCCGCGCTCGACCAGGGTTGCGCCGGCGCCGTCCGCCCGGTCGAATGCGCCCCGCGCGACGCGGCGCTGGCGCTGAAATTCAAGGTCGGCGTCAATTTCGTCGACTGCGCCATCAAGGAGCGCAAGCCGGACAGCAGCGTGACGGCCGTTTGCACCGTCAACGATCAGGATCTGGCCGCCTGGCTGGTCCAGCAGGGTTGGGCCGCCGCCGCGCCCAACGCCCCGCCGGAATATGACGTGCTGGAAAAGATCGCCCGCCGGCGCGGCGTTGGGATGTGGGCCGCTCAGCCTGGCCACTGGCCAGCGCGCTGAGCCATCCCATTTCCTCAATCCTCCAACAGCTTGCCCGCTTGACGATGGCTCAGCGGCTTTCGACCCGCCACCTTGCAGAATTTCTGTCCGGGCCGGGCCAGCCGCTCGGTCATGCGGGCGAACAATAGACCGTCGGTGGCGCTTCGCAGCGGCGTCCGCGCCGCGCCAACCGGTTCGCCCAGGGGGTCCACCAATTCCGCCACTACCTCGCCCGCCGCGACGCGTTCGCCCAATCGCTTGCGATAGACCAGCACGCCCGCCGCCGGCGCGGTCAGCACGTCCACGCCATCCAGGGGCGTCGGCTCGCAACGCGGTTCCGGCAACGGTCCCGGCTCGCCGGCGACGACGCCGCGCCGTTGCAGAAAACGCAGCAGCGCCGCCGCATCGGTCACCGCATAGTCGTCGTTCACGTCCGCCTGACCGCGCAGTTCCACCGTGGCCGCGAAACCGGCCAGCGGCACCGGCCCCTCGTCCGCCAGCGCCGCGCGCAGCTTCCACCATGGACTGGCGCAGGCTTCGTCGAAGGGATCGCCACCCGGTTCTTCTTCGAGCAGGATCGCCGCCGCGCCGAGTTCCGCACCCAGCGCCAGCGCATCGTCCGCTTGCCAGCGGGAAGCGTAGAGGTGCAGCAGCGCCTCGCCGTCGCAATGCAGATCGAAGACGTAATCCGCATCGATGGCCAAATCCAGCAGCGCCAGCTTGAGCGCCTCCGTTTCCCGCGCAGCCCGCCGTTCCGCCAGCACGGCCCGGAGCGTCGCGCGAATCAGCGCCACGTTCGTCACCGGATCGGCGCTCAACTTTCCCTGTAGCCGCTCCAGCGCGCCCGCCGTCAAGTCGGGAAAACCGCGATTGAAATTGCCGGTGCTCTCGTGATCGAACCGCCCCAGCAGCCGCCCATTGAGATGCTGGCTCAGGCCGATGGGGTTGGCGACCGGCGCCACCACGACTTCGCCGAGTATCCGGCCTGCGGCATGCGCTTGTTCCAGGCCGCACAACAGATGTTGCGCCACCAGCAAGCCCGGGATCTCGTCGGCGTGGATGGCGGCCTGGAAATACGCCTTGGGCCGCGCGCCGGGCGTGCCGTAACGATGGACCAGCAGCGTCCGGCGCGTGCCGGGAGCGGGAGATGGCAACTCGATTCGGGAAGTGGCGGGCGACATGGGAAAGAACGTCATTTCGAGCGTGCCGGGTTACGCGCCGGGCGCCAACCCAACCGACATCCGCGACTGACTCAGGATGGCTATGTTCGCCGTCGCCAAAGGCGGTAGATGGTGTGGCTGTTCACGAACAGGAAACAGGTTTCGATCATCGCCCCGCCGATGGAGCCGACGGCATAATTATGGGTCATCCAGCAGACGGTTCCCAACAAAATAATCGCCCGCATGCGGATACCCTGTTCGCGATACAAGGCCCAAGTCCCCAGGGTGGTGCCAATCACCGTCAGCCATTGAATGGGCTGGGTGATATTGGGAATCCCCAACAGCCAGACAATGGCCAGAAAAAAACCCATGACCGCGATATGACGGGTGCGGCTGGAAACGAAGCTGCGCAAACCGCTCAACCAGGCGGCATAAGCCGCCGTGACGCCGCCCAGCAGGAAGAAATGAACCCCGATCACGATGGAAAACACCGTGAGAAAGAGCCGCAGGCGTTGGTCGTTATGCTGGATAAAGGTCAAAATGCCGATCACAAACGCCAGCAGCCCCACCGACTGCGCCAGTGGGTTGGCCGCGAACAGTTCGGCTAATGCCCGCATGTTGGGTCCTCGGATATTATGAGCATGGTCACCGAATGTCTCTACCCGGACCATTGCCCATCAGGCCGGATTGACGAACGCGACCCCTCTTTTCGTTACCAGGAGAATTCCCATGACCACCATGAAAGCCGTGCGCATTCACGCCTACGGCGGTCCCGAGGTGCTGCACCACGAAGACGCGCCGCTGCCAACGCTCAACCCGGACGATCTGCTGATTCGGGTCCGGGCGGCGGCGGTCAATCCGGTGGACTGGAAGATTCGCGAAGGCTATCTGCAAGGCTTCCTGAAGCACAGGCTGCCGCTGATCCTCGGCTGGGACGTGTCCGGCGACGTCGTCGAAGTCGGCCCCGAAGCGACGGCGTTCAGGGTCGGCGACGAAGTGTACGCCCGATCCGACATCGAACGCGACGGCGCTTACGCCGAATACATCGCCGTCAAGGCCAGCGACGCCGCCCGCAAACCGGCTGCGCTGGATCACGTCCACGCCGCCGCGGTGCCGTTGACCGCCCTGACCGCCTGGCAGTCGCTGGTGGACGCCGCCCAATTGCAGGCGGGCCAGACCGTGCTGATCCACGCCGCCGCCGGCGGAGTCGGCAGTCTGGCGGTGCAACTGGCCAAGGCCAGGGGCGCGCGGGTGATCGCCACCGCCTCGGCGGTCAATATCGGACTGGTGACGGAACTGGGCGCCGATCAGTTCATCGACTATACCAGGACCCGCTTCGAGGATGTCGCCAGGGAGGTGGACGTGGTGTTCGACACCATCGGCGGCGATACCCAGGAACGTTCCTGGCAGGTGTTGAAACCGGGCGGAATGCTGGTCTCGGTCGTCAGCCCACCGCCGGAAGCGACCGCCGCCGCCCATGGCGCGCGCCGGGCCTTCGTCTTCATCCAGCCCAGCGGCGTACAATTGACCACCATCGCCCAATTGATCGACGAAGGCAAAATGAAGCCCATCATTCACACCGTGCTGCCGCTGACCGAGGTCCGCCAGGCGCACGCCATCAGCCAGGGCGGCCATGCCCGCGGCAAGATCGTCCTCCGCGTCGCCGACTGAAACCACTCACCAGGAGTTCACGCCATGCTCGACTTCACGTTCTACAATCCCACCAAGATCCTGTTCGGCAAGGGCCAGATCGCCGGCATCGCCCAGGAAATTCCCCAGGATCAGCGCATCCTGATCACCTACGGCGGAGGCAGCATCAAACGAAACGGCGTTTACGATCAGGTCATGGCGGCGCTGGCCGGACGGACCGTGTTCGAGTTCGCCGGCATCGAGCCGAATCCGACCTACGAAACGCTGATGGAAGCGGTCCGGATCGCGCGCGAGCGGAACATCGACTTCCTGCTGGCGGTCGGCGGCGGTTCGGTGATCGACGGCACCAAGTTCATCGCCGCCGCCGTACCGTTCCCGGGCGAGCCGTGGGACATCCTCGCCAGGCACGCCCCCATTCAAAAGGCGCTGCCGCTGGGCTCGGTGCTCACCCTGCCCGCCACCGGCTCGGAGATGAACAGCGGCTCGGTGGTCACCCGCCGTGCCACCCAGGACAAGCTGGCCTTCATGCACCCGCTGGTCCAGCCGCGCTTTTCGGTGCTCGACCCCAGCACCACCTTCACCCTGCCGCCCCGGCAAATCGGCAACGGCGTGGTCGATGCCTACACGCACATCATGGAGCAGTATCTGACCTATCCGGTCAATTCCCCGATACAGGACCGCTTCGCCGAGGGACTGCTGCTGACTCTGATCGAGGAAGGCCCCAAGGCGCTGGCGACCCCGGAGGATTACGACGTGCGCGCCAACATCATGTGGTGCGCGACCCTGGCGCTGAACGGACTGATCGGCGCGGGCGTGCCCGGCGACTGGGCGACCCACATGATCGGCCACGAGATCACCGTCCTGCACGGACTGGATCACGCCCAGACGCTGGCCATCGTCCTGCCCAGCGTGCTGGCGGTGAAACGGGACAAGAAGCGGGCGAAGCTGCTGCAATACGCCGCGCGGGTCTGGGGCCTGACCGACGGCGGCGAAGAGGAGCGCATCGATGCCGCCATCGCCAAGACGCGGGACTTTTTCGAGCGGATGGGCGTGCGGACCTACCTGCGCGATTACGGCATCGGCTCCGACGCCGTGCCGACCCTGGTGGCGCAACTGGAACGGCATAAACTGACCAGGCTGGGCGAACATGGAGACATCGACCTGGCGACCAGCCGAACGATTCTGGAACGCTGCGTGGCGGCCTGAAGCCGGATCGGTCCCAAACTCCCCTCCTTGGAAAAGGAGGGGCGGGCGATCCTCGAGTGGCTCAAACGCGCTCAGGCCACGTAAAACAGGATCGTGCAGTAATGGCAAACGCTGCCGGCCAGGACGAACAGATGCCAGACGCCGTGGAAATGGCGCACCCGTTCGTCGAAGAAATAAAAAACCAGGCCGCCGGTATAGAACAATCCCCCCAGCAGCAGCCACCAGAAACCCGCCAGGGGCAGTGCCTGCAACAACGGCTCGAGCGCCACCAGCACCAGCCAGCCCATCAGGACGTAAACCAACACCGACCAGACGCGATTCCCGTCCTGAGGTAGCGATTCCAGCAGAATCCCCAGGACCGTCAAGCCCCAGATAACGCCGAAGATCGTCCAGCCCCAGCCACCGCGCAGCGTGACCAGGCTGAAGGGGGTATAAGTACCGGCGATCAAAAAATAAATCGAGTAGTGGTCGAGCTTGCGGAAAAACCGCTTCGCTCTGCCGCGCAGGCTGTGATAGAGCGTGGAAACGGTATAAAGAAAAAACAGGGTGGCCCCGTAGATGCTGAAGCTGACGATCTTCCAGGGATCGCCCTGCCGCGCGGCGGCCACCACCACCACGACCAGTCCGGCCAGCGCCGCCACCGCGCCGATGAGGTGACTGATGCTGTTGAAGCGTTCGCCTTTATACACCTCTCGGTCCTCATCGTGGCCGAACGGCAGTCGGTTTGTCCCCCACCGCGCGGGCCGCGACTACGGCACGGGCGGCGCAACCCGATTGACCACCGTTTTCCGCAGAAAGTCCTCGGCCTGATCGACGGGCAGGGGCCGGCTGACCAAGTAGCCCTGGATTTCGTCGCAGTTCCGATCCCGCAGAAAATCGATCTGGCCATCGTTTTCGACGCCCTCGGCGATCACCTTGAGGTTCATGCTGTTAGCCATGGCGATCACCGCCGTGGCGATGGCCTTGTCGCCCGGACTCGATGGCAGGGCGCGAATGAAGGAACGGTCGATCTTGAGCCGATCCAGGGGAAAATCCTTCAGGCGGCTGAGGCTGGAGTATCCGGTGCCGAAATCGTCCACCGCCAGTTTCACCCCCAGGGCCTTGAGCTTCCGGAGTGTATCGATGGCGTTCTCCGAATCCTTGATCAACGCCGTCTCGGTCACCTCCAGTTCCAGGCGGCAGGATTCCAACCCGATTGCCTCCAGAGTCCGCGCCACCAGCCCTGGAAAACCGGCTTGGACGAACTGGAGCGCCGACACGTTCACGGCCATCCGCGACAGGGCGAGCCCGGCATCGCGCCAGGCTCGGACCTGCCGGCACGCCGTCCGCAACACCCACTCGCCTATCGGGATGATCAGGCCGCTCTCCTCCGCTATCGGGATGAATTCCATCGGCGGAACCTGCCCAAGCTCCGTGCTCTCCCAACGCAGCAGTGCCTCCATGCCGCAGACCTCGCCGGTCAACAAATCCAGTTGCGGCTGGTAATGCAGCGACAATTCATTCTGGTCGATGGCCCGGCGCAGGCGGCTCTCCAGGGTCAGGCGCTTCAACGCCCCCTCGTTCATGGACCTGGAAAAGTATTGGAAGGAATTGCGTCCCATGCGCTTGGCGTGGTACATCGCCATGTCAGCACTCTTGAGCAGCGTTTCCACATCCTCTCCATCCTGGGGAAACACCGCGATCCCCAGGCTCGATGTGACGATCATGTCGTGGCCGGCCAGATGCAGGGGTTCGGCCAGGTTTTCCAGAATCCGCACCGCCACGCCGGCGGCATCCTCACCCTTGCCGATCTCCGCCAGCAGCACGGTGAATTCATCTCCTCCAAGACGGGCGAGATCGTGGAGTTGTTCGCCCGGCGGATGGCGGGTGACGACATCGCAACCGCGCACCGAGCGGGTCAGGCGCTTGGCGGTGATCTGGAGCAGCTGATCGCCGACGCTGTGCCCCAAGGTATCGTTGACGCACTTGAAATTGTCCAGATCGATGAACAGCACGGCCAATTGCCTGGAGTGTCGCCTGGCCAGCTCGATGGCCTGATACAGCCGGGTCTGGAAAAAGTTTCGGTTGGGCAGGCCGGTCAACGGGTCGAAGTAGGCAAGCTGATGGCGGATTCTGGCCTCCGCCTGCGCCTTGCGCCCGATGGCCAAGGCCAGTTGTCGAACCTCGTGCGGGTGAAAGGGCTTCTGGAGGTAGAACAGCTTGTCCACCGGCGGAATCCGCTCCGAGATTTCCCACGGGTCGACATCCGCATAGGCGGTGGCGATGACGATATCGACATCGGTATCCAGGGTCCGGATTCGAGCGGCGGCCCAGGCGCCGTCGGGACCGGGCGGCATGCGCATGTCCAGAAAGATCACCGCGAAAGGCCGCCTCTTTTCCAATGCGTCGCGCACGGCGTTCACGGCGGCTTCGGCGTCCCCCACGCACGCCAGTTCGAATTGAGCCCGCACGGCTTGCGGCGTTCCATCACCCCCAAACAGCCTTGCGCTCAGCTCTTTCATGGCATTGGCCCCGTCACTCCTGGCCGATCCCTCGCCGCCCAGGATGCTCCGGTAGACACTGAGCACGGCCGGATCGTCATCGGCCACCAATATCCGGATGGGTTCCTTGTTCCGCTCGGCCATGGCTTCACTCTCCCGGGCCTGGGGCTGCCATCGTTTCCCGAACCGCCAGCGGCAGGATGAGGTGCATGCAGGCCCCCGCCCCCAATCCCGCGCTTTCGACGTACATGCGGCCGTTCAGGGCGGTCACGGTATTGGCGCTCCAGTGCAAACCCAGCCCGGACCCTCGCCCCTTGGTGGAAAAACCCTGTTCGAAAATCCGCGTGAGATTTTCCGAGGATATACCACCCCCATTATCCTCGAAGTAGAAATGCGCCACGGGTCGGCCCTCGAACAACTCGCGAACGGCGCGCGCCACCATCCGGCCTCCGGTCACACCGCTGTCCAGCATGGACTCGGCGGCGTTCACCAACAGGTTGCCCACCACCTGTTGCAAAACCACCCGGCTGGCGGTCACTTCACCGACTTCGCGTAGGCTGGGTTCCACCATCACCGCCATTGCCTCCCGCATCGGCGGGGCCAGCATTCGGGCCGCGTCGTGCACGACCTCCGCCATGGCCACCGGCTCCAGCACCCGGGAAGCCCGGCTGTAGCGCTCCTGGTCGGCCAGAATCTGTCGCACGCGCCCGACCTGTTGGGTAATGGCCGCCACTTGCTCTCGATTTCGCGTCACCAGGCGGGCCAGTTCGCCGCCAGCCAGTTCCACGAAGCAGGCAAGATCGTTCCTGCGTTCCGTCGGAGTCTCGGCGCTGGCCAATTCGGCCACGGCCAGTTCCATCTCGGCGACGGGCGCCGCGCGCAGCTCCTCGTCCAGGGTGGCCAGCCGCACGCCCAAGGGCGTGATGGCGTTGCCGATATTGTGCAAAACGCCTCTGGCCATCTCGGCGATGCCGTCCTGATAGGATTGATCGATCAGCCGGCGCCGCGCCTCGGCCAGCCGCTCCGTCATCCGGTCGAATTCGCGGGCGAGCACGCCCAGTTCATCGTTCCGGCTCAGGGCGAGCCGGCTGCGCAGATCGCCCTCGGCGCCCATCCGAATCGCGTGAGCCGTCAGTTTGCCGACGGGATTCAGGACCGTCCAGTGGAGCATCGCCAGCAAAACGCCCGTGACCAGCAAGCCGGCGCCGGCGATGGACAGCAGAGCCAGGCGCACCGCTTTCTCGCCCTGGGCGGTGATGGCTCGCGGCGTCTCCACTTGCAAGGTCAGCAGGGGACGACCGAACAGATCGCCGATGGTGGTGTAGGCTCGTAACGCCGCCGCGGTCTCCTCCAGACGGATCGGCGTGTGGGGTATTGGGCTCGCTTGGGGCCAGGCAACCTCCGGTGCGGCACCCGCGGCGGGGAAAACACCGAGTTTCAACCGGTTCTGTTCGGCGATGCGCCTGAACTCCGCGTCGTTCAGGAGCCGCCCCATCATCAGGACGCCCCTGCCGGGACCCTGGCCGGTACTGGTCAGAATGGGCCTGGCGGCCACCAGCAATGGCCCCTGGAGGGTGTCGATGATCCCAGCCACCTCGCTGGTGATTTCGGGATGGCGCAGCAACGGATGATCCGCCGGCAGCCGGGGGTCCGACAGCTCACCGAGATTCAGTGTCTCCTTGGAATTCGGTTCTACCGCCTGTCCAAAAAGCCGCTCGCCGTCGAGACCGTAGATATTCAGGAGATTCACTTTCAGATTGCTCAGCGCGCCTTCCGGGAGATTGGTCTCGATGTAGCCGGCGTTGCGCTCGACGGCGAAGCGGTAGGTTTCATCCCAGTAAGCCCAGTCGGCGACCGAGGGGCTGAGGAGTTGCAACTCCCGGTTGATGGCTTCGACGAAGCGCTGTGCGTTCTTCTCCGCTTCCTCCCGCTCCAACGCGACATAGCTCGGCATGATCACCAAGCGCTGGATGCCATAATCCAGGCCGCCGGACAGTACGAACGCCGCGAGCACCATTAGAACAACCTTGTATTTTAGAGACACGACCGAATTCCCCTGAAACCGAACCCGTTGTCACCGCTCGGCGTGGTATCCCGACCATTGACAACTATATGTAGCAAAATATTAACTATTTTTAGTTAAATACTTTATTTGTTTTAATAGTATTTTAAACACAATTATAACCCAATTTCATCTGGATCAGCCTCAATCATTGGATTAGTTTCGATCAATCCCTGTACTCGTCCACCCCTCCTCGACCTTCGGGCAAGATGTCGACTGTCTCTTATACACATCT
>DGFE01000232.1 GCA_002391525.1 Competibacteraceae bacterium UBA3908
TTACGCAACGCCCTCTTGCATGCTGGTCACGTCGCGGACATCGTTTCCATGCCGTTCCGTTTTTTTCCCGAACCGCAAATCGTGCGAGCGATTCGGGTATGGGAAAGTGAAGACTTCACCGCGCTCAATCTATACGAACCCGACCTGGTCATCTGTCTCAAATTTCCAGCCTTTTACCTCGCGCATCCCCTGAAACGCGCCTGGATACTGCATCAATTCCGCGACGCTTACGATCTGTATGATCCCGGCGGCAAGCAAGCCCTGAGCGACGAAACCCGACTTCTCATCAAACAATGCGACACGGCTCATCTCAGTCAATGTCAGCACCTGTTCGCCTTGTCGCTGACCGTCGCCAATCGTCTACGACATTTCAACGGCCTCATCGCCAAGCCTCTTTATCATCCGCCGCCAGAAGCCGAACGGTTCTACTCCGCTCCTCCTCAACCTTATGTTTTTGCTCCCAGTCGCTTGGAATCGCTCAAGCGCCAAGACTTGTTGATCGAGTCAATGCGGTACGTCAAAGCTCCGGTCTGGGCCATCATCGCGGGCATGGGTGGACAGTACGGCCGTTTGAACGAGATGGTTCATCATTACGATCTGGGACAGCGAGTCCGACTGATCGGTCAGCTCTCTCCAGAAGAACTGCGCGCTTTCTACGCCAATTGTCTGGCGGTTTTTTTTGGACCCAAGGACGAAGATTACGGCTATGTTACCTTGGAGTCCATGTTGGCCGCCAAGCCCGTCATTACCTGCCATGACTCCGGTGGCCCGCTGGAATTCATCACCCATGAAGTCAATGGTCTCGTCGTCGCTCCCGAGCCTCAAGCAATCGCCGACGCGATTGATCGTCTGGCGGCTCACCGCAATCGATCCATCGAACTGGGAAGAAACGGCCAAGCCCAGTACCAGGCCATGGCGTTGTCTTGGGATCATGTCGTTTCCACCCTGATCAGCTAGCAATCAATAATCGCCCCTATGAAGATCGCCATCGTCGCACCCTGCCCGGTACCCTTCATCGTCGGCGGTGCCGAAAAACTGTGGTGGGGACTGGCGCGCCATTTCAACGAGAATACGCCCCACCAGGCCGATATCATCAAACTGCCAGCGCCAGAAGCCGATTTCTGGTCGCTCATGGACAGCTATCAGCGTTTCAGTCTACTCCGGTTGGACGGCTTCGATCTGGTGATCTCCGGCAAATATCCGGCCTGGATGGTCGAGCACCCGCGTCACGTTTGTTATATGCTGCACCGCCTGCGCGGCCTCTACGATGCCTATCCGGGACCACCGCTGGGCGATGCCCGATCCTATCCGCCCGCGATTCGGACGCTATTGGATTTACTGGACCACAATAGGGGGCGGCGTGAGATATTGCCCGAACTGTTCGCAAGTCTGATGGAAATCTCCACCGACGATGAAGAGGCAAAGGCCGCGTTCGATTTTCCCGGACCCCTCAGTCGCGTCGTGGTGCATTTTCTGGATAATCTGGCGCTGGATCCTGCACGCATCCGCCGCTTCGCGGCCATCTCCCATACCGTAGCGCGGCGACCCGATTACTTTCCGGCAGGCGCGGAGGTGGCCGTTGTTTATCCGCCCAGCAATCTCACCGTCTCTCCAGGAGATCGTTACGAATCGTTTTTCACCGTCAGCCGCCTGGACGAACCGAAGCGCGTTGGTTTGTTGATCGAAGCCATGGGTCATGTCGAGGCTGACGTCAAGCTTCTCATCGCGGGGGTGGGTCCCGCCGAGGAACGGTTACGGGCGCTGGCCGATGGTGATTCCCGCATCAGCCTGCTGGGCTTCAAAAGCGATGCCGAGTTGGCGACGCTTTATCAAAACGCCCTGGCGGTGCCATTCGTTCCCTACCAGGAAGATTATGGGCTGATTACGGTAGAGGCGATGCTGGCGGCGAAACCGGTCATCACCGTAAAAGACGCCGGTGGCCCGACCGAATTGGTGCGGCACGGCGAGAACGGCCTGAGTGTCGACGCCACTCCTCAGGCGTTGGGGCGAGCCTTTACCCAACTGGCTGAAGACCGGCAACTGGCCAGGACCCTGGGGAAGCGTGGGCGACAGGATGCCGAAAAGATTACCTGGCATGCGGTAGCCGATATCCTGGTCGATTCCTTACCCAAGCCGCCGTTCATTCCCACGGCGGCGCGGCGGCGCAGGAACAAAAAACTGGTGGTGGTCACGACCTTTGCGATCCATCCGCCGCGCCATGGTGGGCAAAATCGCGTCTACCACCTTTATCGTCGCCTCGCCGCGGAATTCGATATCGTGATCATTGCCCTGGTCGATCAGGGCGTACCGCAAACCCGGGTCGAAATCGCCCCTGGCCTGTGGGAGCTGCGCATCGCCAAGAGTCGCGAGCACGCCGCGCAGGAAGCCAGGCTCCAGGAGCAGGTCCCCATCCCTATCGCCGACATCGCCGCCGCCCTGTACTATCGGCATACGCCAGCGCTCCTGGACGCCATCCAGCAGGAATCGGCGGATGCCACCGCGCTGGTGGCCTGCCATCCCTATCTGTTTCCGGCCCTGGCGGAGGTATCGGCCAAACCGGTCTGGTACGAAGCTCAAGACGTCGAATTTCAGCTCAAGGCTGCCCTGATGCCGCGCGAAGGCATGGGGGCCGAACTGGCGGCGCGGGTAAAACGTCTGGAGCAAACCTGTTGCGAAGCGGCACAATCGATCCTGGTCTGTGCAAAGGAAGATGCGGAGATCTTGAGTCGGGAATTTCTTGTCGACCCCAACAAATTCATTTTGACGCCCAATGGCACCAATTGCGATGAGATAGAGTATAAGGACCTGCCCGCCCGACAGGCTTTGAAACGACGCCTGGGCTGTGCGGCGCAGCGTTTCGTCCTGTTCATGGGCAGCGGCCATCAACCCAACATCACCGCCACCGAAGACATATTCAAACTGGCCGCGGCCCTGCCCAAGATCTTTTTCGTGATCGTCGGCAGCGTATGTTACGCTTTCGATCCGGCGCTCAAACCGGAAAACGTGTGGCTATTGGGCGAAGTCACCGAAATCAGCCGCAAAATCATCATGGAACTGGCCGACATTGCCTTGAACCCCATGTCGGGCGGCTCGGGCACCAATCTGAAGATGCTGGATTATTTCGCTGCCGGAGTTCCCGTCATCGCTACGGATAAAGGCGCTCGCGGACTCGATGTGGTTGATGGCGAGCATTTACTCATTCGCTCCGTCGTGGATATGCCTCGCGCTCTCGATCAGCTACTCGCGCAACCAGAATATGCGGCTCGCCTGTCCCGATCAGCCCGGCGACACGTCGAGGAGCATTTCGACTGGCAGGTGATAGCAAGCCGGACATTAGCCGACATCCAGCGTCTCACTCACTCATTACCGTAGCGAAAGCAAGGTATCCCCATGGATTTTGAGAACCGATTGCAGACCGTTTATCAAGCTTTCCTCACACCGGGTGCCGCGGTCATCGACGTGGGCGCCCATGTCGGACGGCACACCATCCCCCTTGCCAAAACGGTCGGCTCCACGGGATGGGTATTGGCGGTCGAACCCCTGGCCGAGTGTCAGCAACCCTTACTGACCAATCTTCGCGATGCCGGCGTTGCCCGATGGGTTGACCTCCTGAATTGCGCCTTGGCGGATTTCAGCGGCGAGAGCAACTTCGTGGTCGCTCAAAACCTGCTGGAATACAGTGGCCTGCGGGAACGGGTGTATGATGCGCCAACCTCGACCACCTTACGCCCAATCACCGTGCGGCGTCTCGATGAATTGAACTGCAAAAAACAGCCGATTGCTTACATCAAGATAGACGCCGAGGGCGGTGAACTGGCCATCGTGCGTGGCGGTGAGCACATGATCGCCCGCGACCGCCCCGTGGTGTCGTTCAAGTTCGGCATGAATTCCGCGAGGGGATATGGCATTTGCCCTGAAGACGTGTTCGATTTCTGGGCGCGGTTGCGTTATACCGTATTCGACATTCTAGGGCACACCCTGAACCGGCAAGCTTTCGCGGAGAGCGCTCATCTCCAGCACGTATGGGATTATTTCGCGGTGCCCTCTGAAATGGCCGGTTCTTTCCATTTTCCACCAACTTGAATGCGGAGCACCATCGATTTCATCCTCCTACCCCAGTCGCCCCGCATTCCTATCGCACACACCCCTGATTGATGATCTGCTGGACGCGACCCTGGAATTCCGCGGACTGGATGAAATCTCGACGCACCTGATCGCGCGTGCGACTGTTCAGTTGATTCACCCAGAAGTTGAACCCGTTCAGGTCTCCGCCCCGCCGCAGGAAGGCGTAGTATAGGTCGGCGACGAAATCGCGATTGGAACGTCGGCGATTGGTGTATTCGGCGCTGGCCAGGAATTGCCGGGAAATAGCGTCCACTTCGGCCACCACCGCTGTCGCCCCCTGGCATTGCGCCACCCGGAATCGTCCCAGCCAGTAGTTGAAGCCGTTGGTGTCCGGCAACCGGTTGAGAAACCCGCGGTAAAAGTCGATCACCGCATACACTTCCCCCCGGCTGGCGGTATTGCCAAAGAGCCCTTGCATGTAGCTGGCAAACTCAGGAGAAAACAGGAAATGGAACAGCACCAGGCTGCGCGGAGAACCCGCCGCCAGCTGCCCATTCCAGTAGCTCAGCCCGCCGCTGTCGGGCTCACGGTTAAAGAAAGTGTGATAGAGATCGGTGATGTATTGAGTCCCGGAAGTGTTACGGCTGAGGTATTCGGGGCTGGTAAAAAACTGGCCGGCCATGACCCGAAAAGCTTCCTGAACGTCGACTCCCAGGGTTTGCGACCGCTCGATCTCGCCTTGCCAGAAAGCAAGACCGCTGGAATCGGGACTACGACCCAGGATAGCCTGATAATACCGCGTGATCAGGGCTTGCTCGGCGGCGGGATTGACCGCGTTGAAAGTAGCGGTGACGTTCCGGGCGGCGTCCATGGCGACCGAACAGCTACCCGTACCCGAGCAGGCGCCGCTCCAACCGGCGAAGGTGAACCCGCCGGCGGGAACGGCAGCCAGAGCGACCGTGGCGCCAGCCGGGTACGTTTCCGTACAGTCGCTGCCGCAATTAATCCCAGCCGGATTGCTGGTCACCGTCCCGCTGCCGGTTTTACCGACGGTCAGGGGATAGGATTGGGTGTTCGTGACCGTTATGCAAGACGGACTGCTGCTGGCTGTCTGGGCAACATAGTTGCTCATCGCGGTGCTGACGCGGGACGCCGCGACGCCATACGGATGATTCTGGCCGAAGGTGAGGGCGATATTCGCCATTCCTCCACCCAGCAGGTGGCAATAACTCATGAGGGTGCCTTTGCCGGAGCCGGGCACGCCACCGGTGAGCGAGTTCAGGCCCGGCAGGGACTCGCCACCCGCCCAGCAACCGGCGTCCCCTTCCACGCCGTAGCAGGCATCGACCGGATTGGCGTTACCGCCGATGCCACCATAGCAGTGCGTATGCGGCGAATCGAAATTGTGCCCGATCTCGTGGCTGACCACGACCACATCCCAGACGGGTTGGGGGTTGCTGAGTTGGAAGTCGCCTTGCAGGCTGGAGCTGTAGCCATAACCGTATTGGTTATTGCACAGAACACCCAACCAGGCCACCCCTCCCCCCAAGTCGCGCCCGCTCAGAAAATGGGCGATGGCGCGCTTCACGCCTTGCCGGTTGGCATTCCAATAGTCACCGAAATCGCCCAAGCCCTGGATGGGGTCGGCGTGGTTCCATGGATCCGTGGCGGGACCTCCAGCCCATAGACTGATGTCGCCTACCACCAGCCTTGCGTTGGCCTCTCGCTGATAGATGGCCGAAGCATAGGCAAAGAGATCGCCGATATAACGGGTTGCGGCGGTAGTATTCCCGAATAAACCGAAAAACTCGCCATCGGTCTCGATGGCGACCCGCACCTCATAGAGTTGGCCCGCCGCCAAAGGTTTTGGCACAAAGTCGCTGCGCCTCGCCCGACCGGGAGGGATCAATATATCGTTTCCGGGTTTGGGACCACGCTGGGACAGCGTCACCGCATCCGACAGACCGCTTCGCTTGATTTCGCGACTGGTCAGCCCTGTGAGCGGACCACCCGCCTCCGCGCCGCCCGCCAGAATCCAGAACTTATTCCCCTGTTGCACGATACCCCGCATCACGCCTTGCGGATCGGCGGACAGGACAACCAACGAATCCGCGGCGCCCCGGATCCTGCCCTGGAAATAGCCGGTGGCTGGCGGTTCCAGGCTATCCTCACCCTCGGGCTGATGCGCCACGATGCGGGCATCGGGGGCAAACACCTCGAAACGCTGCAACTCCAAGGAAACCGGTGAATCCTCCTGGTCGAGCAGCACGTTATCCACGACCAGGGATTGGCCTACCGCAACCCGCGCCAGCAGCGCCACCGGTTGAGCGGACTCCATGGTGGCGACATATTTTTGCGCGAGCGCGCTGGACGCCATGAACATTGCCGCCAACAAGGCGGCCATTTTGAACGCGCTTTGACAAAAAACGACTATTTTTAATGACAATAGATCTAAAAATTTGACATTTTTTTGTTTTCCGTGGAGCGTATTGCAAAGTTTATCGCTCATAAAACTCGCCTTCAATGTGAATTTATTACTTAAAAATCAGTAGAATAAATAGATTTAACTTTCTTGACCGTGTTTATGTCGGGCAATTTTCCTGCCACTGTTTCGTCAGTTCTCAAGCGCAAGAAAGCCGGAGCCCGAGCCCCGGCTTTATCGTGAATTCGCAAACGCATCCTATCGGATAGGATTTCATCCCACTGAATTACCAGAAATCTTCCATGCCAGAATGCTTTTAATTGAGGCACCGCGCAGCAAGTCCGCCACCAGTTCCGGGTGCGAGAACAGCAACTTGTAGCCGCTATCCCACTCGGCCATCTCTAAACCGCGGCTATCCGACCGACCACGCTATATCCCTCCCCAATTCCGTCGGGTACCGCTCGCCCGTCTCATGACCTTCACCCCCGAACCGATTGACCGCAGGCGATTTATCAGACACATGACCCGCGTCAGCGCAGACACCCCTGATTGATGATCTGTCGAACCCGGTT
>DGFE01000268.1 GCA_002391525.1 Competibacteraceae bacterium UBA3908
GTGTGAACGAGGCCGGCAAGAGCTCGCGGGTGTCGGCGGTGTACGACGCCGCGCCGCGCAAGAGCTTCGTGGGCGCGCTCTAGGACATTCCCGAAGTCTGGGAACTGAGCTACGCCTCCAAGGCCGGACCGGTGTTCAAGGGCTACGTTCACGATTACAAGATGGGCGAGGCCATCGCCTTGCCGGGGATGTGGACGCCGCGGGTCACCAAACTCGACGCCATTCTCGACGATTTCTTCTTCAGCCAGGACTACGCCTACGTGCTGGGCGCGGCCCGGCCCGCCGACGGCGGCAGTCAGGCCATTCCCAGTGGTCAGGTGGTGAATCTGGATGTGCGGCGCAAGATCGCCGATCTGCCGCTGCCCGGCCTGCCGCATCTCGGCTCCGGGATTTCCTGGCGGTATCAGGACCGTCCGGTCATGGCCACGCCCAATCTCAAGGAAGGCGTGGTCAGCGTGATCGACATGAAGGACTGGAAGGTCATCAAGGAGGTCGAGACCGCCGGTCCGGCGTTTTTCATGCGCAGCCACGAAAACACGCCCTACGCCTGGGTGGACGCGATGATGAGCAAGGACAAGGACACCATGCAGTTGCTCGACAAGCGCACGCTGGAAGTGGCGAAGACGCTGCGACCGGAACCAGGCAAGACCGCCGCCCATACCGAATTCACCCGCGACGGCAAATACGCGCTGGTCTCCATCTGGGAAAACGACGGGGCGCTGGTGATTTACGACGCGGCAAGCTTGCAGGAAGTCAAGCGGCTGCCGATGCGCAAGCCGGTGGGCAAGTACAACGTCTACAACAAGATCACCCGCTCCGAAGGGACCAGTCATTAGTGGTGAGTCCAGTGCCTAAAATAGCTTTGTTGAATCTGGGATTCCGGCCATTTTTTCTGGGCGCGGCGATTTTCGCCATCGTTTCGATGATGCTCTGGATGGGCGTCTATGTCTTGCAACTGCCCTTGCCGATCACCCGGATTTCTACTTTTCAGTGGCACGCCCATGAAATGATTTATGGGTTCGCAATGGCGGTCGTCGCTGGATTTCTATTGACTGCGGTCAAAAACTGGACTGGCGTACAAACCCTTTATGGATTCGGTCTGCTGGCATTGTGCGCTTTGTGGGCATTGCCGAGAGTCCTGTTTTTGTTCGGGACGCCATGGATGTTCGTTGCCGGATTTTTCGATATGCTGTTCGCGCTGTGCCTGATCGGTTCGATTCTTTATTCGATTGTAAGGATCAAGCAATGGAGGCAACTGGGAATTATAGTCATTCTGGCGTTGTTGGCGTCCGCCAATGGCTGTTTTTATCTGGGAGCGGCGGGACTGATCGAGCAGGGTGTGTTTTTTGGCATCTACGGCGGGTTGTTTTTGATTGTTGGGCTGATTCTCGTCATCGGCAGGAGAGTTATTCCATTTTTCATCGAAGTCGGGGTCGGTTATCCAGTCAAGCTTTTCAACTCGAAATGGCTGGATCTGGTGATTATCGTTTTTTATATCGCTTTTTTGGTTGCGGAAATCTTGGTTCGCAATCCATGGATGGTCGCATCGACTGCGATGGGTCTGTTCGTTGTCAATTCCGCCCGGCTGGTGGGCTGGCATACCAGTGGAATTTGGCAAAAGCCACTCCTGTGGAGCCTGTTCATCGCTTTTATCTGGATCAATCTTGGCTTTTTGTTGCTGGCGATAAACGTTTTTCTGAAGCTGCCCAATGTTGTCGTGCTCCATGCTTTCAGTGTTGGCGGCATCGGTGTTATCATTTTGAGCATGATGGCTCGCGTTACGCTGGGTCACACGGGAAGAAATGTGCAAAATCCCCCCAAAGCGGTTGTCATCTCGCTGATTGTCCTCATTACTGGGGCTATCTTCAGAGTGATAGTACCGCTGATTGCTGAAAGCCAATATGTCGTCTGGGTGGCGATCTCCCAGATGTTATGGATCGTGGCGTTTTTGATATTTATCATCACCTACTTCCCCATGCTCGTTAAACCAAGAATTGACGGTCAGTTTGGTTAACTTACCCTTAGGGTAGTTGGCAGTTGAAACAGCGGCAAACGTGAGTCGTGGAGGTAAGATCATGAACGATAACGAACACAAATCCCAGAACCCGGAAAACCCGGAAAACACCAGCCGGCGCAAATTCCTGGGCGCGGCGGCACTGACTGGCCTGGCTGGTGCCGGCCTGGCGACTGGATTGGCCTCCCTCGATTCGGTCGAGGCCAAGGAAGAGGAGGAGCGCGAGGAAGGCGGAGAGCACGGCAAGTACGAGGTGCCGCCAGGGCAACTGGATGATTACTACATCTTCTCCAGTGGCGGCCATTCCGGTGAAGTGCGCATTTACGGCCTGCCTTCCGGGCGCACCATCAAGCGCATCCCGGTGTTCAACATCGACCCGATGCTTGGCTGGGGCATCACCAACGAGTCCAAGAAAATCCTCGGCACCAAGCCGGACGGTTCGCTCAAGTACATCACAGGCGACACTCACCACATTCACGGTTCCTACACCGACGGCACCTACGACGGCAAGTATCTGTGGGTGAACGACAAGATTCATGGCCGGCTGGCGCGCATCCGCATGGACTATATGGAATGCGACAAGATCACCGAGTTGCCGAACATCCAGGGCTTCCACGGCCTGTTCCCCGACAAGCAGGATCCGGTCGACCCCAAGATCAACCACACCACCCGGGTGTTCTGCGGCGGCGAATTCCATATCCCGCTGCCCAACGACGGGCGGGACATGGACGACCCCAAGAAATGGGCCTGCCTGTTCACCTGCGTGGACGCCGAGACCATGGAGCCGCGCTGGCAATGCAAGGTCACCGGTAACATGGACCTGGTCGCCACGTCCTACGACGGCAAGCTGGCCGCCGCCAACCAATACAATACCGAAGGCGGCGCGATTTACACCGACATGATGTCGGCGGAGCGCGACGCGGTGGTGTTCTTCAACATCGAACGGATTGAAAATGCCGTCAAGGCCGGCAAGTTCGTCACCATCGGCGATTCCAAGGTGCCGGTGGTGGACGGCACCAAGGAAGCCAATCAGGATCCCAAGACCGCTCTGACCTGTTACGTGCCGGTGCCCAAGAATCCACACGGGGTCAACATCACCCCGGACGGCAAATACTTCGTCTCCTCGGGCAAGCTGTCGCCGACCGCCACGGTGACCGAAACCGAGCTCGTGCACAAATGGTTCGCCGGCGAACTGAAGGACCCTGTCTCTTATACACATCT
>DGFE01000177.1 GCA_002391525.1 Competibacteraceae bacterium UBA3908
GTTCGCACGGCACGTTTCCAGGCTACGAGCGGGTGCCTTATTTCCCGCCGGACGTCCACGACCATCGCGAACGCGATCACGTGTCGGAATGGATCGTTTTCAAGCAGGTGCAGCCCGGTGCCTATGCCCTGAACGACTATGACTTCAAGGCGCCGCGCAAGAATCTGCGCACGGTGTTGAACCAGCCCAGGAATCACGCGCTGGCGGATTTCGAGATGTACGATTATCCCGGCGAGTACGTCGAACCGGGCGACGGCAATAACTATTCCCGGATTCGCCTGCAGGAACTCCTGGCCCAGCACGAGATCGCCCAGGGACGGGGCAACGCCGCCGGACTGGCGGTGGGCTGTCTGTTCAGTTTGAGCGAATGCCCGCGCGAGGATCAGAACCGGGAATATCTGATCGTGTCCGCCGTCCATCGTTTGGAGTCGGACGAGTATGAATCCTTCGCCGAGGCGGGGATTTCCGGCAAGCCCTATCAGGGCGAGATCACCGTGATCGAGGCCAAACAGCCCTATCGGGCGCCGCGGATTACCCCCAAGCCGGTGGTGCAGGGACCGCAGACCGCCATCGTGGTCGGTCCGGCGGGCGAAGAGATTTACACCGATCAATACGGCCGGGTCAAATGCCAGTTCCACTGGGACCGCTATGGCAAGGCGGACGAGAACAGCTCCTGCTGGATTCGAGTCGCCGAAGGCTGGGCGGGCAAGAAATGGGGCATCCTGTACCTGCCGCGCATCGGCCACGAGGTGATCGTGGATTTCCTGGAGGGCGACCCGGACCAGCCGATCATCACCGGCCGGGTCTACAACGGCATCAACATGCCGCCCTACACGCTGCCCGACCACAAGACGATGTCCACTCTCAAAAGCCTGTCCAGCAAGGGCGGGGGCGGATTCAACGAGTTCCGGTTCGAGGACAAGAAGGGCGAGGAGCAGATTTTTCTGCACGCCGAGCGCAATCAGGACATCCGGGTCAAGAACGATGCCTTCGAGTGGATCGGCGGCGAACGGCACCTGATCGTCAAGAAGAAGCAGTTCGAGCAGGTCGAGGGTGAAAAGCACCTGATCGTCAAGGCGGGCGGCGGCGGCAAGGGCGATCAGTTCGAGCGGGTGGAAGGCGAGAAGCACCAGGAAGTCAAAAAAGATCACAACCAGAAGGTCGGCGGCACCCTGTCGCTCAAGGTGGACCAGAACCTGCAAGAGAAGGTGGGACAGAATCACGCCCTCGACGCCGGTACGGAAATCCACCTCAAGGCCGGCATGAAGGTGGTGATCGAGGGGGGGATGGAACTGACCATCAAGGCCAGCGGCGGCTTCGTCAAGATCGATGCCTCCGGGGTCACCATCCAGGGTACGATGGTCAAGATCAACAGCGGCGGTTCGGGCGGCTCCGGTTCCGGCAGTTCGCCGTCCAGCCCGACCGCGCCCACGGCGGCGAAGGAAGCGGCGACCGACAAACCGGGCGAAGTGACCGACGCGCAGGCGACGCCGATCCAGGATAAAAGCAAGTCGCTGGATTCCGTGACGGTCGGCGCCCTGCAAGCTCCGCAGGCCGAAACGCTGGCCAGGGCCGCCCAAAGCGGCACGCCATTCTGTGAAATCTGTGAAGCCGCCCGGAGTGGCCAGTGAGTTCCCGTTTCGACCCGGAGCGTTGAGCGATGACCGCCAGAATTCCGCCGCAAATCCTTGCGCAGCACTTGTTCGCCGTTCCCGAAACGGGGGTGTATGCGATTCTCGACGGTGCCTCGGTGCCCGAGCTGCCGCAGACCCTGACGCGGTTCGAGGTCGAGTCGGAGTGCCTGTTTCGAGGGGATCTGGAGCCCGATTTGATGCTGGTCGCGCCGTATCTGGCGGTCGTGCAACCCGGTCATCCGTTTACCGAGTGGCTGCTGCGGGAAGGCTGGGGCAAGCACTGGGGCATCTTCGCGGTCAGCAAGGCCGATCTTCGAGATCTGCGAATGCATTTGCGCACCTTCCTCAAGGTTTACGGGCCGGACCTGAAACCGCTCTATTTCCGCTACTACGATCCCCGGGTGCTGCGCACTTATCTACCCACCTGCAACGAACAGGAGTCGCGAACGGTGTTCGGACCGGTGTTGCGCTATCTGGTCGAAGACGAAGATCCCGGGGCCTTGTTGAAGTTCTGGTCCGAGGGGACGCAACTCGAAAGCGAGCGGGTTCTACTGGCCTGATTGTGGGAAAATTTCTGAACGCAAGACCGTACTATCCATCAGCGTGCGAGGAACCGATCCATGCCCCCAGCCGCCCGTATAACGGACATGACCAGTCACAGTCCGCCGCTGAACCCCGGCCCTGGCAGCCTGGACGTCATCATCGGCGGACTGCCCGCCTGGCGGGCTCTGCCCACGGCCATGGCCGGAGCGGTGGACGCCATCTCGAATGCGATGAATTCGTTCATGACCCGGCCGCAAATGACGCCGGTTGACGCGACCGCCAGCCTGGTCCAGATTTCCGCCGCGCTGGTGCAGGGGGGCGCGGCGGCGGCAGCAACCGGCGCGCCAGCCGCCGCGGGGACGGCTGGCAGCATGATCGGAACGTTGAACGCCACCAATGCCGCTCTGACCGCGACGTGGACGACCGCTTCCGTGGTTCCCGGTGGACAACCGGCCGCCAACATCGCCTATACCGAGGGCATCAAGGCGGCGGCGGCGGCGGCGGCCAGCGCGGTCATGTCGGCCATGGCGGGAATTTCCGACATGCACATTTGCCCGATCCCCGTCCCAATTCCGCCGCATGGCCCCGGTTTCGTCACCAAGGGCAGCGCCACGGTCGTGATCAACAATCTGCCGGCGGCGCGCCAAGGCGATCAGGTCATGGAAGCCTGCGGTGGCGCGGACCCGATTGCGTTGGGGTGTGTAACGGTGCTGATTGGCGGATGATGGAGTGAAATGAGCCATGTTAGTGATGCGCGAGGCCCAGATGAAGGTCTTCGAACGAGCGGCCGTCCGCAATTTCGAGAACCGGCTACTGGAATACCTCGAGGAAGTTTTTCCCAAGCAGTGTGCAATCCTCGGGAGAGAACAGGTGCGCACGGTGATCCGCCTGGGGATCGAACAGGCTGAGCAGTACGGATTGGTTTCCGAGCGCGATGTGCGTCTCTATGTGGATCTGATGTTCCTGCTGGGCAGTTATTTTGACCTCGATCCCCAATTACCCTGGGCGGCCCGGATTCTCGCGGACGAGGACAGCATCGATCCTGGTGACCGCGCCGGTCTGTTGTATGATCGAGCAAGGGCTTTCCTCAACGAGGAGGCAGGTCCGGAGAGGCAATATCGGGATAGGGCGTTACGCAAGCTCCATGAATTACCGGTTGGCGCCTTGTCACGGACGGGTGAGGATAAGGAACTCAGCTTTGGCGATTACATGCTGAAATTGTTGTACGCACTGTTTCCCGAAAGGTATCAGGCAGTGGGCGATCCCCATATTCGGCAATTAGTCCGCCAAGGATATCAGGCTGCCAGGGATTATGGCCTGACCGACGAGAAGGGGATCGCCATTTATATCCTTTTGATGTACATGCTGGGCGGTGGATTCGACAGAGATCCTCAGTATCCATGGGCGGAGACAATCTTGGGTGATGCATCGTTGAAAGACCCTGTAAAAAGGAGTGAGCTGCTTTATCGGGAAGCATGGGCGTATCTTGAAAAGTGCTTGAGTTGAGAATTTAACAGATCGCTGCGGGAGGAAAATTCAAATGCCTGAAGGCCCCTTGTTTTCAGATCAACCCGTGGGTCATATCGTGGAGCCCTGCCGCCAGGCAAAGAAGGCGACTCCCAAAAAGTGGGATGTTGATTGCGTTAAAAAAATTCTTTGTAAAAATGACAAGAAAATTGTCGATCAACTCAGTAAGACGACAGTGAAAAAGGCGGACGAAATATATTTCGAAGATCCCTATTTTGATGGAAAAAAATGGACGACGAAGAAATTCCAGGCGGGTGGTTCCGCCGATCCCGTCGGCAAGGAAATTACAGTGATGAGTAACACCAGTTGCGAAGATGCCGCGATCACTTTCTATCATGAGATTTGGCACCAGAACCAACCGCCTGGCATGGGTTGGCCAGAACCGAGCGAGGATGACGCCTACTACAACACGGAGTTGTGGACCATTGAGCGCGGCTTGCCAAGCCAAGGTGGGGGATTGCGAACCAAGGATTCCAAGACCGGCAAACTCGTGCCCGACAAGAAAGCGATCCGGAAACTCGTCCAGGAAGAGTATCCCAGCCCTCCTCCGCCCGTGAAAGGCAAACCCCAGCCCGTGCCCGTCGGCTCTGATCCGGCTAAAAAACTCACTAAAGTGCGTGATCCGGCGACCGGTAAAACCTCTTGGAGACCTTCCAAGAAGGGCGACACATTCGCGGGTCCAGAAACGAGGATCAATGAAAAGACCATCGATCCTAATGACTGGAAATGTCCATAATTGGGCCGGGTGTTACATCTAAAGTCATCGTAGTTGCAATCATCGTGTTGTTAAGCAATGTCTGCCTACGGGCAGAGAATCTTATTGTTCAAGACCATTTTTTCAAATCCGAAAAATCGTGGACAACCATTGTCTACCATAAAGGCGATCATATGACAATCACGCTCGCGGATGCTCAACAGATCAAGCAGGCGCTCGCTGAATACTTGGCAACATCAGAGCAGGTGGCGGAGGTGCCTTTTCTGACCAAGGATCATGAAGCTTGGGTCAAGGTGGACGAAGAAGCCTGGATAGATGAACGAAACCAGATTCATATTGGCCTTTGGACGCTACAGCCCGATGGTGATGCATGGGTGCTGATTTATCGCCCAACCCCGCCCGCGAGTCGGGTCGGCTACCAGTATCTTGCGCATTTACAGTATGCTGAGAACCAGTGGCGAATTCTGTCCATATCATTCAAGAAAATCTATTATCGATAATGATAATTTCGCTCCAATCATGTGTTCCGAATACCCAGAAGTGGATCTTCGTTATCGGTCACCACCAAGCGATAAATCATAGTCAATTGATTTTAAATCATGAAATCTGACCCGCCAATTAGAGGCTCTGCAATCGAAATATTGGCCAGCATTCAAAACGACCGTTTATTGATACAGGATTTTCGCCCATTGGCGGAGAGCATTGAATGGGAGCTGGGGCAGCTTTATTGGGAGGAGCGTGGCAGCCGGGCATTTATCAGCGATGACGTGCCTTTTACTATCAACAACGATGGCAATTTATCAAAAAATGCTGCGGAAGTACTGTTTGTCAATCTCCTTGAGTCTGAACGAAATGGCATGCTCGAGTCGCAGATTCGAGTGCTGGAGATCGGTATTGGAACCGGCTTGTTTGCGCGTTATTTTCTGGACGCTTTTCAGGCTCTTTGTCATCAGTATGACAAGGATTATTATCAAAAGCTGTGCTATATAGCAGCGGATCAATCTGAATCCATGCTGGCGGATGCAGAAAAACATGGCATTTTTTCCAACCATCCTGATCGGTATCAACTGAAAATTATAAATGCTCTCGACCCTGCATTGGCTTTGGATGCGCTTGATATAGCACAACAGTACCCATTGCGCGCGGTTTTTCTCAACTATGTTTTGGATACCCTGCCGGCTTCAGTATTACAAGTGAATGACAATCAGATTAAGCAACTTTGCATCCGGACTCGCTTGGCCCGTGGTGTCAATCTGAGTGAATACACATCATTGAGCTTTGCTGACATTGTAAGAAAAGCGGCTGCTACGAATCAGTATGATAAGCGCGAACTTGTGGATTTATACAGTTTATTTGCTTTAGACTATGCTTACCGGGAAGTGGATTTGCACGCCATACCGTATGGCGACTTTGTCGTCAGTTTCGCCCGCTCCCATGCCAGTCGGTGTATACTTAATAATCATGGGGCGCTGCGCTGTATTGAATCTGTCTCTTATACACATCT
>DGFE01000071.1 GCA_002391525.1 Competibacteraceae bacterium UBA3908
CACTGGCGGGCGGCCAGCAACATGGCGTAGGTTTTACCGACGCCCGCCGACGCCCCGAAAAAGATTTTCAGCTTGCCGCGCCGGGAACGCGCCTCCTCCTGCTTGAGGCGGTCGAGCAACTGGTCGGGGTCGGGACGGGTGTCGTCGGGTTTGCCATTCACGGCTTGGCCGCTTTTTGAGGAGGCTCCCGCCAAATTCTAAATAGGATTTGAAGCCGATCCCACCAAGTCAGTTTCTTGTCCGCCAAGGCTTCCAGGAAATCCGAGAGTACCTTGGAATGGGCGACCGCATAGTTGACGAGCAGGGTGCTGGGAACGAGCACCACCGAAAAAATCAACAGTTTGACCCAGGCCGGATTATCGGTTTCATCGAAGATGTTCATGCCCAGAAAACCGGTCGAGACGGTGGCGATCAACCCAAGGGTGGTCACCACCGTCAGCCGCACCACGGTATTGGCCTGGCGCCTGAGACTGTCACTGTCCAGATATTGATTCATTTCCCTGACCGACGTGCTGACATCCTGATAAATCCGATCGGTGTTGAGATGACCGGTCAGCAGTTGGAACAAATCCCGAACCTGGGCCTGGTTGGAGACTTCGTGAAACCAGTAGCGCTGGGTGAAACGCAGAAACGTTTCCATGATCCGGCGGATCTCCCGCTTGAATGCCCTCACCGAATCCGTGTCGCGGATGTCGAGCTGGCT
This sequence comes from Competibacteraceae bacterium UBA3908, assembly GCA_002391525.1. Lineage (GTDB taxonomy): Bacteria > Pseudomonadota > Gammaproteobacteria > Competibacterales > Competibacteraceae > Competibacter_A. Next base: position 704 of record DGFE01000071.1, read on the forward strand.
GATCGCTTCGACCAGCCATTCCGAGAACAGCAACAGGGTGGCCTTGTGGAAGTGGGCGATCAGATTGATCAGGAAATACTGGTGGCGAAACTGGCCCAGCAGACCGGTTTCCGGGTCGGCGAAGAAGCGTTCGTGGGCCTTGCCGATCACCACGAAGGCGTGGCCGCAACACAGGTAGCGACTGGTCAGCGCCGGATTGTCGGGGTCCCAGAACTTGTCGTTGCAGTAGTGTTGCTCGAAATCGGCTAACTGTTTCTCGGAGTACGGCAACGTCTCGGACGGTCCCGCTTTGGTAATCAGCGCCAGCCGGGCGAAATCGCCGCGCGTCAGACTCTGCGGATCGCTGAAGCTGAGGTAAGCCAGCAGCGGCATCCGGTGGTATTCGATCTGCCGGTAGCGGATCGCGCCTTCGCGGTCGGAATGGTAGAAGGCCAACGGGCGCAACAAGTATTCCCAGTGGGTGGCGACGTTGGGGGAACGGTGCCGGCAGACGAACGAGAGATAGCGGTGCCGGTCCTCGTAGTCGGACGCCGCCAGCGTCTCACCCGTCGCCGACAGCCATTCCACCCGGCGCGGACATTCCCCACCCCGACCGTCGGCCTCCCAAAAGGCCGGGTAGGCCCGTCCGACTTTGAACAAAACATCCTCGGCCAACGTCAGCGGCAAGTCGTTAGCAAAGAATTCCACCGCCGGGATGATGACGTCAATGTCGTAAAAGAAATAAAGATCGACATGGGCAATCTGGAATAGCAGCGGCGGTGTTTGCTCGTCGAGCACGACCCGCATCTGGGCGATATCGCGACGGCGGAATACCCGGATCGGGGATTTGCCGTAGCCGGTCTGCCCTTCGCGGCCCGCACCTTCGCCGTACAGGAAACGTTGCACGTAAGGCATGAAGGTGACGAATTCCTGGTAGTGTCGTTCCTGAAAGCTGGCGGGATCGCCGAATTCGTCCACGACTTCCCGCCACGGACAGCGTTCGCCCAACGCCTCCAGCACTTCCCAGTATTTCGAGAAGTGCGTTCTTTCCGCCTGGCTCGGTATCACCCGCAACGGCCACAGCAGAATTTGGCGGAAGTGCCGCACCAGAACCAAGGGCGAAGCATGGGATACCGAGGCGTTTGCAGAGCCAATCTCCCCCGTTTGCGCGCTCTGGTTATACCCGTTCATGGGCGTTTTTCGGGCCGTAATCCGTCGAGCGCGAGGTTGAGTTCGAGGACGTTGACGCGCGGTTCACCAAAAATGCCCCACTGGCGATCCTCGGTCTGCTTGGCTACCAAGTCTCGCACGATTTCGGGCGCCAGTCCGCGCGCCCGCGCGACCCGCGCGACCTGATACTCGGCGGCAGCCGGGCTGATGTGGGGATCGAGTCCGCTGGCCGAAGCGGTGACCAGATCGACGGGCACCGGCGCAGTATTGCCCAGATCGACGGCGCGCAGCGCCTCGATCCGGGCCTGCACCGCCTCCTTCAGGGCAGGGTTGGATGGACCAAGATTGGAACCGCCGGAAGCCGCCGCGTTGTTGGGATAAGGACCGGTGGCCGACGGTCGGCCCCAGAAGTATTTCGGATCGGTGAAAGTCTGGCCGATCAGTCGGGAGCCGACCCGTTTGCCGTCGCGCTCGATCAGGCTGCCAGCGGCTTGTGCCGGGAACAGCGCTTGACTGATTCCTGTCACGAACAGCGGATAGATCAGGCCGGTGATGATGGAAAGCAGTATGAACAGCGTCACGGCAGGACGAACGAGGGTTTTCATTGCTCTTGACTCTTCACGCCCAGCCCACGAGCGCAATCAATGTATCGATCAGCTTGATGCCGATGAACGGGACGATCACGCCGCCCAAGCCGTAGATCAGCAGGTTGCGCCGCAGCAGGACCGCCGCGCCGAGCGGCCGGTATTTGACGCCTTTCAGCGCCAGCGGAATGAGGAACACGATGATCAGGGCGTTGAAAATCACCGCCGACAGAATCGCCGAGGCCGGGCTGGCGAGACCCATGACGTTGAGCGCCGCGAGCTGTGGATAGGTGGTGACGAACGCCGCCGGGACGATGGCGAAATACTTGGCGATGTCGTTGGCGACGCTGAAGGTGGTCAGCGAACCCCGCGTCATCAGCATCTGCTTGCCGGTCTCGACGATCTCGATCAGCTTGGTCGGATTGGAATCCAGATCCACCATGTTGCCGGCTTCCTTGGCGGCCTGGGTGCCGCTGTTCATCGCCACCGCCACGTCGGCCTGCGCCAGCGCCGGGGCGTCGTTGGTGCCGTCGCCGGTCATCGCCACCAGTCGGCCCTCGGCCTGATGCTGGCGGATCAGGGCCAGCTTTGCTTCCGGCGTGGCTTCGGCGAGGAAGTCATCCACCCCGGCTTCGGCGGCGATGGCGGCGGCGGTCAGCCGATTGTCGCCGGTGATCATCACTGTCTTGATCCCCATCCGCCGCAGTTCGGCGAAACGCTCCTTGATGCCGCCCTTGACGATGTCCTTGAGTTCGATCACGCCCAGCACTTTCGCGGCGTCGGCGACCACCAGCGGCGTGCTGCCCCGGCGGGCTACCTCGTCCACGGCGTGGACGACCGAATCCGGGAAGCTGCCACCGAGGGTTTCGACCTGCCGGCGGATGGCATCCGCCGAACCCTTGCGGATTTGCCGGCCATCCAGATTGACGCCGCTCATCCGGGTCTGCGCCGAAAAGTGGATAAAGGTCGCGCCGAGTGCATGAATATCCCGCTCCCGCAGCTTGAAACGCTGTTTGGCGAGCACGACGATACTGCGCCCTTCCGGCGTTTCGTCGGCCAGGGACGCGAGTTGCGCGGCGTCGGCCAAGGCGTGTTCCGTCACGCCGGGAGCCGGCAGAAACGCCGCCGCCTGGCGATTGCCGAGGGTGATGGTGCCGGTCTTGTCGAGCAGCAGCACGTCCACGTCGCCCGCCGCCTCGACGGCGCGACCCGAGGTGGCGATCACGTTGGCCTGCATCATGCGGCTCATGCCGGCCACGCCGATGGCCGACAACAATCCGGCGATAGTGGTCGGGATCAGGCAGACCAGCAGGGCGACGAGCACGGTGATCGACACCGGCGAACCCGCTTTCGCCACCTCCACGCTGAAGATGGAAAACGGCAGCAGCGTGACCGTCACCCCGAGAAAGATGATCGTCAGCGCCACCAACAGGATGGTCAGCGCGATCTCGTTGGGTGTCTTCTGGCGCTTGGCGCCTTCCACCATCGCGATCATGCGGTCGATGAACGCTTCGCCCGGATTGACCGTCGCCCGCACCACGATCCAGTCGGACAGCACGGTGGTGCCGCCGGTGACGGCGCTGAAGTCGCCGCCGGACTCGCGGATCACCGGGGCGGACTCGCCGGTGATGGCGCTCTCGTTGACCGAGGCGACGCCTTCGATCACTTCGCCGTCGGCCGGGATCATGTCGCCGGCTTCCACCAGCACCACGTCGCCGCGTCGCAATTCGGTGCCGGGCAACAAGTCCAGTGGAGCACCGTAACGGGGTTCCCGCAGCCTCTTGGCCACGACGGTCTTCTTGGCCCCGCGCAAAAACGCCGCCTGGGCCTTGCTGCGGCCTTCGGCTAGCGCCTCGGCGAAATTGGCGAACAGCACCGTGAACCATAGCCACAGGGCGACGGCGAGAATGAAGCCGGCGGGCGCCTCGCCCTGGCCGCCGAGAGCCTGCGCCCACAGCACCGTAGTCAGGAGGCTCCCGACGTAGACCACGAACATGACCGGGTTGCGCCATTGCATGCGTGGATCGAGCTTCCTGAAGGCATCGACGATGGCGGGTCTCACCAGCGTCGGATCGAACAGAGTCAAGGTCTTACGCGACATAGGATTTCTCCTTCGCCATCAATGCCCGGCCCACAACATGAAATGCTCGACTACCGGCCCCAGGGCCAGGGCGGGAACATAGTTCAGCAGACCGACCAGCAAGACCGTACCGATTAGCAGGGTCACGAATAGCGGCCCGTGAGTGGGCAGAGTGCCCGAGGTCGCGGCGATACGCTTTTTCGCCGCCAGCGAGCCGGCCATGGCCAGCACCGGCACGATGACCGCGAGGCGGCCGAACCACATGGCGATGGCTAGCATGACGTTGTAAAAGGGCGTGTTGGCGCCGAGACCGGCGAAGGCGCTGCCGTTGTTGTTACCGGCCGAAGTGAAGGCGTACAGCACTTCCGAGAAACCGTGTGGTCCCGGATTGAAGATGCCTGCCTGGCCGGCATTGGCCATTACGGCGATGGCGGTTCCGCCGAGCACCAGCAGCGGCGTCACCAGAATCGCGATGGAAGTCATTTTCATTTCGTAGGATTCGATCTTCTTGCCCAGGTATTCGGGCGTGCGGCCGATCATCAGGCCGGCGATGAAGACTGCCATGATGGCGAACACCAACATGCCGTAGAGACCGGAGCCGACGCCGCCGAACACCACCTCGCCGAGCTGCATCATGACCAGCGGCACCATCCCGCCGAGCGGGGTGAACGAGTCGTGCATGGCGATGACCGCACCGCAGGAAGCGGCGGTGGTGATGGTGGCGAACAGGCCAGAGTCGGCGATGCCGAAGCGGGTTTCCTTGCCTTCCATGTTGCCACCCGCCTGGGTCGCGCTGGCGACCTGATCGACGCCGGCGGCGGCCAACAGCGGGTTGCCCTGCTGCTCGAAGTGAATCGCCGCCACTGCCGCCACCGCGAAAATGATCGTCATCGCGGCCAGCACCGCCCAGCCCTGCCGGGTGTCGCCGACCATGCGGCCCAGGGTGTAGCACAGCGCGCCTGGTATCAGAAAAATCGACAGCATCTGGAAGAAGTTGCTCAGCGGCGTCGGATTTTCGTAAGGATGCGCCGAATTGGCGTTGAAGAAGCCGCCGCCATTGGTGCCAATTATCTTGATCGCTTCCTGCGAAGCGACCGGTCCCATGGCCAGGGTTTGCGTTTGCAGGGTGGCCGGTTCGGTCACCGGATTACCCTGGTCGTCTTTAAGGGGTTGACCGGCGGCGTCCAGCTTGGGCTGCTCGTAGGTGGTGGCATCCACCGTCGCGATCTCCTGGTAAGCGGCGAAATTCTGAATCACGCCCTGACTCACCAGAAACACCGCGAACGCCAGCGCCAGCGGCAACAACACGTAAAGCGTAACGCGAGTCAGATCGACCCAGGCGTTGCCGATGTTTTGTGCCGTGTGGCGGGCGAAGCCGCGAATCAGGGCGATGACCACGACGATGCCGGTCGCCGCCGACAGGAAATTTTGCACCGTCAGGGCCAGCATCTGCGTCAGATAACTCATGGTGCTTTCGCCGCCATAGCTCTGCCAGTTGGTGTTGGTAACGAAACTGACGGCGGTGTTGAACGCCGAATCGGGGCTGACGTTGGCTATCTGTCGCGGATTGAGCGGCAGCCAGAACTGGAGCCGTTGCAGGGCGTAAACGGCGAATACGCCCAGCGTATTGAACAGCAAGAGGGCGAGCGCGTAGTGCAACCAGCCCATCTCATCCGCTTCGCGGACGCCGCAGAGGCGGTAAATCACCGCTTCGACAGGACCCCCGAGTCGCAGAGCCAGGATGGAACGGCCTTCCATTACATCCGCGATATAGACCCCGAGCGGCTTGGCCAGCGCCAGGAGAACAACCAAATACAGCCCGAGCAGCAACCAGGCGTGCAGGGTCATCACCAATCCTCCGCTTTGAGGAGGGCGGCGAACAGATAGATCAGCAGCCCACCCGCAGCGAGGCCACCGAGAACATAGAGCCAAGTCATGTCAACGCCTCCGGGCCAGTCTGGCGCAGATTTCGACGATCCCGGTCATCAGCAGAAACAACCCTAACATGATCAGGAACATGAACAGATCGTCCATGGCGCGCCTCCACAGAATGATTCGGATGTCGTGGAGCATAGGCGGACGGCTGCAAAAACGGGATAAAAACCAGGGTGGCGATACGTAAAAAAGATGTAAAGACCAGATTCGGAGCAGGCGGCGTCGAGTCTGGCCGGCCAATACTTCCTGAATGGCTCCCCGGAAATGGCGGGCATCGGGCACGCAAGAATCCGATCAAACGCGCCAGTCACCAGTTGATCCGAAATTTTTTATCTTATTGTATTAAAAGAAAATATAATTATTTTTGTCACAATCATCAATATATAAATATATTATTGATAAACATAATATTTTATAAAATGATCGGTGATAAAAAACAGTTATTTAACAGTTGTAAAAAATCATTTTTTAAATTAAATACTTGCAAAAATCATTTTTTCTGTGCTTTCATATTTCGATGCTGTATCGCAATATATTTTCGCGCAGGTCGGTGAAGTGGCGATGACTGCCTTTGGAGGGCCTGGAGCACAGATGGCTGGCCGCAAAGGGGGCGCCGAAAAAACGCGGGCGCTGCGTCGCAATGCCGTCCATTTCGGCGCTGGGGAACAGGGTGGAGCGCCTGCTAGACTCCTGAAAACTTATTTGAAGGAGCCCCTCGCCATGCCATCCGAACCCGAAACACCCTCCCCTGCCAGCAATCCGGAACCCCACCGTTTTCCCTGTGCGCAATGTGGAGCCTCGCTGGAGTACGCACCCGGCACCGAGCTGTTGCGCTGCGGGCACTGTGGCCACGAGAACCGAATCGCCGGCTTCGCCGCGCCGATCCTGGAGCAGGATTTCCGGCAAACGCTGCGCGCGTTGGCGACGACCACGGCGACTCGCGACAACATCGCCATCCACTGCGATTCCTGCGGCGCGTCCTATACCTTCGACGCGGCCACCCACGCGGGTCAGTGTGCGTTCTGCGGCGTCCCGGTGGTGGCGAAAACCGAACGGCACCGCCAATTGCAAGTGCAGGCGCTGCTGCCGTTCCAGATCAGCCGCGACCAAGCCCGCTCGGCTTTCCGGCGATGGCTCGGTGGCTTATGGTTCGCGCCCGGCATGCTCAAGGACTACGCCCGCAACGATGCCCGACTGGCCGGCATGTACGTGCCGTACTGGACCTACGACGCCGATACGACCACGGCTTACCGCGGGGAACGGGGCGACAACTACCAGGTCCAGGAAAGTTATCGCGCTATCGAGAACGGTCGGGAGGTGGAGCGGGTCCGCGTCGTGACCCGGATCCGCTGGACACCGGCGGCAGGTGTGGTGTCGCGCTTTTTCGACGACGTGCTGGTGCTGGCCAGCGGTTCGTTACCGCGAGCGGTGACCGAACGGCTGGAACCCTGGGATTTGGCGAATCTGACGCCGTACCGGGAGGAGTATCTGAGCGGGTTTCAAAGCGAGATGTATACGGTCGACCTGGAGCAGGGCTTCGAGCGCGCCCGGGAGCGGATGGCGCCCATCATTCGGCGCGATGTCGAGCGGGCCATCGGCGGCGACCATCAGCGCATCCATGCCCTGGACACCCGCCATGGCGAGATCCGCTTCAAGCACGTTTTGCTGCCGGTATGGCTGTCGGCGTTCCGGTTCCGCGACCGAACCTATCGCTTCGTGGTGAATGGCCGCACGGGGGAGGTGCAGGGCGAGCGGCCCTACAGCGCGTGGAAGATCGCACTCGCCATCCTGCTGGCGGCGCTGCTGATCGGCGGGAGCCTGGCGGCCTGGCAGCATTTTTCAGCGGCCCAGCACCGGCCGGTGCTGGATTCCAGGCCGTACTACGGCTGGATACCGGCAGGCAACCGGTCCATTTTGGCCCGGCTTACGTAATTTTTCAGATAGAAAGTAGCAAAAATTTTCAGAAAGGGGGTTGATTCAATTTTTTTTTGAGTATAGCCTAGTACCCGCTTGAAAAACGCAAACCTACCGAAAGGTAGCGACGCAAAACTACTGGCCTAATTTTCATACAGTTTACCATAAAAAACTGATGAATTAAGGTCGCAGAGTTGCCAAGCGGGCTTGAAGTGCCTCTTGACACGTCACGTTCGCGCGGCACGTGATTCAGGAGGTATAATGTCTACCACGGCTTCGATTGCGATGCCGTTCAACCCGGTCTGGCGTCTGCTGGGCTGGTTGAGCGTGCTGTTTTTCTTTACGACGAACGTTTTCGCGGGACAGGTCACTTTGGCCTGGGACGCCAATACCGAACCCAACCTGGGGGGCTATCACATCGTTTACGGGCAAGCCAGCAAGAGCTACACGGCGGAAATCGACGCCGGCAAACAGACGAGCTACACCATAGCCAATCTGGAGGATGGTAAGACGTATCATTTTGCCGTCCATGCCTACGACACCGCCAAGGTGGTGGAAAGCGCTAACTCCAACGAGGTCAGCACGACTATCGCCCCGGTTGCCGTGGCTCCCAGCGCCAATTTCAGCGCGGACAAAACCACGGGCGCCGCGCCGCTGACGGTGCAGTTCGCCAACAGCTCGACGAACGCGATGACATGGTCCTGGAACTTCGGCGACGGCACCACCAGCACCGTCCAAAGCCCTTCCAAGACGTATTCGAGCGCGGGCGTCTACACGGTCACGCTCACGGCCACCGGTCCAGGCGGCAGCAACACCGCAACCAAGACCAACTATATTTCGGTGACAGCTCCCGCCGCGACAGCGCCTACCGCCAGCTTCACCGCCAGCCCGGCCTCCGGGACTGCGCCGTTGTTGGTAACCTTTACCGACACCTCGACCGGCACGGTTGCGAGTCGAACCTGGGATTTCGGCGACGGCACCACCAGCACCGCCCAGACCGCCGTGAAAACCTACAACACGCCGGGCGCCTTCACCGCCAAGCTGACCGTCAGCAACGCGGTGGGCAGCACCACGACGAGCAAGACCATTTCGGCGACCGCCACGGCGCCGGTGGCCAGCTTCAGCGCCAGCCCCAGGTCGGGAGCGGCGCCCCTGACCACGACGTTCACCAATACCTCCACCGGGACCATTACGGACTATACGTGGAACTTCGGTGATGGCGGCACCCTCACCACCCAGACCAAGACCAATCCCGCGCACACCTACGCCAGTGCGGGCACCTATACCGTCAGTCTGACCACCAAGGGTCCCGCCGGCACCGACACCGAGACCCAAACGGGCTACATCACCGTGGCCACGGTAAGCGCGAACACCGGTGGGCTGGTCGCGGCCTACAACTTCGAGGAAGCCAGCGGCGCGACCGTGGTCGATGCCTCCGGTCAGGGCAATCACGGTGCCATCAGCGGCGCTGCCCGGACCACGAGCGGCAAGTTTGGCCGGGCGCTGTCTTTCGACGGCGTCAACGACTGGGTCGCCGTCAACGATGCCAATTCCCTGGACCTGACCACCGGCATGACGCTGGCGGCGTGGGTGTATCCGACCGGCGCGCCCAGCGTCTGGGGCACCATCGCCATGAAGGAAACCCCGGAGGATGCCGCCTATGGGCTCTTCTCCGACGGCACCAACGATTTACCCACGG
>DGFE01000184.1 GCA_002391525.1 Competibacteraceae bacterium UBA3908
TACGCCGGGGCCTTCAGCGTCACCGAGAAAGCCGACCAGAGTCCGGTCACCGCCGCCGACCTTGCCGCCCACGACTGCATCCTGAGCGGGCTGGCGCAACTGACGCCCGAGATTCCGGTGCTGTCGGAGGAAGCGCCCGACGTCAGCTTCGCCGAACGCAGCGGCTGGGAATGGCTGTGGCTGGTGGACCCGCTCGACGGCACCCGCGAGTTCATCAAGCGCAGCGACCAGTTCTCGGTCAACATCGCCCTGATCCATCGCCACGAAGCGGTATTCGGGCTGGTCCTGCCGCCGGTCGGCGGTGTTTACTATTACGCTTGGCGCGGCGGCGGCGCTTACAAGCAATCCCCCGGCCAGCCCGCCCGCCGCATTCATGCGGCGCGGGTCTGCCACTATCCGGTGCGCGTCGTCAGCAGTCAGGAATCTTACCGCACCCGCCGCTTGCAGGACTATCTCAGCCAACTCGGCCCGCACCGGCATCTGGGTCTGGGCGGCGCCCTGAAGTCCTGCCTCATCGCCGAGGGTGAAGCCGATCTTTACCCCCGCTTCGGCCCGACCGGCGAATGGGATACCGCCGCCACCCAGGTGATCGTGGAGCAGGCCGGCGGCTATGTGACCGACATGCAGTTGCGGCCGCTGCGCTACAACGCCCGGCCGGTGCTGATCAACCCGGATTTCTTCGCGTTCGGCGACGCCACTCGCGACTGGTCCCACTATCTGCCCCATCGCCACCCGCACGGGTGGCCAGCCTAACCTTCCAGCCCTCAGCACGACAAGGTTTCGAGTCCCGCCATGCCATACGAACGCTATCGCCGCGATTTGCAAAGGGAAGGTTTCCAGCATGATCCGGCCCAGGAACGGGCGGTGCAACACCTGCAAAGAATCTACGACCAACTGATGGCGCAACCGGAACCGGTCCCAAGCAGGAAGACCAGGCTGTTCGCCCGGCTGGCTGGCCGCGACAAACCGGCCGCCGCCGACGTTCCCACCGTGCGCGGGCTGTATTTGTGGGGCGGCGTGGGTCGCGGCAAGACCTATCTGGTCGATACCTTCATCGACGCCCTGCCGCTGGAGCGCAAGCAGCGCATTCACTTTCACAGCTTCATGCGGTCGGTGCACGCCGAACTGAAAGAGTTGAAGAACCAGCGGGAACCGCTGCGGATCGTCGCCCGCCGCTTCGCCGAGAAGGCGCGGGTGATCTGCCTGGACGAGTTTTTCGTCGCCGACATCACCGACGCGATGCTGCTGTATGGGCTGTTGAAGGAATTGTTCGCCAACGGCGTCACCCTGATCACCACCTCCAACATCGAACCGGACGGCCTGTACAAGGACGGCCTGCAACGCGCCCGGTTTCTGCCCGCCATCGAATTGATCGAACAGCATCTGGACGTGCTGAACGTGGACGGTGGGGTGGACTATCGGCTGCGCTATCTGGAAAAGGCGGAAATTTATCATTACCCGCTGGACGAGCGGGCCGACCGGATTCTGAACGATCTCTTCGACCACATCGCGCCCGAACCCGGTCATCGCGGCGGCGATCTGGAAATCGAGGGCCGCTTCATTCCCACCTTGCGCGAGGCCGACGGCATCGTCTGGTTCAATTTCCGGGCGATCTGCGACGGGCCGCGCGGCACCGCCGACTACATCGAAATCGCCCGCTGCTTCCATACCGTGCTGATCTCCAACGTGCCGGTGCTGGACTGGCAGATGGAAAATCAGGCGCGGCGCTTCGTCAATCTGGTGGACGAGTTTTACGACCGCGGCGTCAAGCTGATCCTGTCCGCCGCCGCGCCGGTGCTGGAGCTGTACCGGGGCGAGAAGCTGAAATTCGAGTTCCAGCGCACCGTCAGCCGCCTGCAGGAAATGCAGTCGCACGAGTACCTGGAGCGGCCGCACTTGCCGTAGCGCTTATCCCACCAGCCGCGGCGGCGCGCCGTCCCGCCAGCCCTGGATGTTCTCCGCCAGCTGTTCGACCAGCCGCTGACGGGATTCGCGGCTGCCCCAGGCGCAGTGCGGGGTGACGATCAGGTTGGGAATATCGGGCGCCAGCAGGGGATTGCCGGTCACCGGCGGCTCCAGGCTCAGCACGTCCACGCCCGCACCGCCCAGCGCGCCCTGACGCAGCGCGTCGGCCAGTACCGCTTCGTCCACCAGTCCGCCGCGGGCGGTGTTGATCAGAATGGCGTCGCGCCGCATCAGCGCCAGTTCCCAGGGGCCGATCAGGCCGCGGGTGTCCGGCGTCAGCGGACAGTGCAGGCTGAGTACGTCGATCTGCGGCAACAGGATCGGCAGCGGGAGCCGCCCTTCCTCCGGCTCCACCGTGCCGGGCCGCTGGGCCAGCAGCACCCGCATCCCGAACGCCTCGGCCACCCGCGCCACGCCTCGGCCCAGTTCGCCGTAACCCACGATGCCCAGCGTCTTGCCGGCCAGTTCGCGGATCGGAAAATCCAGCAGGCAGAACTGGCTGGCCCGCTGCCAGCGACCGTCGCGGACGGCCTGTCGATATTCCGGCCAGCGGGTGCACAGCGCCAGCAGCAGCGCGAACACATGCTGGACCACCGCCGGCGTGCCGTAACCCCGGCAGTTGCAGACGGTGATGCCCCGCGCCGCCGCCGCCGCCAAATCCACGTTATTGACGCCGGTGGCGGCGACGCAGATCAGCCGCAAGCGTCCGGCCTGGCGGAGCGCGGCGGCGTCGAGCATCACCTTGTTGCTGATCACCACTTCGGCCTGCGCGATGCGCGCGGCGACCTGTTCGGGCGCGGTGGCCGGGTAATAGCGCAGGTCCGGCAGGATCCGGTCGAGACTGGCGAAATCGAGATCGCCGCGATCCAGCGAATCCCGGTCGAGAAACACACCCAGCATGGCGAGGGAACCTCCAGCGGAAGATTTATCTCATTATAGGCGCAACCGCGCCGCCGCCAGGGCTCCGACCCAACCGACAGCCGCAATCTTCCACTTTCGCCGGGATCAACTTCACCATGAAATCGACCGCCCATCCCGCCTTCGCCCACGACCGGCCCGCCTGCGCCGGGGTGCTGCTGGCCAATCTCGGCACACCCGACGCGCCCACGCCCGTCGCCCTGCGCCGCTATCTGGCCGAATTTCTCTGGGACTCGCGGGTGGTGGAAATTCCCCGGCCAGTCTGGTGGCTGATTCTGCACGGCATCATCCTGCGGGTCCGGCCAGCCCAGTCGGCGCGCAAGTATCGGCTCATCTGGACGCCGAACGGCTCCCCGCTGCTGGCCATCGGGCGGAGCCAGGCGGCGGCGCTGGCGGCGGCGCTGGCGGAACGCCATCCCGGCCCGGTGCGGGTGGCGCTGGGGATGCGCTACGGCAATCCGTCCATTGCGTCCGCCCTGGCCGAGCTGCGCGCCGCCGGCGCCCGCCGGCTGCTGGTGCTGCCGCTGTACCCGCAATATTCCGCCGCCACGACCGCCTCGACCTTCGACGCCATCGCCGCCGAACTGCGGACCTGGCGCTGGTTGCCGGAGCTGCGCTTTGTCACCCAGTACCACGACGATCCCGGCTATCTGGGCGCGCTGGCGGACGCCATCCGCGCCGCTCGCGCCGAACAGCCCGGCGAACGGCTGCTGTTCTCCTTCCACGGCCTGCCCAGGCGTAACTTGCTGGCTGGCGATCCCTATCACTGCCAATGCCACCACACCGCCCGGTTGGTCGCCGAGCGGCTGGGACTCCAGTCGAACCAGTGGGCGGTGGCGTTTCAGTCGCGTTTTGGCCGCGCCGAATGGTTGCAACCCTACACCAGCGTGCTGCTGGCCGACTGGGCGAAGGCGGGGATCGGAAGCGTGGACGTGGTTTGTCCCGGCTTCGCCGCCGACTGTCTGGAAACGCTGGAGGAAATCGCCATCGAAAATCGGCGGACCTTCCTGGAGGCCGGCGGCGAACGCTACCGCTATCTGCCGGCCCTGAACGACGCCCCGGCCCACATCGACGCGCTGGCCGCGCTGATCGGCCATCACGCCGCCGGCTGGCCGGAATTCGACGCCGCTTACGACGCGGATGCCTTCGCCGCTCGGCGCATGGCCAGCCGCGACCGGGCGCTGGCCATGGGCGCGACGGCTTGAACCCGGCGCGCGGCATAATCCGGGCTTTCTTTGCGAAAGCGCCTTCTATACTCATCTGGAACGGCGGCGGCCAACAGCGATGGTCGCCACGGGTCCGCGCGCCGGCGCGGCTTCGAATCCGATCCCGGCGAGGGAAGCATGATCCACGGTGTCCTGTTCGACCTGGAAGGCGTGTTGTACGTCGGCGGTTATCCCTTGCCCGGCGCTCGCGAAGCGCTGCTCAGCCTGCGCGCCGCCGGCATTCCGATGCGCTTCATCACCAACAGCACCCGAATGCCCCGCGGCGCCATCGTCAACCGGCTGGCGCGCATGGGGCTGGAGGTGCCGCCGCAACACCTGTTCACTCCCGTGGTCGCCGCCCGCAACTATCTGATCGCCCGCAAATTGACGCCGCACCTGCTGGTACACCCCAACATCCAGGGCGAATTCGCCGACCTGCTCGGCCCGCCGCCGGACGCGGTGCTGCTCGGCGACGCCGGTCCGGCGTTCAGCTACGACGCGCTCAACCAGTGCTTCCGGCTGCTGCTGGACGGGCTGCCGCTGCTGGCGATGGGCTCCAACCGCTATTTTCGCGACGAGAGCGGGCTGAATCTGGATATCGGCCCATTCATGGTGGCGCTGGAATACGCCGCCGAACTGGAGGCGGTGGTGCTGGGCAAGCCGGCTGTCGAGTTTTTCCTGGCCGCGGTCGGCAGCCTCGGTCTGCCGCCGCAGGATGTGGTGATGATCGGCGACGACGCCGAGATGGACGTGCGCGGCGCGCTGGCCGCGGGACTGCGCGCCGCGCTGGTGCGGACCGGCAAATACCGCCCCGGCGACGAGACCAAGGTCGAATCCCAGGGCGGGCGGGTGTTCGACGATCTCGACGCGGTGGTGGATTACATCCTCTGAAGCGCGCGGCGGGGTTCGGGTCCGCGCCGATTGCGCGTAGAATCCGCTCTCGCCAGGCTTTGCCCGCCCTCTCCTTCCGCATCGAATCTGGAGTTCCCATGCGCGTCCTATTCCCGGACATCAGGCCCTACGCCACCCAGCGGTTCGCCGTGGACGATCTGCATACCCTGTACGTCGAGGAATGCGGCAACCCGCGCGGCCTGCCGG
>DGFE01000213.1 GCA_002391525.1 Competibacteraceae bacterium UBA3908
TCCACGTCCCGATAGTCGTCGATGGTGGGGAAGGCGACGTTGGTCATGCCGATTTCCTCACCCTGGTAAATATAGGGTGTGCCGTGCAGGGTGTGCAGAAAGGTGGCCAGCAGCTTGGCCGACTCTACCCGATAGCGGCCATCGTCGCCGAAGCGCGAAACCGCGCGCGGCTGGTCGTGATTGGAGAGATACAGGCTGTTCCAGCCCTTGCCTTCCAGGTCCTTCTGCCAGCGGGTCATGATGTGTTTCAGTTCCAGGAGGTTCCAGGGCTTGAGGCTCCAGCGGGGCGAGATGCTGTCGCTGTCCTTGTCCAGATCCATGTGCTCGAACTGGAACAGCATGTTGACGGGTCCGCTCTCCTCGTGGGTGAGGCCGATCCCATGCTCGGTGGTCACCAGGGCGGTTTCGGCCACCGTGAAAATGTCGTACCTGGACAGTACCCGCTGTTTCGCTTCCCCGAGAAATTCCAAAAGCCGTGGGCCGTTGAAGACGTACTGGCCGGGGAACTGGTAGCGGCTGTTGGTGGTGACCGGGGCGTCCGGCAGGCCGGGCACCTTGGAGATCAGGTTGATGGCGTCCATACGAAAGCCGTCGATGCCTTTTTTCAGCCACCAGTGCATCATCTCGTAGACGGCCTCGCGGACCCGGGGATTTTCCCAGTTCAGATCGGGCTGCTTCTTCGAGAACAGGTGCAGGTAGTATTCGCCCGTCGCCGCGTCGTATTGCCAGGCCGAACCGCCGAACAGGGATTCCCAGTTGTTGGGTTCGCGCCCGTCCTTGCCGGGACGCCAGATGTACCAGTCCCGGTAGGGGTTGTCCCTGGATCGGCGCGATTCGACGAACCACGGGTGTTCGTCGGAGGTGTGGTTGACCACCAGATCCATGAGCAGCTTCATGCCGCGCCGGTGCGTCTGCTCCAGCAATTCGTCGAAGTCCGCCATGGTGCCGAATTCGGGCATGATGCGGTGATAGTCGCTGATGTCATAGCCGTTGTCGTCGTTGGGCGACTGGTAGATCGGCGACAGCCAGACCACGTCGACGCCCAATTTCCGGAGGTAGTCGAGCTTGGCCATGATGCCGCGCAGGTCGCCGATGCCGTCGCCGTTGCTGTCCTGGAAACTGCGGGGATAGATCTGATAGACGACGCTTTCTTTCCACCAGGCCTTGTTCATCAGGACACTCCGTGAAGGCGGCGCGGCCCTGAAGCCACGCCGCCGTTGACGATCAGTCGCTTACCACTTGCCGCCGCGGCTCATGCGCTTGAGCGAGCCTTCCAGGTCGGCCAGGCTCTGTTCGGCGCTCTTGCCGCCGGACAGCACCGCGTACACGGCATTGAAAAACTCGCTGCTGACCTGGTTGTACTTGGAGCCGGTCACGGTCGCGGGACGCGCCACGGCGCCGGCCAGAATCCCCTTCATTTCCGCGAAGAACGGATTGGCTTTCACCACCTCGGGGTCCTCGTACAGCTTGACCAGCGTGGGCAGCTGCGACAGTTCGACCGCTCGCTGCTTCTGCACCTCCGGCCCGGTCAGATACAGCACCAGCGCGATAGCCGCATCCTGATTGGCCGAGTATTTGGAGACCGACATTTGCCAGCCGCCCAGCGTGGCGGCGTGGCGGCCGTCATCACCGCCCTTGGGCAGCGGAGCCGTCCCGACCTTGCCTCTCACCGGACTGTCGGCGCCTTGGGACAACCCCCAGGCATACGGCCAGTTGCGCATGAACAGCGCGTTACCGGCCTGGAACACCCCCCGGCTTTCTTCCTCGGTGTAATTCAGCACGCCCGGCGGCGTGATGGTGTTCACCCAGGGCTTGGCTTGGGCGAGGGCTTTCACGGCTTGGGGATTGTTGATGGAGATTTTGCCGTCCGGCTCGACGATGGTGCCGCCGTTGTAGCTCGCGACCCACTCCAGGGCGTTGCAGGTCAGCCCTTCATAGGCCCGGCCCTGCCAGACGTATCCCCAGAACTTGTCGTTGCCGGCCTTGCGCTCGGCGTCCTGGATTTTTTGGGCGGTCGCGGTCAGCTGCGCCCAGGTTTGGGGAACCTGCTCACCATACTTTTCCAGCAGATCCTTGCGGTAGTACAACAAGCTGGCGTCGGTGAACCAGGGCAGCGCGATCAGTTTGCCATCCACCCTATTGTTTTCGATGATGGCCGGGAAATGATTGTCTTCGGCGCCTTTCGAGTGCGGTTTCAAGTCCACCAGATGCGACGCCAGGATGCCGGCCCAGACCCCGTCGATCTGATAGACATCGATGTCGGGACTCTTGGCGGCCAGCATTTGCTGGTACAGCGCGAGCTGTTCGGTAGGAGAGTTGGGGGTGGAGACCGTTTCCACCGTATGTCCGTGTTGCTTGCCCCAGGCCTGGACGGTCTTGGTGCAGTGTTCCAGATGGGGGCCCGAACCGCAGGCCACTCGCAGGGTCGCGGCATGGGCCGCGCCCATCCCCAACGCCACCGCGCCGGCGGCAATCGCGGCGAACAAAACGATTCTGTGGCTGTTCATGGCGTTCTCCTCCTGGTTGCTGGTGAAAAAATTGTCGTGGTTAACAGCCGCCGCCCGTTGGCATCAGGCGGCGAACCCGGCCAGAATCATGACCAGGATTTGTGGTGCGAGAATCCGCAGACACATCACCAGCGGATAAACCGTGGCGTAGGCCAGGGACTGCGCCTCGCTGGCGGCCAGCCCGTTGGCGAAGGCCAGCGCCGGTGGATCGGTCGAGCTGCCGGCCAACAGGCCGCAGAGGGTCAGATAGTTCTGCTTCATCACGATCCGGGCGTAGAAGCCCACCGTGAGCAATGGGAGCAGCGTGATCAGCGCACCGTAACCCATCCAGAGCAGTCCGTCACCCGAAACCAGAACCTCGATGAAGCGACCGCCGGATTTGAACCCGGCGACCGCCAGAAACAGGATGATGCCGAATTCGCGCAGGACCAGATTGGCGCTGGGGGGCATGAACCAGACCAGCGGACCGATGTTGCCCACTCGCGACAAGGCGATGGCCGCCAGCAGCGGGCCGCCGGCCAGGCCCAGTTTCAGGGCGTTGGGGACGCCCGGCAGATAGAGCGGCAGACTGCCGAGCAGCACTCCCAGCGCGATGCCGAAGAAGATCGGAATCATCTGGGTGTGTTGCAGCAGGTGCTGGGCGTTGCCGAGAATGCCGCTGACCGTCCGAATGTCGTCCGGCCGGCCAACCACGTTGAGAATGTCGCCGAATTGCAATTGCAGGGCCGGGGTCGGGGCGATCTCGACCCCGGCGCGGTTGACCCGGGAGATCACCACCTGGTGGAGTTGGCGCAGATTCAACGCGGCGAGGGACTCGCCCAGCACTTTCGAGTTGGTGACCACCACCTTTTCCCAGCGCAAATCCGTATTCTTGGTGGTCAGTTTGATGTCGGTTTTTTCACCCAACACCAGTTGCATTCCTTTCAGTTTCGGCGCCGGTCCCACCAGATGCAGCAGGTCGCCCAATTCCAGCAGGGTATCGGGGCCTGGCACCATCAGGCGCTCGCCCCGCTTGAGGCGCGAGGCCACCACGCCCTGATCCACCAGGCCGGGTACGTCGCGCATCGCCACGCCATTCAGATTGGAATTGCGGATGACCACGTCCAGCGTTTCGAGCGGGGGCGCTTGCAAGCGGCGCGATTCCTCGAAGCGGTCGGCCTCGGTCTTGATGCTGATCCTGAGGGCGGTCCGGATCAGCATCATGGCCAGCAGGATGCCGACGATGCCGAAGGGATAGGCGACGGCGTAGCCCAGACCGGCCAGGCCAATGTTGCTGTCGCTCTGCAAGGTTTGTTCGGCGACGGCGAGCGAGGGGGTGTTGGTCACCGCGCCGGCCATCAGCCCGAGCACCGCGGGCAGCGGTACGTCGGCCAGCCAGTAGATGCCCGCGGCGACCAGCATCCCGAGCGCCACGATGGCGGCCGCCAGCGCGTTGAGCGCCAGGCCGGCCCGTTTCAGGGCGGCGAAGAAGCCCGGCCCCACCTGCACGCCGATGGTGTAGACGAACAGGATCAGGCCAAATTCCTGAAGAAAGGCCAGCGGCGCGGGATTGAGGCGGATGCCCAACTGATGGACGACATGCCCGACGAGGATGCCGCCAAACATGACGCCGCCCACGCCGAGGCGGATGCCCTTGACCTTGATGCCGCCCAGCCCGAGTCCGAGCACGGCGATGATGCAAAGCAGAAGTATGCTTAACGCGACGTCGTTCATACCAGACAGAACCTGTGTCCCAGTTAGTCAAACAGGACCGACCGCCAGGCGGACCGGCTCAACAGAGACGGCATGGCAGCGGATTGGGCGCCTCAAGACGCGGTTCCTCCACAGGGAGAGAGGTCTACCGGGCCGGCCCCAATGGTCGGAGACTGAAGCCGCGGCAGGCTCCGCCTCCGACCTGGCGGACGGTATCCGCTTACTTCGTGGCCCAGCCCTTGTAGTCGTTGACGTTGTCGCGGGTGATCAAGTCAACCGGGATGAGAATGGTCGCTTCCTTCGGCGCTTTGCCCTGCTTGATCTGATAGCCGATCTCGACGCCTTCCTTGGCCATCCGCAGCGGGTTCTGCGCGGCGGTGGCCAGGAACAGGCTGTCCTTGTCCTTCAACGCCTCGACCGCGACCGGCGCGCCATCCACGCCGGTAATGAAGAATTCGGTGCGCTTGGCCTGGCGGGCCGCCAGGTCGGCCCCGGTGCCGGTGGGATCGTTGATCGCGAACACGGCGTCGATCTTGGGGAAGGCGGTGAGCAGGTTGGTCATGGTCTCCAAACCCCCTTCGCGGCTACCCCGGCCGTTCTGATTGTCGGACAGGATCTTGATGCCGGGATTTTTCGCGAACACCGCCTTGCAACCCTTGATCCGGTCGGTCACGGCGGTGACGGGCGGGCCGTCGATGATGACCACGTCGCCCTTGCCCTTCAGTCGGTCCACGATGAACTGACAGGCTTTTTCGCCGGCCTGAACGTTGTCGCTGTCTCTTATACACATCT
>DGFE01000186.1 GCA_002391525.1 Competibacteraceae bacterium UBA3908
GGCGCCGAGGTGCTCAAGGTGGAGCATCCCATCGCCGGCGATCCGATGCGTCGCTTCGGAACCCCGACCAAGCGCCACGACGCCACCCTGGCCTGGCTCAGCGAGGCCCGCAACCGGAAATCGGTCACCATCGACCTGCGCCAACAGGAGGGTGTGCAACTCTTTCTCCGGCTGATCGAGAAATCCGATGTCCTCATCGAGAATTTTCGACCGGGGACGATGGAAGAGTGGGGTCTCGGCTGGCGGGAGCTGAGCGCGGCCAATCCCCGCCTGATTTTTTTGCGCGTGTCGGGTTATGGACAGACGGGTCCGTATCGCCGCCGCTCCGGCTTCGCGCACATCGCCCATGCCTTCGGGGGGCTTTCCTATCTGGCCGGGTTTCCGGGCGAAACGCCGGTGGTGCCCGGCACGGTGCCGCTCGGCGACTACTTTTCCAGCCTTTACGGCGCCATCGGCATCCTGCTGGCCTTGCGCCACCGGGACAAAACCGGTCGCGGACAAATCATCGATGTCGGCATCTACGAAGCCGTGTTCCGCCAACTGGACGAAATCGCCGCGTCCTACGGTCTGTTCGGCAAGATCCGGGAACGGGAAGGCTCCGGCAGCTTTGTCGCGGTGCCACACGGTCACTTCCGAACCAAGGACGACAAGTGGGTCGCCATTGCCTGCACCACGGACAAGATGTTCGAGCGCCTGGCCGAGGCGATGGAGCGGCCAGAACTGGCCTCTTCCGCTCTCTATGGCGAACAGCGCAAGCGACTGGCCGCCCGCAACGAGGTCAACCAGATCGTCATCGAATGGGTGGGCTCGCTCCCGCGCGAGGAAGTATTGAACCGCTGTCTGACGTGTGAAGTCCCGGTCGGCAAGCTGAACAGCATCGCCGACATCTTCGAGGACGAGCATTTTCAGGCGCGAGGCAATCTGGTCAAGCTCGAGGAACCGGGCTTGGGCGAGGTGGTGGTTCCCGGCGTGGTGCCCACGCTGTCGGCCACGCCCGGCCGGGTCAGCAATCTGGGTCCAGCCTTGGGCAACGCGACCTACGAAGTCATGCGCGAACTGCTGGGGCTTTCAGCCGACGAAATCAAGCGGCTGCGCCAGCGCAAGATCATCTAGCCGTATAAATGAGGATTCCCATAATCTTTTTAGTGGCGTGTTTCTTATTGATAAGCTTGATCTCATGCCGAGATCAAGAGTTAGTTTTATGGGTTTCAAAGAAAAAAACTACTGTATATCAGACCCATGAAGGTGATTCATTAAAAGAAGTGTTCAAGTTGGAACTTGGTGATGTATGTGTTCTTGGAGAAAAGAAAGTGACTAAAATTTTTCAGTATACAGAGATTCTTTGCCAAAAGGGATATGGATGGATAGTTGATGGCGAGTATGAGTTTGACCTTATAAAAAAACCACGCTCTCCAATTTGAGGAGATTTTATACAGCCTCTTAGCCGTTTTGCTCGAGGACAGTCTTCCGGAGCAGAGCACCATGACGAATACGAATAAGATCGAGCTTCCACTCGCCGGAATCCGGGTCATCGACGTGGCCACGGTGATCGCGGCGCCTTATTGCGCCAGCATTCTCGGCGAATTCGGTGCCGAAGTTCTTAAAGTGGAACATCCGATAGGTGGCGACATCTGCCGGAAGTACGGCACGCCCACCCAGCGCGGAGACACTCTGGCGTGGCTCGGCGAGGCGCGCAACAAGAAGTCGGTCACCATCGATTTGCACCGGCCCGAGGGCGTTGCCCTGTTCAAGCGGCTGGTCGAGAAGGCCGATGTGCTGTGCGAAAACTTCCGGCCCGGAACCCTGGAAAAATGGGGCCTGTCCTGGGAGGTGCTGCACGACATCAATCCGGGTCTGATCATGCTGCGGGTGACCGGCTATGGCCAGACCGGCCCCTATAAGGACCGGCCCGGTTTCGCGCGCATCGCCCATGCCGTCGGCGGCATCGCCTATCTGTCCGGGATGCCCAAGGGCACGCCGGTCACGCCAGGCTCGACCACGCTGGGCGATTACCTGACCGGCCTGTACGGTTGTCTCGGGGTGCTGATGGCCTTGCGGTATCGCGAACAGACCGGCGTGGGGCAGTATATCGACGCCGCTCTGTACGAATCAGTGTTCCGCTGCACGGACGAGTTGGCGCCGGCTTACGCCATGTTCGGCATGGTGCGGGAACGGCATGGGCCGACCCACAATGACTTCGCCTGTCCCTATGGCCACTTTCCGACCAAGGACGGCAAATGGGTGGCCATCGCCTGCGCCACCGACAAGCTGTTCGGACGGCTGGCCGAAGCGATGGGACGACCGGAACTCGCGTCCTCCAGCCTTTACGGCGAACAGAAGACGCGGTTGGAAAACCGCGCCGATGTCAACGAAATCGTCCGCGACTGGTGCGGTTCCCTGAGCCGTGAGGAAGTGCTCCAACGCTGTTATGCGACCGGCGCTCCGGCGGGACCCCTGAACAATATCGCCGATATTTTCGGCGACCGACAATTTCACGCGCGGCGCAATCTCGTCGCCATCGACGATCCAGATCTGGGCGAGACCATCATCGTTCCATCCGTCATTCCCCGCCTGTCGGAAACGCCGGGGAAAATTCACCATCTGGGACCCAAGCTCGGGGAGCATACCGATGCGGTACTGACGGAGTTGCTGGGCATGAATCAGGAGGAAATCGGCGAGTTAAGAAAGAAGCGGGTGATATGATGTAATGCTATGCAAAAGCTCAGAAAAGAATAGACAGATTCTGCCTATTTGGCTTTTAGGGGGATCGACAAATGGCAGATGATCAAATAATTGGTAGAGTCGCCAACTGGCCATTCGAGAAACGCTTGGAAGAAACATTCACTCGCACCTTGCCGAAACTCGGGCCTGAAGCACGCCAACAACTCGCTGCGATTATCACCCCGGAAGCGCTCGCAATCGTTGCGACTGTTCTGGTGGCATGGGTGGTATCCCATGCCTTCGGCTTTGGTGAAATCATTGACATAATTATTGTAGTTGTGGGTGCTTTTGCAATCGGGCTTGCAGTATTCGACGGGTTAGACCACCTTTACGATTTTGCGGTTCAAACCTACTACACCACAACAGAAAATGATCTGAATACTGCAGCCGATCATTTAGCCAAAGCGATTAGTATTCTCGGCATTCAGGCCGTGCTGGCCGTGCTCTTTCGTGGCTCCCCAAGAACGGGACACGGTGGACGGATCAATATCGGTCCGGCACCACCGCGCACGCCTGGCATTCGCTATCGTCCGACCATCACCCGCGATCCGAATTTAGCTGCCGGTCATGGTTTTACCAGTTTCTGGGGCGACATTACGGTGTCGACACGTGGTACAGCCAACGACCGCAATCTCGTCCTGGTTCACGAGAAAGTTCATCAGTTCTTGGCGCCAAAGCTCTACACCCTGCGCAATTTCAGGGTAAGCAACCGAGTTGGCTCCTATTTTCGTTCTTCCCTTTGGCGATTTGTGGAAGAGGCGCTGGCTGAAACGGTTGCGCAAGTTGGTGTGAACGGCATAAAACAGTTCTTTGTCGGCGTTCGTTTCCCAGTGCAGAACGGATACGTTTATATGACCCGAGGAGGCGGCTATTCGGCTCATATGGCGGGTGGCGGTATTGTGCCGGAAGGTGCTGCTCTCGTGAGCAGTGGTATCGTCATGGGCATCAGTTTTCAGCTCTGGTTTGCCCCAAGATGACTGAAACCGCGCCCACCAGTAGATCATATTTAGGGGCATTCATGTTTGAATTTATTCACCATTTTTTCACCCGCCACACACAACAAACAAAGACCAAACTGGCTGAGGAAGAGGTCTTGATCATCGCCCGCGATGCAGCCGACCAGCCATTGAGAGATAGTATGTGCATGATAAAAGTTGAAGAACGCAAGGGACGTCTGGTCTGGACCGTTGCTTCCGCAACCATTGGCAGCGGTTTGGAGATTGCCATCGACGACGCAACCGGAAAAATTATTAATATAAAGCATGTAGGTGTCCGTTAAGGAACCAAAAACGTAGCCTGGATGACGCGAAGCGAAATTGGCCAGTTAATGAATGGGGGAGACCATACGCGATGGCTGACGTGAATTTGCAGGACTGGGTCGGCAGAAAGGAGGAACTCCAGGATCGTATTTATCCCACGCCGGTCAAGGCGTTCGCCCTTACTTTGGATTATCGGGATTTTGAAGTCAGGAAAAACAATCTCTTGCCTGAACTTTGGCATTGGCTTTATTTTTTACCGCTCGTCGCCCGCTCGGAGATCGGCGTCGACGGCCATCCAAAACGCGGTGGTTTTTTACCGCCCGTCGCTTTGGAGCGGCGGATGTGGGCCAGCGGTAAGTTGACCTTTCGTCAGGATTTGTTCATTGGGGAGGAAATCGGCAAAACCTCCGAAATTCTCAAGGTGTCGGAAAAGGAGGGAAAAGCGGGCCGCATGGTCTTCGTCACCGTCAGACACTTGATCCACTCTGCAAGAGGAGTCGCGGTCGAGGAAGAACAGGATATCGTTTATCTACCGATGCCCAAGGCATTCGTCCCGGCGGCGCCCAACCCGATTCCCGACGATCTACAATGGAAAGAGGCCTATTCGGTCGATCCGGTACTGCTGTTCCGATTCTCCGCGCTGACCTTCAATTCGCACAAAATTCATTACGACATCAAATACACCACCGAGGTGGAAAAATATCCGGGCCTCGTGGTCCATGGTCCGTTGCAGGCGTTGCTGCTGCTCGAATCGGCGAAGCGCAACAATCCGGGCCGGAGACCGGCGAGCTATGGCTTCCGGGCCATGCGTCCCCTGTTTGATTTCGACCAGGTATCCATCTGCGGTCGGCCCAACCCGGACGGAGGCCACGATTTGTATACAGCCAACGGCGACGGCGATATCGCCATGCAGGCGACGATCTCCTGGAGATGAACCGATGAGTGAAAGACTGGAGCGTTCGGTGCTGCTGGCGCCAGCTTCCAATTGGGGAATGATTCAAAAGACCGCCGTCTCCCGCGCGGATGCGGTCTGTATCGACCTGGAAGACGCCGTGGCGCCCGATGAAAAGGAGGCAAGCAGAGCCAACGTCATCCGGGCTTACCGGGAACTGGATTTCGGCGATAAGTTGAAAATGTATCGAATGAATGGGCTGGATACCCATTTCGCCTACCGGGATATTGTCGAAATCGTGGAGGCGGCTGGCGACCGGATCGATCTGATCGTCGTGCCGAAGGTGAATCGTCCCGAGGATATTTACGTGGTGGAGACCCTGCTCGGCCAAATAGAGAGTTATCGGAAGTACTCGCGCCCGATAGGAATTGAAGCGTTGATCGAGACCGCGTTGGGGTGTGTGAACATCCGGGAAATCGCGGCCTGCTCCGAGCGTTTGGAAGGATTCGTTTATGGACCCGGCGATTACGCGGCGTCGGCGCGCATGCCGATGGAGTCGATTGGCGAATTGGACGAGAACGACCGCGTTTATCCCGGCCATCGCTGGCATCATGTCATGCACTCGATTGTCAGCGCCGCCAGAGCCTATAACAAGAGAGCAATCGACGGCCCCTTCGCCGGTATCAAGAACGCCGAGGGCTTGCTGCACTCGTGTAAAATCGGGCGGGCGATGGGCTTTGATGGTAAATGGTGCATCCATCCGGGCCAGATTGAAACCGTCAATCAGACTTTTGTCCCATCGGACAAGGATATAGCGTGGGCGCGGACTGTCCTGGACGAGTATGAAGCCGCGTTGCGGGAAGGACGGGGCGCGATTAGCGTCAAAGGAAAGATGATCGACGTGGCTTCGCTCAGGATGTGCCGTACCATTGTCGAAAGAGCCAGATTGGCTGGATTGTTGAACTGAGACGATTGCCATGGTAAAGATTCTGGAAGGGCTTCGAGTGGTCGAGGGAACCGCTTTTGTGGCGGCGCCGCTGGCGGGGATGACGCTCGCGCAAATGGGCGCGGACGTGATTCGTTTTGATCGAATCCGGGGCGGTCTGGATCATTACCGCTGGCCGGTCACCAAGGACAACAAGAGCCTGTTCTGGGCGGGTTTGAACAAGGGCAAACGGTCCATCGCCGTGGACGTGAGCACCCCTCGGGGACAGGAAATCGTGACGCGACTGATCTGCGCCCCCGGACCCAACGCGGGAATTTTTCTGACCAATCTCCGGGTCCGGGGCTGGATGGACTACGAGCATCTGAAGCAGCATCGAGAAGACCTGATCATGCTGACCGTGCTCGGTGCCCGGGACGGTGGCCCGGCGGTCGATTACACGGTCAACCCCGGCGTGGGGTTCCCTTATGCCACCGGCCCGGAGGGTTCCAGCGACCCGGTCTGCCACGTATTGCCGGCCTGGGATTGCATCACCGGCCAAATGGCCGCGCTCGGTCTGCTCGCGGCGGAACGGCATCGCCGGCTGACCGGCCAGGGACAGTCGGTGGAAATCGCGCTCAAGGACGTGGCGCTGGCCATGCTGGGCAATCTCGGCATCATCGGCGAGGTGATGATCAACGATTTCGACCGCCCCAAGTACGGCAACGCGCTGTACGGCGCTTACGGCAACGAGTTCGATACCGCCGATGGCCGAAAGGTGATGGTGGTGGGGCTGACCCGCAGACAATGGGATGGATTGTGCAAGACCACCGGACTCCAGGCGGAATTGGACGCCTTGGGAAGTCGCTTGGGCTTGAATCTGAATCAGGAAGGAGACCGGTTCAAGGCGCGCAAGGAAATCACCGAATTGTTGCAGCCCTGGTTCCGGGCCAGAAAGGTCGAGGACTTCGCCAAATCGTTCGACGAGAACGGGGTGACCTGGTCGGTCTTTCGCAGCTTCAAGCAAGTGGTCGAGGAAGATCCCGACTGTTCGCAGCAGAATCCGATGTTCGGCATGGTGGAACAGCCGGGAATCGGGAATTACCTGGCGCCGGGGAGTCCGCTGGAATTCGGTGGATTCGAGCGTCTTCCCCCCGGGCGGGCTGCCGTGCTGGGCGAGCATACCGATGAAATACTGTCGGGAATCCTTGGCCTGAGCGATTCGGAAATCACGAAACTGCACGAAGCCAGGATCGTGGCGGGTCCCCGCGCTTGAAACTCTCTCAGGCGGCGCGTTCGCCTTTGTCCACCAGTCGCAGGAACAACTCCTCCAGTCGGTTGGCTTTGTTGCGCAGGCTGGAGACCTCGATGCCATGGGCCGATAGTTGCCGAAACAGGTCGTTGAGACCCCGATCCTTGGAAACATCCGCTTCCAGCGTGAATTCATCCAGCCGGCGGAGCGGATAACCGGGGATTTCCGGCAAGCTTGCGAGCGGTTGGCGCAGATCGAGGACGAAAGTCTCCAAATGTAGCCGGCCCAGCAGGGTTTGCATCCGGGTATTCTCGATGATCTCGCCCCGGTCGATGATGGCGATGTGGCGACACAGGCTTTCCGCCTCTTCCAGATAGTGCGTCGTCAGGATGATGGTGGTGCCGCGGGCGTTGATCTCGCGCAGGAAATCCCACATCGAGCGGCGAATTTCGATATCCACCCCGGCGGTCGGTTCATCCAGGATCAGCAGGCGCGGTTCGTGCACCAGAGCGCGGGCGATCATCAACCGCCGCTTCATGCCGCCGGACAATTCGCGGGCCATTCCCCGCCGTTTCTCCCACAGACCGAGCTGTTTTAGATAAATCTCGGCGCGCTGCTGGGCCGGATTTCGGGGAATGCCGTAATAGCCGGCCTGATTGACCACGATCTCGATCACCGGTTCGAACTGGTTGAAGTTGAATTCCTGCGGCACCAGGCCGATGCAGGATTTGACGGCGTTCAACTCGCGGTCGAGATCGTGGCCGAACACCTGGACGGAGCCGCCCGTCTTGCGCACCAGCGAGCAGACGATGCCGATCAGGGTGGATTTGCCGGCGCCGTTGGGGCCGAGCAGGGCGAAGAATTCGCCTTCCGCGATCTCCAGATCGACACCACGCACGGCTTCCAGTCCATTGGCGTAGATTTTTCGCAGATCGCGGAGGGCCAGGGCGGGGATCGGCATGCCGGTCACTCGCGAGGAGGAAGGAAGATCACGGCCGTTCGGACACCAGATATGGCTCGAATCCAGGTGTAAAGCGTTCCTGGAAGCCGTCTGGGTTGATCAGCACGAAGAAGGCGGCCAGATGGTGTTCGGAGGCCAGTTGGAAGCCCAGTTCCGGGCCGGCGGCGAGCAGGGCGGTGGCGGTGGCGTCGGCCACCATCGAACGGTCGCTGACGACCGTCACCGAGGCCAGGGTTTGCGGGACGGGCCGTCCGGTGCGGGGGTCGATGATGTGCGAATAGCGCTGACCGTCCTGCTCGAAGAAGTTGCGGTAATTGCCCGAGGTGGAAACGCTGTGGTTGCCGATGCGGATCAGCCGTTCGACCGTGCGCTGACCGGGCGTGGGTTTTTCGATGGCGATAGTCCACGGCTGGCCCCTGCCGTTTTTGCCCCGGGCGCGGATTTCGCCGCCGATTGAAACCAGATAGTCGCCGATGCCGGTTTCGTCCACCAGCGCCGCCAGCTGATCCACCCCGTACCCTTTGGCGGCAGCCGAGAGATCCACATATAGATCGGCGCGGTCTTTCTTCAACGCCGGCGGCTCGGCGCGGACATGCAACCGCCAGTAACCGACCCGTTCGCGCGCTGCGGCGATGGCCGCGTCGGACGGAATCTGGTCGCGACGCGGTTCCGGTCCAAAACCCCAGAGATTGACCAGCGGTCCGACGGTGATGTCGAACGCGCCGCCGCTGAGTTCGCCGATGCGCAGCGTTTCGGCGACGATCCGTTGCAGTTCCGGGGAGACCGCCACCCAGTCGGTACTGGGATTCCGGTTGAAGCGCGACAGCTCCGAGTCCGGGTCGTAGGTGGACATCTGACGGTTGATGCGGGCCAGCAACGCCTCGACCCGGTTCCCGAAATCGGCGGGAACGGTCTGGCCCGGCGCCGGGACCAGCTTGAGATCGTAGCTGGTGCCCATGGTGGAGCCGGTGAAGCGCACGGTGGGATCGGGCGGCGGCGCTTCGCAGGCGGCCAGCGTCAGGCAGGCGAGCAGGAGAGCCAGCAGGCGGAGCAAGGTGGCGCGCATTTTCGGAGATTGCAGGCGAGTCAGGCAACGAACCGGTGGACGGAAGGGAAGTAGCGCCGATGCGATGGAAATGGAGTACGGAGGTCCGTACTCCAGACGGGTTCTCAGCCGTTGCCCGCTTCCATGGCGACGATGGCGTCCGCCATGCCGACCACGCGGCGGGCGCTTTCGACATGGAGGTTTTCGACCAGTTTGCCGTCGACCACGACCACGCCCTCGCCGCGGGCCGCCGCCGCAGCGTGCGCTTCGATGATGCGCCGCGACCAGGCGACATCCTCCGGCTTGGGCGTGAACACCTTGTTGCAGGGGCCAAGCTGCTTCGGGTGGATCAGGGTCTTGCCGTCGAAGCCGAGTTCCTGGCCCTGCCGGCAGGCGAATTCGAAACCGGCCTCGTCGTTCAGATCGAGATAGACCCCGTCGAGAATGGCGAGTCCGGCGGCGCGGGCGGCCAGCAGGCAAAGGCCCAGCGAGACCATGAACGGCAGACGCTCGTGGGTGTGGGCGCAGTCCAGTTCCTTGGCCAGATCGGAAGTGCCCATCACCAGGCACTCCATGCGCGGCGTCGACTCGGCGATCCGCTGCGATTCGAGCACGCTGCGCGGAGTTTCCATCATGGCCCAGATCGTCATCGATTCCGGGGCGCCGTTGGCGCGCATGATCGCCTCCATGTGGCGGATGGCGTCGGCGCTTTCCACCTTGGGCAACAGCAAGGCGTCGGCGCCCGATTTCGAGGCCATGGCGATGTCTTCGTAGCCCCACCGGGTCGAGAGGGCGTTGACGCGGATGATGATCTCGCGCAGGCCGAAACCGCCGGCGGCCACGGCCTCGCAGACCTGTTTGCGAGCGAGTTCCTTGGCGTCGGGGGCGACGGCGTCTTCCAGATCGAGAATCAGGCCATCGGCGGGCAGGGTACGAGCCTTGTCCAGGGCGCGGGCGTTGGAACCGGGCATGTACAACACGCTGCGGCGAGGGCGCGCGGATTTGGGCATGGAGTGTCTCCTTGTCGATTTCTCAGGGTGGGTGCGGCCTTCGAGGGCCTGCAAAGTGAGCGCAGCCAGTACCTGGTTAGTTTACACCTCTCGCTTTCGCAAGGAGAGCGATAGACGCAAAGCTTACCTGACGGGCAGCGGCGGGCCGAACCGGTGGCCGCCGAACCGCAGCAGCAACGCCAATACGAGCGTGTTGCCGAGCAGCAGATAGAGGTTGTAGTGGGGCAGGCTCAGCGGGATGAACCGCAGCTCCACCAGCAGCACCGCCAGCGAGGAGAGCAGCAGGTAGACCGCCACCAGCCGGCTGACGGAGCCGGCACCGGTCGTCGTCTGCCGGCGGATGCTCAGCAGCGACAGGAACAGCAGCGGCACGATGCCGATGGAAAATACCTTGTAGGCGATCAGCAGGGAGGGGATGATGGCTTGCAGCCGCAGCGCGAACAGGGTGGCCAGTGCCGCCGCCAGCACCATGCAGCCGCGGATGAGCCACACCTGCCCGGCGTCGCCGGGAGCGTGTCCCAGCGCCCGCAGGCCATGAGCGAGCACGTCCCGGCCCAGCAGGGCGCCGGTGGTGATCAGGATGATGTCGGCGCCCGACAGCGGGATGGACAGCAGCGCCACCAGCACGAGATCGGCCAGGGGGCCGTCGAACAGTCGCGTGACCAGGGTAGGAATGGTCAGGTCCGGCTTGGCGACGGTGACGATGTCCTTGGCCAGGATGCCGATGAACACGATGAGCAGCGAGATCGCCGCGATCAGAACGCTGGCGAGCAGCAGGCCGCGCCGGGCGCTGGCGATGTCGCGGGCGATGAACACCCGCGAGTACATGTCCGGTCCGAACAGGTAGGACAGGCCGACCGGTACGAAGATGCCCAGGAACAGGCTGAAGGTAAAGACCTCGTCGAAACCGAAATACAGCTTTACCGGCGCGCGCGGTTCGATTCCGGTGGGCGTGGCGGCGAGACACAATCCCAGCAGCAGCCCCAGGCCCGCCACCATCACCATCACTTGCAGAAAACCGGTTTTGACCGTGCCGGCCTGGCCGACCAGCAGGGTATAGAGGGTGAAGATCAGGGTGAACAGGGCGTAACCCAGCGGTTCGCTACCCAGAAACCGGGTCAGGATGTTGCCGCCGGCGATGATCTGGCCGGCCAGCACCATCAGCCAGGCGAGAAACAGCACGGTGCTGACCAGCAGACGGATATTGTCACCGAACACGCGGGCGATGATGTCGCTGATGGTGTAGCCCTTGATCGACCATACGGTGTCGAGAAACGTGTAGGCAAGCACCACCAGGAACAGGGCGCCGGAAAGCGTCCACCACAGGGCGTTCAGGTTGTATTGATACGCATAGCCGGCCAGTCCGAACACCGAAGACGCCCCGAAAGCCAACGCGACCAGCGACATGCCCACGCTGAAGCCGCTGGCCCGCCGGTCGTAGACCACGAAGCTGTTCAGGGTGGTTTTGCGGTGTTGAAACCAGTGGTGTACGCCGATTCCGAGCAGCAGGACGATATAGAGGACCAGCCAGATCATGCGGGGACTCCGCGTGGCAAAGGACGGGACAAGATGAATTATCGGGCGTCCCCTCATGTCGAGCAAATTCCGTTTCAGTTGAAGCAGCGCTTGGATAACTGACAAGGATTCAGGCGCTTAAAGACCGGTTGTCAAATTCTGAATCCTTGCGGAAGCGGGTTCCCGTAATAAAATGCATACTCGATCAATCTTCCTTCGTGCGGCGAACCGCCGTAGCCAACCGGGAGGAGACGATAATGACTGATGCAATCACCCTCCGGCCTCTGCCACCCCCCGACGCGGACTTTTCCACCCGTCTCCCCACCCAGGACGACCTGCCCTGCGACGACGGGATGCCTATGGAAACGCCCCGCCATGGTTTTCAGATGTGGTTGCTGATCGACGCCCTGCAAGGCTGGCTGAAAGCACGGGGTCGCGGCTTCGCCGGCGGTAACATGTTTCTCTACTACAGCCTGGAGCAAATCCGGCACCGCGACTTCATGGGCCCGGATTTCTTCGTGGCCCTGGACGTGCCGCTCGGCGAACGCAAAAGTTGGGTGGTCTGGGAACAGGGCCGAACTCCCGACCTGGTGGTGGAACTGCTCTCGGACAGCACCGCCCGGTACGACAAGACCGGAAAAAAGGAGTTGTACGCCCAGCGGGTGCGGGTGCCGGAGTACTATTGGTACGATCCCTTCAATCCGACGGACTTTGCCGGGTTCACACTGGTTGGCGATAGGTATCAACCGCTGCGTCCAGACGCGCGCGGGCGGATTTTAAGTCCGGCCTTGCAACTGTGCCTGGGAATCTGGGAAGGTGTTTATCTGGGCGTCCAGGCCATTTGGTTACGCTGGTTTACCCCAATGGGGGAATTGCTGCCAAACAAGGATGAGATCGCCGAACGCAAGGCTGACGATGCGCAACGCAAGGCCGACGCCGCCGAACGCAAGGCTGACGATGCGCAACGCAAGGCCGACGCCGCCGAACGCAAGGCTGACGATGCGCAACGCAAGGCCGACGCCGCCGAACAGGAAGCTGCCTTGGTGATGGAACGCGCGACGCGGTTGGCCGAGCAGTTGCGACGGCTGGGCGTGGACCCCGATTCCATGTAGACCCCATATTTCAAAGCACCTGTTTCAAGAACGCCTGCGCCCTTGGTTCCCTGGGCGCGGTGAAAAACTCCGCCGGCGGCGCGTCTTCCAGAATCCGTCCGGCGTCCATGAACATCACCCGGTCGGCGACCTCGCGGGCGAAGCCCATTTCATGGGTCACCACCGCCATGGTCATCCCTTCCCGCGCCAGTTGCTTCATCACGTCCAGCACTTCGCCGACCATTTCCGGGTCCAGCGCGCTGGTCGGTTCGTCGAACAGCATCACCTTGGGGTCCATCGCCAGGGCGCGAGCGATGGCGACCCGCTGCTGCTGGCCACCGGACAGGCGGGAAGGATACTCCCCCGCCTTCTCGGAAATGCCAACCTTGGTCAGCAGCCGCATGGCCTTGTCATTGGCTTCGGCGGGCTTGCGCTTGCGCACCACCCGCTGGGCCAGGGTCACGTTCTCCAGCACGGTCTTGTGCGGGAACAGATTGAAGTGTTGGAACACCATCCCGACTTCGCGGCGCACGGCGTTGAGGTTGGTCTTGCTCTCGGTCAGGTCGATGCCATCGATGATGACTCGCCCGTCGTCGAACTCCTCTAGGCCGTTCAGGCAACGCAGGAAAGTGGACTTGCCCGACCCGGACGGGCCGATGATCACCACCACCTCGCCCTTGCCGACCTGGGTGGAGACGTCGTCCACCGCCCGCACCACCTGGCCACGCCCCTCGAACACCTTGATCAGATTCTTGACCTCAATCACTGCGGGCGAACCTCCGTTCCAGCCAGAAGAGTAATTGCGAGAGCAGCGAAGTCACCAGCAGATAGAGCAGGGCGACCGTGAACCAAATCTCGAAGGTGGCGAAACTGGAGGTGATGATCTCCCGCCCGCTCTTGGTCAGATCGGTGATGGCGATGACCGAAACCAGCGAGGAATCCTTGATCAGGCTGATGAACTGCCCGGCCAGCGGCGGCAATACCCGCTTGAAGGCTTGCGGCAGCACGATATGGATCATGGTCTCGGTCGTGCTCATTCCCAGCGAACGCGCCGCCTCGGTCTGACCCTTGGCGATGGACTGAATGCCGGCGCGGATGATTTCCGCGATGTAGGCGCCGACGAACAGCGCCAGCGCGCCCACGCCCGCCACGATCCGGTCCAAGTTCAACACGGTGCCGATGAAGAAATAGAAGATGAAGATTTGCACCAGTAGCGGCGTGCCCCGAATCAGTTCGATGTACAGCACCGCCAGGCCGCGCAGGGTGGGATTGGGGGATAGCCGGCACAGTCCCGTAACCAGGCCGATGATCAGCCCGATGAAGCCGGAGACGAAGGAAATCCAGATGGTGACCCACAAGCCCCAGGTCAGGGGGCCGATTTTCCAATGTCGTTCCGCGCCGATGTCGTCGCCCTCGGCGACCGGATCGCCGGCCTTGACCTTCAGCGTGTCGGTTTCGACCGCGACCGTGACCGACGGACCGCCGTCTTCCGGGACGATTTCCACCCGGCTGTACGCGCCGTCGGTGCTGATCCCTCGCACCGTGCCGGCGACGGGCGCGGTTTGCGATGCCTCGGCCCGATAGGCGAAATATTGTGGCACCCGTTCCCAGCGCCACTCGTAGTTGACCCGCTTGGTCGCCACCCACAGGCCGGTCGCCAGCCCCAGCAGGATGACGGCCAGCAACGCCTGCCAGGGCCACTGGACGGAATGTCGTTTCAGAGGCACGGCTTATTGCACGTCTTTCAGCCAGTCCGTGTTCTTGAACCACTTCTGGTGCAGCTTTTCGTGCGTGCCGTCCTGCTTGATCCTGGCCAGGAAACCGTTGAGCGCCTTGAGAAATTCGGGATCGCCCTTGGCGATGGCCCAGCCGATGGGCTCGTCGGTGAACGGTTGATCCAGGAACACCAGCCTGCCCTCGCCGCGCTGGACGTTGGCGACCAGGTTGTAGGGGGCGTCGTAAATGAAGGCGTCCACCTTGCCGTTGACCACTTCCATCACCCCTTCCGCCTCGGTTTCATAGGAAAAGTATTTCGCCTTGGGGATGAGTTTCTTGGCGGCGATTTCACCGGTGGTGCCCAGCTTGGAGGCGATCTTGTACTCGGGCTTGTTGAGATCCTTGTGGGATTTGACCTTGTCGGCCAGATCCTTGCGCAGCAGCACCGTCTGGCCGATCAGCATGTAGGGCTCGGAGAAATCCACCTTCTGCTTGCGCTCGTCGGTGATGGTCATGCCGCTCATGATGATGTCACACTTGTTGGTCAGCAGCGCCGGGATGATGCCGTCCCAGGCGGTGCTGACCAGTTCCAGCTTGGGAGCGCCCAGTTCCTTGGCCATCAGCGCGGCCAGATCGGGGTCGAAGCCGATGATCTGGCCGCGCTTGTCGGTCATCTCGAACGGCATGTAGGCCGGCTCCAGGCAAACCCGCAGCCCGTCCTTTTTGATTTGTTCCAGCTTGCCGGCCCAGGCGGGCGACAAGCTCAGGCCGAACAGGGCAAGGGCGGCGAGCGCGACCAGACGGGTTTTCATGCGGTAACTCCTGGGTATCAGAACGGTATTGGAAGAAGAGCGAGACAAAACCCCGGTCGCGAACGGCCAGCCGGAACCTTTGTAATAATAGTGCAATTTTGATTTTGAATGGAAAAACACCTCGACCGCGGTTCAGGTCGATTTGCCCTCGTCCAGCAGTTCCCTGATCACCATGCGGATGCCGCATTTGGGGCAGCGCGGCATCTCCTCGATGGGGATGTAGATGATCTCGGTGTGCCGGCATTGCGGGCATTCGACCTGCACCGGTTCCACTTTGTCGCGTTTCATCAGCCAACTCCTCGCCTAGGGAGCGGATGGGGAGCACAGTCGGGCAATGGCCCGCTCGAAACGCCGCAAGCCTTGCTCGATCAGGTCGTCGGGGATGATCAGCGACGGGGCCAGCCGGATCACGTCCGGTCCGGCTACCAATACCAGCACGCCTTCGTCCAGCGCGGCCTTGATGAACTCCCGGCTTCGGCCCTGCCAGGATTCGACCAGTTCGCAACCGAGCAACAGTCCCTTGCCGCGCAGGTCCCGGAACAGGCCGAACCGCTGGTTGATGTGGCGCAGCCCGGCCATGAACACCTCGTGCTTGCGGTGTACGCCGGCCAGCAGCTCGGGGTCGCTGAGCAGTTCCAGGGCCGCGCCGGCGACCGCGCAGCCCAGCGGATTGCCGCCGTAGGTGGTGCCGTGGCTGCCGACGTCGAGGCTGGCGGCGATGGTGGAGGTGGTCAGCATGGCGCTGATCGGAAAGCCGCCGCCGAGGGCCTTGGCGGTGGTCAGGATGTCGGGCGTGACGCCATAGCCCATGTAGGCGTAGAGATGCCCGGTACGCCCGTTGCCGCACTGTACTTCGTCGAAGATCAGCAGCGCCCGGTGGCGGTCGCACAGTTCGCGCACGCCTTGCAGGAATTCCGGGGTAGCGCTGGTGACGCCGCCTTCGCCCTGCACCGGTTCCAGGATCACCGCGCAGGTCCGTTCGGAAATGGTCTCGGCCAAGGCGGCGAGATCGTTGAACGGCGCGTGGGTGATGCCC
>DGFE01000225.1 GCA_002391525.1 Competibacteraceae bacterium UBA3908
AGATGTGTATAAGAGCGCACGTAGGCGCCCCGGTAGCCGTTGCTGGGAAAGCGGAGCCGTTCGCCGCAATGTTCCAGATAGCGCAACCAGATGCTGGTGGCCAGGATGTTCATCTGCCGGCCGGCATCGTTCACATAGTATTCCCGGTGAACCCGGTAGCCGACCGCCTCCAGCAGATTGGCGACGGTGGCGCCGAAGGCCGCGCCGCGACCGTGGCCGACGTGCAGCGGGCCGGTCGGGTTGGCGGAGACGAATTCCACCTGCACCCGCTGGCCACCACCGAGCTCGCTTCGGCCAAAGGCGTCGCCGCGCTCGAGGATTTCGTTGACCACCGCGTGATAGGCGGCTGGCGCCAGGAAGAAGTTGATGAAACCGGGGCCGGCGATCTCCACCTTGGCGACATGGTCGGAATTCGGCAGGGCATCGACGATCCGCTCGGCCAGTTCACGCGGCTTGCGGCGGGCGGTTTTGGCCAGGACCAGCGCGATGGCGCTGGCGAAATCGCCGTGCGCCCGGTCGCGGGTGCGTTCCAGCGGGATGTCCGTCGGCGGGGCGTCGGACAGCAGATCCTGCCGCCACAGGCGCAGGAGAGCCTCGGTGACGAGTGCGTGCAGATGCGTTTTCAAGGGAAAGCCTTCGGTCGGGGTTTGCCGATCAACTGATCATTCCGAGTTTGAAGTGGTAGCCGATGAATTTCTTGAATTCGTTGACGATCTTGAACGAATCGCGCAGCAGCTCCCGTTCCAGCTTGTTGAGTTCCTTGGGATTCAGGTAGTTGTCCTGCGGCAGTCCCTGCTCGATCTTCCGCAGGCCGGCCTTGGTCCGCAGGGTGGACATGTAGGCGAACGCCTCGATCAATTCGACGCCGAACGACGGCTGGAACAGGTTGCGCTGGCTCAGCGCGGTGATGCGCTCCACGGTATTGGTCTGCGGCAGCCGGTATTCCAGCGCCAGGCTGCGGATGCCGTGGACGATGGGGAAGATGCCGCCTTTCTTGATGTCCAGCTCGTCGCGGTTTTTTTCGAGCACGAAGTTGGTGAAGAAGCCCAGCGGCGTTTCGAACGCCACCGTGCTCTTGGCGAACTGGCTGTAGAAGGAGCGGTGGTCGCCGAGCAGGCGATACATGCGGTCCTTGACGTGTCGGAGCAGATTGTCGTCGCCGGCCACCGCGATGGCGTCGCAGAAGATGGCGAACTGGAGGAAGGAGTCGCGGGTGGGATGGACGATCCATTGGAACAGTTCGTCCTTGAACGCCGTGACCGATTTGGCCCAGTACGGGTTCGACACCATGATGTCGCCGGGGCAGCGGGGATAGCCGAACTCGAGCAGGCCCTCGGTGAATTCCCGGGTGACCCGTTCCAGTTCGGGACAGGTGAAGCCGTCGCGCAGGATGATGGCGTTGTCCTGGTCGGTTTTCAGCACCTGTTCCTCGCGCCCTTCGCTGCCGAGCACCAGCAGGCAGGAATTTTCCAGCAGCTCCGGCGGCGCCAGCAGCTCGAACAGCTTGCGCAGCACCTTTTTGTTCAGCTCCGACACCAGTTGCATGATGTAGCGAATCTTGATGCCCTTGGCGTGCAGGTCGCGGATCACGTTGACCAGATCGCGGCTGGCCCATTTCAGATCGTCCCTGGAAACGGCCCGCTCGATTTGCAGGGCGATCAGGTGCGAGTGGTTGGAGAGATAGCTCAGCAGGTCGATCTGTTCCAGGATGCCGTGAATGGTCGCGCCATCGCGGATCACCAGCCGGTTGATGTTGTGGCGGGTCATCCGCAACAGGGCGTTGAACAAAAAGTCGTTCGGCGCCATGCCGATCAGTTCGTAGGTGGCGAGCGGCCCGACCGGCGCGTCCACCGACCGCCGCTGGATGATGGCGGCCTCCCGCAGGTCGGTGGCGGTGACGATCCCGATCTCGTCGCCGCGCTTGACCAGCAGCGAGTTGGTTTTGCCCGCTTTCATCGCCAACGCGGCTTCGTGGATGGAGGTGTCGGCGGCCACGAACGTGGGCGGATGGATATAGGCGTCCTGAACCCGGGCGACCGTGAACGCGGCCAGTTCCTGGGTTTCCTCGGGGCCGCGCAGCGCCGCCAGCCGTTGGGAAATCTTCTGGCTGTAGGCGTTGGCCAGCGCCGGATAAGCGCGGACGGCTTGCAGGAAGATTTCGCGCGGCAGGCGGTAGCAGCGGGTGGGTTCACCGACCACGAAGGTGTGTTTGCTGACGCCCTCCAGCAACGCCCGAACATCGAACACGTCCTCGGCGGTGTAGGGCGCGATCACGCACATCAGCGCCTGGCCGTCGCGCTTGAGGGCGTCGAAGGCGCCCTGGTCCGCGCGGGACGAAACGGTTTGCTCGTCGTCCACTTCCCAGACCGCGCCGTCGATGACGAGGTACAGGCAAACCGGGGTTTCCCCGGTTTTCAGCAGGATCTCGCCGGTGTGGAAGTGACCGACCGTCAGCGCCGCGGCCAGCCGTTCCAGTTCCGGTTCCGGCAGCTGGCTGAACGGATGCAGATGCGCGAGGAATGTTTTTTGATCCAGTTGATCCAGGGTGGTCACGGCTGTTCCGTTCGGTTGCGCCAAAAGAAAACCCCCACGCAGCGGGCGCTGGCGAGGGGGTATGTTAGCAGGATTCGCGCGGACCGGGATGGCTGGCCGGAGCGGCTGGCCCGATCCCGGAACGTCGCGAATCGCCTAGTGGCTGGCCGCGCCCTCCGCGCCGATACCGGTCTGGCAGCGGACATCCTGCGCTTCATACGCCGCATGTTCCTGCCTGGCCTGCTCGCTGTTGTCCAGGATGGAGAACAGCCAGATGCCGACGAAGGCCGCGGTCACCGAGACGATGGCCGGATACTTGGACGGGAACGGCGCCGAGCCCTTGGCGTAGCCCAGCACCTCTTCCCAGACCGTGGGGCCGATAATGACCAGCACCACCGCCGTGATCAGGCCGATGGCGCCGCCGATCAGGGCGCCGCGGGTGGTCATTTTCGACCAGAAAATCGACATGAACAGGATCGGGAAGTTGGTGCTGGCCGCCACCGCGAAGGTCAGGCCGACCAGGAAGGCCACGTTCTGATGCTCGAAGGCGATGCCGAGCAAGACGGCGACAATGCCCAGGCACACCGTGGCGATCTTGGACACGAACACTTCCTGCTGCTCGTTGGCCCTGCCGTGGGCGAACACGTTGGCGTAGAGGTCGTGGGAGATGGCCGAGGCGCCGGCCAGGGTCAGGCCCGACACCACCGCCAGAATGGTGGCGAAGGCGACGGCGGAGATGAAGCCCAGCATCAAGTCGCCGCCCACGAAGGCCGAGGTGTGGATGGCCGCCATGTTGCTGCCGTTGAGGATCTTGCCGTCGGGCCCCAGGAAGTCCGGATTCTTGGTGATGAAGACGATGGCGCTGAAGCCGATGATGAAGGTCAGGATATAAAAATAACCGATGAAGCCGGTGGCGTAGAACACCGAGCGCCGGGCCTGCTTGGCGTCGGGCACGGTGAAGAAGCGCATCAAAATATGCGGCAGGCCGGCGGTGCCGAACATCAGCGCCATGCCCAGGGATATTGCATCGAGCGGTTTGGTGACCAGGGTTCCCGGTCCCATGATCGCCAGATTGGGCGCTTCCGCCGAACCCCGCACGATGGTGGCCTGCTTGAACATTTCCTCGGGGCTGAAGCCGAAGTGCCACAGGCACAGGATGGCGATCAGGGTCGCGCCGCCGAGCAACAGACAGGCTTTGATGATTTGCACCCAGGAGGTGGCGATCATGCCGCCGAACATCACGTAGGTGATCATCAGAAAGCCGACGATGACGCAAGCGTAGGTGTAGTCCAGGCCGAACAGGGTCTGGATCAGCTTGCCGGCGCCCACCATCTGCCCGATCAGGTACAGGATCACCACCACCATCGAGCCGGTCGCCGCCAGGGTGCGCATCGGCACTCGCTGCAAGCGGTAGGACACGACGTCGGCATAGGTGTATTTGCCCAGGTTCTTGAGCTGTTCCGCGATCATGAACATGATCAGCGGCCAGCCGACCAGCCAGCCGACCGAGTAGATCAGGCCGTCGAAGCCGGCGGTGTAGACCAGGCCGGCGATACCCAGGAAGGAGGCCGCCGACATGTAGTCGCCGGCGATGGCGAAGCCGTTCTGCAGGCCGCTGAGACCGCCGCCCGCCGCGTAGAAGTCCTTGGCGGTCTTGGTGCGCTGCGCGGCCCAGTAGGTGATGCCCAGGGTCACGGCCACGAAGATGAGGAACATTACGATGGCCGGGATGTTGAGCGATTTCTGCACGGCGGGCGCGGCCGCCTGCTGGGCGAAGGCGCTGCTCGCCAGCAGCGACAGGGGCGTGGCGAGAGTGGCGGGAAGCAATCTCATAGGACTTCCTCCTTGATCTGGTTGTTCAGCTCGTCGAATACGGTATTGGCACGATGGATGAAAACCCCCGTCAGAATGAAGGCGGCGACGATCACCCCGACGCCAATCGGAATGCCGATGGTCATGGTCCAGCCCGCCCCTATCGGCTGGGCCAGGAACTTGGGAGCATAGGCGATGATCAGGATGAAGCCGTAATAGATCACCAGCATCAGAATCGCCATGAACCAGCTGAAACTGGCGCGTTTCGATACCAGCTCATGGTATTTGGGATTGCTTTTTACCTTGTGAACCAGGTCTTGTTGCATCGTTGTTTCCCAAAGACAAGGGTGGAAGGTGGCATGAAC
This sequence comes from Competibacteraceae bacterium UBA3908, assembly GCA_002391525.1. GTDB lineage: Bacteria > Pseudomonadota > Gammaproteobacteria > Competibacterales > Competibacteraceae > Competibacter_A. Next base: position 4,710 of record DGFE01000225.1, read on the forward strand.
GCGAAGTGGGCCGAACTCGTTGCCTGGCGGCCGCCGGCGAACCGGTGTTTCCCGGACCAGTTGCCCAGGCCGACCCATTCCCGTCATTTCCTCTAGTGGTTGATTGGCTGTGCGAAGAGCACGCAAGCACACAAAATTCTAGTTGCCTCTCCCGTTAAGTAAAGGTTCCGGCCTTTGGTTATTTTTTCAATTGCTTGAAAATTTTTTCGAGCGGGTTGTCGAGGGCGCCATTTTCCGCCGGCGCGGGCCGGTCGGAGGGCCGGGCCGGGTCGGAATCGGGCGCGACCGGGGGAACGTGATCGTGACCTTCAGTCAGTAAAGCTCCAGGGGATCGACGTCGAGCGACCAGCGGACGCGGTGCTCGTGACGTTGCGCCCACAAACGCGCGACCCACGCCTCGAGAAGGCGGTGGAGTGGCTGGCGTTGCGCGGCCTGCAGCAACAGTTGGGCGCGATAGCGGCCCGCGCGGCGTTCCATCGGCGCGGGGACCGGCCCCAACAGCTCCACCCCACACATCT
>DGFE01000075.1 GCA_002391525.1 Competibacteraceae bacterium UBA3908
ACTACCTAGATTTCTCAGCACGCAGCCGACGGCATCCGGGCTCTAGTACGGTCTCGTGGGATCGGAGATGTGTATAAGAGACAGTCCCTGTTCGCGGGCAACGACAAGTAACGGTTGCATGATCCATCGCCGTTCCCCGCGCGGCGCCCGTTATACGACCGCCGCCAGAACCTCCGCCGGCGGCGGTCGGAATTCACCGCGGCAGTGGCGCGCGCTTTCCGGCGCCATTCTCGCCCTCGCCCTCGCCGGCGACGTCGGCGCGACGGAATCGCTGCAAGCCTGGCGCGAGGTTTTTCAGTCCGTCGACCAATCGCTGCAAAGCGGCGTTCCAATCGACTACGGCCCGCTCCTCGCCTATCCGCTCTATCCCTACCTGCGCTATCGGGAGCTGTCGCGCCGGCTGCCGGAACTGCCTGCCGCCGAGGTTCGGGATTTTCTGCAACGCCATGGCGATTCGCCGCTGGCCGGACAGTTGCGCAACGCCTGGCTGCGGCGACTGGCCGACGCCGGGCGCTGGGACGACTATCTGCGCGACGCCGTCCCCACCCGCGACCCGACCTTCGACTGCTGGCGGCGGCAAGCCCTGCTGCACGCCGGTCAGACCGAAGCGGCGTTGCGCGACTTCGCCGATACCTGGCTGCGCGGCGAATCGCTGCCGACCGCCTGCGATCCGGTGATCGCCGCCTGGCGGACCCAGGGCGGTCCGTCCCCCGCGTTGCTCTGGCGGCGATTCGCCCTGGCGATGGCCAGCCGCGGCCTGGGGCTGGCGCGCGCCCTGCGCGCCGAGCTGCCGGTCGCGGACCAGGCGCTGGCCGATGCCTGGCTGGCCGTCGCCGAGAATCCGCAACGGATCCTGGACGATTCGCGCTTCCAGGCCGACGATCCGCGCATCGCGGCGATCCTGAGCGATGGCCTGCAACGCTGGGGCAGGCGGGACGCGCCCGGTGCGGCGGCGGCGCTCGACACCCTCAAGCAGCGTCGCCCAGCGCTCGCGTCCCGGCTGGCGGAGGCGGAACGGCTGCTGGCCCTGTGGATCGCCAGCGACCACCACCCGAGCGCGCTGGCGCGGCTGAGCGCGCTGCCGGATTCGGTGGCGGATGGCGCGGTGCGGGAATGGCGGGTGCGGGTCTGCCTGCGACAGGGCGACTGGCCGGCGGCCCTGCGCTGGCTGGACCGCTTGTCCGACCCGGAACGGGACAGCCCGCGCTGGCGGTACTGGCGGGGTCGGGCGCTGGAGGAGCTGGGTCGAACCGAGGAAGCCCGGCAGGTTTATCGCGCCATCGCCGGCCAGCGGGATTATCACGGTTTTCTGGCCGCCGACCGGCTTGGCCTCCCCTACGCCATTCCCGACGCCCCGCTGCGAATCGCGCCGACCGAACTGGATGCGCTGCTGCGACGGTCTCCCGGTTTGCAACGCGCCCGGGAACTGTACGTGCTGGGCCGCGAACCGGAAGCCGCGGCCGAATGGCGGCTGGCCATCCGGGGATTCGATGGCCCGACGCTCCAGCAGGCCGCGCTGTTGGCCCATCGCTGGGATTGGCACCATCAGGCCATCGCCACCCTCGCGCGGGCCGAGTACTGGGACGATCTGGAGCTGCGCTTTCCGCTGGCCTATCGGGACGGCGTGGTGAACAACGCCCGCGCCAGCGCGCTGGACCCGGCCTGGGTCTACGCCGTCATCCGCCAGGAAAGCGGTTTCCGGCCCGATGCCCGCTCGCCGGCGGGCGCGCTGGGGCTGATGCAGATCATGCCCGCCACCGGCCGGGAGATCGCCGGAGAATTGCGGGATGCCACCGCCGACGCGCCCGCCCGGCTGTTGCAGGCCGACGCCAACATCCGCTACGGCGTCCATTACCTGCGGCGGATCCTGGAACGCTTGCAGGACAATCCGGTGCTGGCCACCGCCGCCTACAACGCCGGACCCAACAAGGTCGCGCAATGGTTGCCGGCCCGCGCGCCCGTGCCAGCCGACGTTTGGGCGGAAACGATCCCCTATCAGGAAACCCGGAGCTACGTGCTGCGCGTGCTGGAATACGCCACCATCTACACCCGCCGGCTGGGTTTGCCGGAGCCTGTCTCCACCCTCGGGGCGCGGATGAAGCCGGTACGGCCGGTGGACGCGCCACTGGTCAACGGGGTTTCGACCCCTCCAAGGCCGCCCGCATGACCGTCCAGACGGCCTGCGGCGACAACGGTTTGGCGAGGGTCCGCGACCAGGCCGCGGCGCCGGTTTTGCCAAGCCCGGCGCCGGCGTCCGAACCGGCGTCGACCAGGACGATGCAAACCGCGTCGGGATACCGCTCGCGCAGATGGCGCGGAAACGCCATGTCGTCGTCGCTGGAGCACGCCGGATTCCAAAACACCACCGCCGCCGGATTATCCACGATCAGCGCCAGCGCTTCCCGGGTGGAGCGCACCGCCAACAAACGCTCCCCGGCTCGCAACGAGACGCGCCGCAATACCGCCAGCGTTTGTGGATCGTTGTCCAGCAGGATCAGCGGGCGGGAATCGCGCCACTCCATGACGCCGCCGCAGTCGAAATAATCCCGCAATATCGAACCCAGCCGTTCGGAAGAATGCGGACGGCTGAAGTAATAGCCCTGCATCTCGTCGCAATCCAGCCCCCGCAAAAAATCCAATTGGGCGTCCGTTTCCACGCCCTCGGCAATAACGTCCAGCCGCAGACTGCGCGCCATGGCGATGACGGCCGCGGCAATCGCGTCCTGATCGCTCTTATGGTCGATGTCCTGGACGAAGGACTTGTCGATCTTCAGCCGGTCAATCGGAAACCGCTGCAAATAGCCGAGGTTGGAATAGCCGGTGCCAAAGTCATCGATGCTCAACTGAACGCCCAATCGCTTGAGCGCCTTCAAAATATCCAACACGTCCTCCTTCATCAGGAGGTTTTCGGTGATCTCGAGCTCCAGCAAATCCGCCCTTAACCCGGTTTCCGACAGGATCGCGGCAACCCGTCCGGGCAATTCCGGATCGACGCACTGTCGCGGCGACAGATTGACCGCCATGCGCAGTTCGGGCAATCCCTC
>DGFE01000155.1:0-647 GCA_002391525.1 Competibacteraceae bacterium UBA3908
CGCGGCGAAGGTCATGAGGAGTCAAGTTGTAACCGGCAGTGATAGGTTGGAGGCCAGGAATAAGGCACCGAACAACCTTCAACCCAAGCACATCAATGTCGGGTAGGGTTAGGTCAACCAAAATTGGATCAAAACCTCGTTCTGTTATCCGTTGTACAAGATTGCCAAGAAGATGCCGATGTCCCAAATGCGCAGCAGTCGAGAGTTCGGAGTTGTGGGCATCTGTTGTTGTTGAGACATTGGGGTTGTTGAAGAAGAACTCAGCCTCCGCGGGGTGCTCGTAATAGTATCGACCGTGATCTATGAAGCTACGTATCTCAGATAGAGATAAGGGTTCGGGATTATTGCGCTTTGTCGTTTGCATCGATAAGAAAATGTGGAAAGCCTCGATTGTGGCTTTGATGGCTGCAGTTGTATAGTCGGGTGCTGCACTTGCGCCAAGCGCGAAGCCTTGGTTAGGTCCTGGAAGAGATGCCTTAGCGAGGACACAGGGAATATCTACGTCGACTCTGATGTCATATAAGGTGATGTTCAATGAATTCCCCTCAAATAACTGAGAGACGACTTCCGGCAGTTGGTCGTCGGCCAGAGAGGAGATTGGCAATTGTGGTGGCGCAACGCCCAGCATCCAGTAGTTCGCGAAGGCA
>DGFE01000155.1:766-1179 GCA_002391525.1 Competibacteraceae bacterium UBA3908
AAGGCATCTCTTTCAAGGAGTTCAAAGAGGCCCGAAACCGCAGCCTGCGCCAACGATGTTCCCGCCGCGAGGCCGGTTGAAACCGGTTGAATGAATTGTTCGCTCGGTACCATGTCTTTGATCCGAAGCCAGACACAGCTCGCCGGGACTAGGACGGAAGTGCCATCTAGGAGTGAGATTCCCTCAACCCAACGTATTTCGGCTTTTGGATCAAATGGCAGAAGCGGGAGCTTCGCACTGTACTGCTCAGGCGTGTACCCGATCCAAAGCCGAGGATCGATTGCGCGTTGGCTGATTGACTCGTAATTGCTCCAGATCGTTCGATCTTCAGTGAATGTTGAGGCAGCGTAGCGCTCTACTGCCTCGCCGACGAAAGACCAGAGAGCGCCTTCTTTGGTTACTCCAACACCTGT
>DGFE01000155.1:1405-12791 GCA_002391525.1 Competibacteraceae bacterium UBA3908
TCTTTGGTTACTCCAACACCTGTGATCCGAGGAAACTCGGATGATGTTCGAATAGCCCTACCACCACGAGTAAAGTGGAAGGGGGCAGCCAGCTCGCCTCGGAAAATGAAGATTGGAGGAATGCCTGGCGGCAACTCGACAATACTAAGATTACGAACAACACCACACAGAGGATGCACGAGTTGCTTGATTATGGAGCGGATTTTTGACATGATTTACTTGTCAACCGTTCAACCGATCTATGTGTTACTGATCTCTGTGTTTATAGGTGTTTGGGGTTAATGCGTAAGTTTGACGAGCCAAATCCGATTTACCACAGACCTCGCATCGTGGTAGCTTTAATACAGGTGCGCGAGTAAAAGTAAAATCAAGTGCGCTCACTTCGATAATTTGATTGATCCCTATATCAGACCTCACACCCCAAGCAAGCTTAATGGCTTGCACAGCTGCTAAGCCAGCAGCTATACAGATTAACGCTGGGCTAGATGTATTGTCTGCCGTTAATTCGGAATTTGCCCGCTGCAGGAGGTTCCAGATCTCTGGCCGAGCAACGGAAGCGAACGCACGTTTGTGGAAGCACTCAAAACATGCTGTCTGACGAGCAATAATTGTCGGTCCAAGGCGCATGCACGCACCCGAGACCGAAACAAAAAAACCTTTCGCGCCGTTATTAACTAAACGTCGATTGGCCTCAAGCAGCTTATGCTGATCTTCTTGATCTTCGGCGACGATCCAGATGGCATCCTGGCTCGTTGTTACGACAGGTATGCCAGATATTGACACCAACTCTCGAACTTGGGTCGCGAGGTGGCCCTCGCCTTCGATATACACACGATATGGAGTTGTGGAATCCTTACTGCCAAGGAACGCAACTATTGAGGAAAAACTATCAGATGTAGAAGCTCGTTCACGAGTCAAGATTTTCTCATTATGGAGCCACGCTAGGAGTTGCTTTGCTTTCTCGCTACTAGAAGCTCCGATTCGCTCTGGATCAATGGTTTTGTTTGCATCCAAAGAATCCAAAATGTCATTGACAACCTCATCCGCTGGGTCAAGCAAGAAACTACGGTTTGGTGTGATGATAAGCGCTTTACCAGTTTCAGAACGTATGACTGTAACTGCAGTGTGACGTGAGAGTACGCCACTCGGTACGCTAGGTTCACCTCGGGTTTGCATAGTGCTCTCTCAATCTGTATGGTTAGCTGGTTGGGACAGAAATATGTAATTTATCAATTAGATACTATTAGATTCTCAGCAGCGGGGATTCAACGCAACGAATATCTTCCCTAACCTTTGGTACTAGTTTTTTAGGTTGAAGCGGTCACGGCCGCCCTCATGTCAGCCTCGTAGCGTTCGACGGTTGACGGTAATGAGGAGCGCGGCCATGACCATGATCGACTTTATTGCGGACCTGTTTTGTCGGATCGACGATCAGATGTACGCCTTACCAAGAATTCGCAGGCGGTGGGCCCAGCGAAGTGGTGACCCTGGGAGTCTTGCACGCTTTGCAGGAGGTGGATAATCGCGCGTTCTATCGCTGGTTGACACAAGATTACCAACCGCTGTTTCCCCACCTGCCCGAACGCACCCGGTTGTTTCGACTGTTTAAAACGCATAAGAATGTGGACGCCGCTGTTACTGGCGCTGGGGTCGGGCGACAATAACGGGTCGCCCGGCCTGATATCGTCAATAGCAGCCGCACCCCCCCGAGTCGCAACCGGATCCGCAGTTGCCGCCGCCACCGTCAGAACCACCGGTGTCGCACCCGGCATTCCCAGCGCCACGTTGATCGCCGTAGGTCACGTCATGTGCGCGATCACTGATGGTTTCGGCCTCACCGAAACAGCGGTTGGCGAGCCACCGCTCCGAAACGTCACTGATCATTGGGGAGAGAACATCTATGTACTGATTCATAATCATCCTCCAGCTATTTCCGGCTATATTATTAGGGGAGTCATAAAAGGTTTTTCACCGCCTTTCATGGCTCGCAATTGGAAAATACACTGCACTGCTCCTTCCGTGCTGTATGGTTCAACTGAAGTGGACTTCATATGTCAAGGCTTTTTTTTTCGAAATTTATGACGATTTTTAGTTCTCCTTTGTCAGAGCACCTGTCACCATTTGTCAAGTCTCGGATGATTAATAGGTCTATTTTGAAGAGTGTGGATTTCAGCTGGTAGTAGTCCTTCAATTTGGCGATTGGAGTGACATGCCCGAGATTCTTTTGTGGGATGTGGTGATTATAGAGATGGAGATAGCGTTGCAAGGTGGTTTCCAGGTGACGGGCGGAGGCGAACGTTGTGGTTTTCAACACCTCGGCGACGCGACCATTGCGGCGCTCGATCATGCCGTTGGTTTGTGGGTGTTTGGGTTTGATCAACCGGTGGTCGATGCCGTGTTGGGCGCAGGTTTGATCGAAGGCGTGCTGGCCGGTGGGCTGGCGCTCGCCGGTGGCGCCAAAGCGGTCGGTGAACGCCTGGCCGCTATCAGTGAGGACGGTGCGGAGGCGAAACGGGGCCTTGGCCCGGAGGCGCTCCAGGAAGCCGGCGGCGGTGGCGGCGGTTTTGTCCGGTTGGATCTCGAAAGACACCCAGCGGCTGGCCCGGTCGATGGCCGCGAACAGGCAGCGGCGCTCGGCCTCGTCCGGCATCTTCGGCAAATACTTCACATCCACGGGCACGAAGCCCGGCTCGTAATCCTGAAAGGTCTTGGGCAGCGGCGGTTTCCCCTCCGCCTCGGGCAGCAGGTCGGCTAGGCGGGCGACGCCGTGGCGGCGCAGGCAGCGATCCAGCGCCGAGCGCGACAGCGCGGGGCAAACGAACTCGCGGGCCACCACCAGCAGGTCGTCCAGTGGCAGCAACAACAGCTTGCGCAGTTCGACCACGACGTACTCTTGCAGCGGCGTCAGCATCGTGGCCAGCCGGCGCGGCGTGTGCGGGTGGTCCTGGACCGTGTCCCGCACTCGCCAGCGACGAATGGTGGTTTCGCTCACCCCCAATTCCACCGCCAGCTCGGCTACCGGGCGCGACGAGTGCTGGAGGTAGGCCCGTTGCTTGGGCGTGGTGGTGGCGTTGGCGTGCCGGCGAATCTCCACCAGGGCCTCCGGCGTAGGGCAACGATCAAGTTATCCAGGAACCGTCGCGATTTCAGCAGACGACAACTCCAAGTATCAACATAATCTGGCGGGACCCGATACTTAGCTCGTAAGGCGGATTGGCGCAGCGTAATCCGCCGGGATGAGGATTTCTACCGAAGAGCGAGGGCCACCGAACGCGGCCTTTTTTATTGGGCTGTAGCGGCTTCTCCGTTCCGCCGGGAGCGACGCGGCGGGCCAGGAGGGCACAGGTCCGGTCGGCGCAGCGCTCAAATAATTCAACCATGGCAATTCGGGCATGGAGGCGGGCCAGGAGGGCACGGGTCCGGTCGGCGCGGCGCCCCGCGGGGCGCCGCGCCCAGAGCTGCCGAAGGAGTGACCTTGCTGCCCGCCGGTGGTTGCGTCGGCCCAAGGGGGGAAAGCCGTGCGGCGGCGCAGCCGCCCGCACCGGCGACCCTTGGGCCGTGCCTGGCCGACTGCGGCGGACTGCTTTCACTCGGACGCCGCCTGGAGTGGTCGCTACCGCACCACGTCGATCAGTTCGAGGTCTTTTTTCAGCAACTCGTTAATCAAGGTCGAGAACTCCACGCCCTTGGCCTCGGCCAGGGCGGCGAGGCGGGCCTGCACCGGCGCATCCAGGTAGACCGGCAGGTTCAATGTCATGCCGGGCCGGAAGAACTGGCCGCGTGTTCCTCTGGAGAAGTCGATCTCAGTGGGCATCTCGTCGTCTGGATCGGCTAGGTTCTGGTTCATCGAGTCGCCTCTTTTCGCCTTTGTGGCGTGATCCGCCATGCTATCAAGGTGCTTCATTCTCGTACTGCACCCGTTCGCGGCGGGTGGCTTCCCGCGCCGAAATCAGGCGCGCCCGAAAACGAGCTGGCCCCAGCGGCTGATAGGTATGGGCTACCGCCAGCAGTTTACCTGCGCTGCTCATGCCCAGGGTAAACCAGCGATCTTCAACCTCGCTGTGCGCCGCGTCGAAGACCGTCAGCGCCAGTGGATCGAGCAGTACGGTCGCCGCCTGCGCGAAGGTCACACCGTGCTTGGCGATATTCGCCCGCGCCTTGACGGGATCCCAGATGACCTCCAGTTCCGGCTCGGTCACGCCGCCGCGTCCACCGCGGTCAGGGCCGCCGTCACGCGCTCCTTGGCGATGAGCGCGTCGATAACCTTGATGACCGTCTCCTGATCGTCGGCGTTCAAGGCTTCCAGCATCTTGAAGCGCCGGAACAGGCGCGAACTGGCCAGCGGCGAATCCTCCACCGGATTGCCGGTCAGCAGATAATCCACCGTCACGCCCAAGGCGTCGGCCAGCTTCACCAGCATGTCGGCGGGCGGAGTGTTGAGTCCGCTCTCGTACTTGTTAAGCTGCTGGAAACGAATACCGACCCGGCCGGCCAATTCCTTCTGCGCCCACCCCTTCTGCTTGCGCAACCCCTTCAGACGCGCCCCAAATACTTTGCGTAACGCTTCGTCCTGCATGACGACCAATTTTGCGTGCATGTTGACCTCGCCACAGCGTAAGGGGTGATTCCAGGAAGGGGTTGCCAATAAATCCTGATTGGAATATATAAATACTCCCAATAAGAGTCAATATTCTTCTTGACACGATTTTGGAGGAGTTCCGATGGTCAGCATTCCCGACGCCGACCTGGAGCGGCTCAAGCAGGACATCTCGGTCGAGCGGTTGGTCGAGGCGCGGGGGGTGGCCTTGAAGCAGCGCGGGGTCGACCGGGTGGGGCTATGTCCGTTTGACGAGGACCGGGAGCCGTCGCTGGTCGTGACACCGGCCAGAAACCTCTGGCACTGCTTCGGCTGTGGGGCGGGGGGCGGAGTCATCGGCTGGGTGATGAAGGCCGAGGGGGTGTCGTTCCGCCACGCGGTCGAACTGCTGCGGGAAGGGTTGCCCTCTTTAGCAGCCTTCGCCGCTGGATCGAATAGCTCAATCGGTTATTCCACCACGCATTCCATCCCGGTCAAACGCTCCACGGTGCGCAAGCTGGTCTCCCCGCTGGGGTTGGACGCCCACGACCAGGCGCTCTTGGATCAGGTGATCGACTACTACCACGCCACCTTGAAACAGAGTCCCGACGCGCTGGCCATCCGCAAGAACGAAGGATCGGTTCGTCGGAGGCCATCGACCGCTTTCGGCTCGATTACGCCGACTGGACACTGGGCTTGCGCCTGTTCGGCGAGGAACGCCGCCGAACCAAAATCATTCCGCACCCCTTCGGCGAGCGGGCCGTCCTCAAACGGATGTTCGCCGCCCTGGCCCGCGCCAGTCAGTCCTGGCGGCGGCTGGTCATCGGCGCATTTGAACCGAGGCAGATTGAGGAATTGAAAACCGAGTTGCATGCCGAGTTCCGGCAACGTACAGCGCCGGCACAATCCACCGCATCCCGTTTCCCTTTTTCCAGCAACAAGTAAGACTTGGCCAAAATGATAACGATTCACATCTTGCTTGACCCGGAGTCCAGGATTGGGTTAATTTGAACCTTATCATGAACACGCAATCCCGTGAACGGTTCGAACTGCGACTGAGTCGCCCGGCCTCCTGAGTGGAGCGCCGGGGTTTGCTGTCGCCGTACAACGCCACGAACCGTTTCAAGGATTGCCCCCATGCCTGATCCCCATCGATCCCGCCCCGCCTCCCCCCGCGCTCCCGTCAGCGTTTATCGCCCTGTTTTCGCGCCTGCCCTCTCCCTCGCTCTACTGCGACTAAGCCGCGGTCGTCGGGCCTAGCGGCGGTCCGGCGGCCGGATCCGCGCCGCGTTCGTATCCTGAACCCTTCGTACCCCGTACTCCGTCGAGAAAGGAATTTTGTCATGCACGCTGACATCACCCGTAAATATTGCCCTTTCCCGCCCGTCCGGTTGCCGGATCGGCAATGGCCGTCGCGGACCCTCACCCAGGCGCCGCGCTGGTGCAGTTCGGATCTGCGCGACGGCAACCAGGCCCTGATCGAGCCGATGGACGGCGAACGCAAGCGTCGCTACTTCGATCTGCTGGTGCGCATGGGCTTCAAGGAAATCGAAGTTGCCTTCCCCTCGGCCTCGCAAACCGACTTCGACTTCGTGCGTGGCCTGATCGAGGATGGCCGCGTGCCGGACGACGTCGCGATTCAGGTGCTCACCCAGTCGCGCGAGGACCTGATCCGCCGCACCTTCGCCAGCCTGAAAGGGGTGAAGCGCGCCATTCCACACCTTTACAACGCCACCGCACCGATTTTCCGCGAGGTGGTGTTCGGCCTCGACCGCGCTGGTCTGATCGAACTGGCCCGCCACGGCGCGCGGCTGTTCGTCGAATGCGCCGCCGCACAACCGGACACCGACTGGATCTTCGAGTATTCGCCGGAAACCTTCTGCTTCACCGAACTCGACTTTGCCCTGGAAGTCTGCGAGGCGGTATTGGACATCTGGCAACCCACGCCGGAGCGCAAGGCCATCCTCAATCTGCCGGCCACCGTCGAGGTGGCGACGCCCAACGTCTACGCCGACCAGATCGAGTGGTTCTGCCGCCATCTGTCGCGCCGCGACGCCGTCGTCATCAGCGTGCATCCGCACAACGACCGGGGCACCGCCGTCGCCGCCGCCGAACTGGCGCTGATGGCGGGCGCCGACCGGGTCGAGGGCTGCCTGTTCGGCAACGGCGAGCGCACCGGCAATGTTGACTTGGTGACGCTGGCCCTGAATCTCTACAGCCAGGGGATCGATCCGGGCCTGGATTTCTCGGCGATGGACGAAATCGTCCACACCGCCGAGTACTGCAACCAGATCCCGGTGCATCCGCGCCACCCCTACGCCGGCGATCTGGTCTTCACCGCCTTTTCCGGTTCCCATCAGGACGCCATCAAGAAGGGTTTCACCGCACAGGAACGGCGTTGGGCGACCGGCGATCCGCGCTGGGAGGTTCCTTATCTGCCCATCGATCCGACCGATCTGGGCCGCAGCTACGAGGCGGTGATCCGGGTCAACAGCCAGTCCGGCAAGGGCGGCATCGCCTATCTGCTGGAGAAGGATCACGGCTTGCGCCTGCCGCGCCGCCTGCAGATCGAATTCAGCCAAGTGGTGCAGGCCATCGCCGACGCCACCGGCAAGGAACTGACCTCCGCCGACCTCTGGACGGCGTTCGAGGCGGAATACCTGCAACCTGCCGAACCGTTCCATTTCGTCGAGCACCGCACCATTCCCGACAGCCACGCCAGCGGGATACGCAAGCTGACCGCGACGATCCGCGAGCGCGGGCGGGAACGGCTGATTTCCGGCAGGGGCAACGGTCCCATCGACGCCTTCACCGATGCCCTGAACCGGCATTGCGGGCTGGACGCGCGGGTGGTGGACTACCACGAGCACGCCATCGGCGCCGGGGCCAACGCCACCGCCGTGTCCTATGTCGAAGTCCGCATGGACGGCGGCCCTTCGCTGTTCGGAGTCGGCATCGACAGTAACATCGTCACCGCCTCGCTGAACGCGGTGATCAGCGCCGTCAACCGGGCCTTGCGTCAGTCGTGGGGCGAAGCTGACGAGGGCGTGGCACAGGCGCGGCGGCTGGTCGGACTTGGCGCCTGATACCGCGGCGGAGTTGAATCGGTAAGCCCAGGCAGGCGGTCAGGCAACAGGCGATTCTGGCCACGGACGCCTGACCCCCGCCGTCACGCAGGGCGGCGGCAACCAGACGGAAATCATCGCTCGACGATTTCAAATCGCTGAATGGCCCACGCACCCTGTTGGTTGCCAAACTCGGCTTTGCCAGCGACCCCTTCAATTGGATACTCGAACTCCACAACAATCTTGCCACTTTCCAGATCGATCTTTTTGAGATCGAGGTATGCTTCATCGCCTTCGCGAATTTCCTCCCTTGGCAAATAGTCGACCGGAACATCAAATTTGGATAACAGGAGTTTTTCGGGGAACGATTCCTGTTTCAAGATCCTCAGCGGCGCTCTGCCCGGCAGTTCCGCATGATAATACTGTTGTAAATCAGGATGATCGATAATCAGACGAACGATCTGGCTAAAATCCTCGGCATTCAAAGGTTTCATCTTTTCATTCTCCGCCAATGATTGAAACGGAAAAACCAAGCCTCCGATCAGCAAAGAGAAAACCGCCATATGACACACACAAGTCGGTAATTGCACTTATCGACTCCATCTGATTGGATTACCAGTATCTGTTGATATCCTTGCCGTAAGCTTCCTTCTCGAAGTTCTTCCCTTCCTCACCCGCTTGATCCACTCCATCCTTCCAGTCTCCCCAGTGCACCGTTTCGTGCAGTATAGTGGATTCGACCAATAAGTGCATTTCCGGTTTACCGGAATCTTTCTTCTCGAATCGCTCGCAGATTTCCTCGGCAAGATAGATGTGATTCGGCTCGGTGCTGCCTCTAAATTTGCCATTCGCATTTGACATGACCTCCGAGTGCAAGATGGGTAATGGACCCGATCCTACGGCGCAACTGGCATCACCTTCACTCAGTTCGCTGTACTTCAGAAAGGCGTCCCACACCTTTTTCTTCTTCTTTACTTTCGGCAAATTATCCTCAACCCATTTACTGAGTTTCGGATACTTTTTTCTAAAACTGTTTGCAATTTTCATAAGTTCCTCCAATCAGGGGCTTGAATTACCGCTGCTGGTTCAACTTTTGTCACCACTGTCCAAAAAAATCGGTAATGTCGAAGCAAACCGTTTTCGATTTGCCGTCGGTGGTTTCGATTTCCAGGGTATCGAAGGTTTTGTTGCCGACGCCGCTCACCGCCTGCCCCTTGAGCTTAGCGTTCGGGTATTTCCAGGCGATCCAGGCTTTCTCGGCGGCGACCCCTTCCACGTTGTTGGCGGCGTTCCTGATCACGACCGCCTCTTTGCAACTCGAGCCGTCGGCGCCGGCAAACGAAACATGGCTCAGGCTTTTGGGCAGTACGGATTGCGCCGCATTCGCCGCCTCGCCGGCCCACGCCGGCATGACCCCGACCATCAACGCCAATAACAGCAGCGGCAGCACGTTACCGATCAGCGATCTTCTCATCTCCACATGCCTCCGCCCGAAACCACGCCCGCATCAGCCCAACACATCGCCATATACCGCCTTCTCGTAAGCTTCACCCTCTTCATTCGAGGGATCGCCCGGCACGGCATCATCGACACCATCCTGGGCATCGGCCCAGTGCGTCAGTTCGTGCAGCAAGGTCACCCCAACCAGATAGACTTTTTTCTTATTCTTCATGGTCACCAATCCCTTGCCGGCCTCGAAATCCTTTACCAGTTGCTCGTCGATACGCAATTCGTCGGAACCCCATTTATAGCAACCGTAGGCTTTCTTGCCGCCGCAGCGCAGATCCTTCACCACTGTGATCGTAGGACCCTGCCCCCATTTCAGGGCGTTCTTGATCGTTTCCTTGGTGGTCTTCCCAGCCAGCTTTTGAATGGCGTTGACGATGGTATTCACCTCGGCGACCTGGGGCATATTGACCTTCACGTAGTAACGCAGCTTTGGAAATTTTTTGGCGGTGTCATCGGACATTTGCATGATGGGTTCACTCCTCGCGAACGGTCTGAACAATCCGGCCCATGGCCGGGGCCGTGCAAACCGCCCTCTCCACCCGGATTGATGACCCATTATCCTGGCCAGCCAGTCGCGGTCTACACGCGACGGTGTCTTGCAAGAAATGGGACAAGTTCATACTACTTGAAGATACAAAGGTTTGACTGAAATGTCATGACCGGGAACCGGTTCAAATCAGTTCACGATGATCGCCCGGCCCGGTTCAGTCTGAGCCGAAATTCCGCTTGCGAAAGCGGCGGATGCATTCAGACGGTCAGATCGATTTGCTGGACGGTCCCCGCCGCCCCGTTTTCCCGGACAAAAACGCCTCAATCGCGGATTTGGCCCAACCCAGCTTCAGCCTGGATTCATCGCCCGGTTGCGGTTCGACGTCCGCCGGCGCAAGCTGTTTGCAGCAATGGACGTTGCAAGCCTGCGAGAGTCGTACTGAATCCGTCTGCAATCGCGCCAGCGATGCCGGCTGATCCGGGCTTTCGAAAGCTGACCGGCGGTCGCCGATCCACATCCGCAGCGATTCCCTGACCTCGCGCTGCGTGGCCGCGGCATGCTGGCTGCGCAATTGAACCGTCGAACCGGCGATTTTCATGTCGACAACCTCCCGGCTGAATCAGGCCGGCATCCCCGACCCATGAAGCAGCGCGTCAACAGGCGCTGTCCAATCAGGTTGTCGGCAGCGACGAAAAACCCTTTATGGTTCGCGGCCCCGACCCACCGGTTCGTGCAAAGGCCAATTGCAAGAAGAGCATGATTGGAATTAGGCTATCGGAACGCGCCGCCTGTCGCTCGCCGGGGCGGGTTGGGCTTGCCGCGACCGTGCCGTTTCGCATTTTTTCAACCTGTTCGGAGCGTATCCATGTTCCCCCAGATCAAGACCATTTTGTACACGACGGCGTTGGGCAGCCACACGCGGCCCGTGTTTCGTTTCACCGTCGCCCTGGCCAGGCAGCACGACGCCAAAATCGTGCTGCTGCATGTGGTCGAGCCGCTGAGCAATTCAGTTCGATTCCTGCTGGATTCCTATTTGCCATCGGACATCGTGGACACTCTGCGCGAGCAAACCACGCATGGCACCCTCGAAAAGTTTCACAAGCGGCTCGAACAATTCTGCGCCGAGGAACTGGGCTCCACCCTGGAGCAAACCCCGCTCATCTCGGAAATCCGGGTCGTGAGCGGCTTTACGCCGGATATGATCCTGCGGGAGGCCGACCAGGTTAATGCCGATCTGATCGTCATGGGTACGCATACCGGTTCCAGACTGCGGACCGACCTGCTGGGATCGACCACGCGCCGGGTGACCCTGTTGTCGAAGCGCCCGGTGCTGATCGTTCCCGTCGCCGACGCGCCCGACAATGAATGGCCGCAAGCGCTCACCTGAGCAGCAGGCTCTTCGCCCGCGTTCGCGTCGCTCACGGTCGTGGGGCGGCGCGCGCGTCGGTGGCTGGCTGCCGAGCCTGCTGACCTTGCTGCTGGTGCTGCCAAGCGGGTCTGTACGGGCCGAGGACGCGGTCTATACCTGGAAAGACGCCTCGGGTCGGGTACATTACGGCAATCGTCCGCCCGAAGGTCAAGCTGCCGAAGCGGTCCAACTCAACGCCCATCCGGTTGCCGTGCAGCCAACCGAACACATTTATACCTGGACCGACGCCGAGGGCAAGGTTCACTACGGCGCCCGACCGCCGCCTGATGTGCCCGCCAAGGAACTCAAGGAAGATGACGGTTCGCTGTCCACCATCC
>DGFE01000155.1:13100-13325 GCA_002391525.1 Competibacteraceae bacterium UBA3908
CCGCCCAGCAAAGCGCGGTAATATTGATAGGACGCACGGGTGATCGCCCGCTCGCATTCTGGCAACTTATTGATATCACGGATGGTCATCATGGTAAGTCCCCGCCTTGACAGCGATGTTTCATATAGACTTTGCCCTTATCCAAAGCAAACATCATGCCTTTTCTCGCTGACAGCGCGCGGCGCATCCGACATCCAGGCCAGCAACTCCAACGACTCCAGTCAA
>DGFE01000172.1 GCA_002391525.1 Competibacteraceae bacterium UBA3908
AGATGTGTATAAGAGACAGTGTCCGGTTAGCGGACGAATCAGTTGTTTATAAATGTTGATTGACATGATGTTGCGACGGAAAAGGGGTGTGACGCATTTGAAGGTGGCGGAACGTTTCGGCACGCTTCCGCCCCATGAATACCGGTCGTTTCGTATTGACACAGATCCTCGATCTGGTCCATCGACAGACACTCGATCGCGTTGCCGATCGATACAATGCCCCCGCGCGCGTGCGCCATTTCGGGTGTCGTCAGCAGTTCATCTGCATGGTCTTTGCTCAACTGACATGGCGGGAAAGCCTCCGCGATATCGAGGCCTGCCTCAATGCGAAGGCCGAGACGCTCTACCACTTGGGATTCACCAAACCCATTGCGCGCACGACACTGGCCGACGCGAACGAGAGCCGCGACTGGCGACTCTGGCGCGATCTGGCCATGGGGCTGATGACCAAGGCTCGTCGCTTGTACGTCGGCGAGAATCTGGGAGTCGAGCTGGAGAACACGGTTTATGCGCTGGACTCGACCACCATCGATTTGTCCCTGACCCTGTTTGGTTGGGCCGACTTCCGCTCCACCAAGGCGGGGATCAAGATGCATACGCAACTCGATTTGCGCGGCCCCATTCCGACGGTCATCGATATCACCCCGGCCCGCCAGCACGATGTACGCTGGCTCGACGAATTGATATTCGAAGCGGGTGCCTTCTATATCATGGATCGCGGATACGTGGATTTCGTACGCCTGGCCTTGGTGTCGGCAGCGGGCGCCTTCTTTGTAACTCGGGCAAAGGACAATCTCCGCTTCACGCGCCATGTCTCCCGACCGGTCTGTTACACGGATGGGCTGCGCAGCGACCAGATCGGAAAGCTGACCATCAGGAAATCTCGCAGTGCGTTCCCGTGGCCGTTGCGCAAGGTGCGCTATTTCGACGACGAAACGCGTCGCGACTTGGTGTTCTTGACCAATCATCTGGAATTGCCCGCGCTGGTCGTTGCCCAACTCTACAAGCTGCGTTGGCGAGTCGAACTCTTCTTCCGCTGGATCAAGCAGAACCTCCGGATCAAGCACTTCTACGGCAACAGCCCGAACGCCGTGAAGAGCCAGATATGGATTGCCGTGGCGGTATATCTGATGGTTGCGATCCTGCACAAGCAACTCAAGCTGCCTGGAAGCTTGCACAGAACTTTGCAGGTCTTGAGCGTTCATCCGTTCGAGAAAGTGCCTATCGATCAGCTACTTGCAGAAACACAGAACCAAAGTAATGACATCGACAACCCTAACCAGTTGTTGCTGTGGTAGTTAAAACCGGACAGCCGTGTATTGCGGATACGAATGTTGGAAGGTGGTTCGGCAAATCAATCCAAGGCCGAGTGACCACGGACAGCATGAGAAGAAATAGAACCAAATGGATCGTCGCTGGCGCAGGATTGCTCGGCGCTGCATTAGCTGCCGCCGTGCCGGCGCTCGCGCTCGAGGCGCCGCCCGGCCGCGCCTGGGCATTTGGTGCCGGCCTCGGTTTTCTTCAGAGTTTGGCGGGCCTGCATAGTTATCGGCGTGCACTCCTCCACAACCGCGCAGATAAGGCCTTGCTATGGGGGTTGGGCAGCGGACTGGCCCGCATCCTCGCCCTCTTGCTCGCGTTGGCGCTCGCCGTACAGGTGGGATTGCCGCCCGGACCGACTGCTTGTAGTTTGTTGCTGATGTACTTCACGATGATGCTGGCTGAAATTCACCTGGTCGCGAACGTATGGCCGGCTGAGGAAAGGGCGGTTTGACATGGCGGCGGCCGTCAATGAGGGCATCACCCGCAGCGAAGCGGTGATGGACTACGTAATGCACCATGTCATGGATTCCCACCACTGGGCCCTGCCCTTCCTGGAGGTGCATCTGCCGCCATGGCTCAGTCTGCACCAGGTCATGTTGCTCATCGGC
Source organism: Competibacteraceae bacterium UBA3908 (assembly GCA_002391525.1). Classification (GTDB taxonomy): domain Bacteria; phylum Pseudomonadota; class Gammaproteobacteria; order Competibacterales; family Competibacteraceae; genus Competibacter_A. The sequence continues at coordinate 1,932 of DGFE01000172.1, forward strand.
GGTCTCCTGCTGATCGGAACATTTGGCTTGGCCTTCCGTCGGCGCGACCCGGTCCCACGCGGAATAGCCAATGCGCTCGAAGTGCTGGTCAAGTTCGTCCGCGACAACATCGCGATCGCAAATCTGGGGGAAGAAGACGGCCGCAAAATGGCGCCCCTGCTCTGCACCTTTTTCTTCTTCGTCCTCACCCTCAACTTGATGGGGCTGATCCCGCTTTTTTCGACCGCTACGGGCAATGTGAATGTCACGGCGGGCCTCGCGCTGATTACGCTGGCCGTCATGATTTTGGGCGCGATCTATAAAAATGGATTCGTCGGCTTCGTTCAGGCCTTCATCCCGCACGGCGTACCCTGGCCCATACTGATTATCCTGGTACCGATTGAATTCATGGGAATGTTTATCAAGACGTTCGCCCTAACGATCCGTTTGTTTGCCAATATGTTTGCCGGCCACGTGGTCGTCTTTTCCCTGATCGGCTTGGTCGTCACCTATGGCGCGTTAGGCTTCCCGGCCATCGGCCTGGCCTTGGCCATCTATCTGCTGGAAATTTTGGTGGCCTTTTTGCAGGCTTACGTTTTCACCCTACTTTCGGCGATGTTTATTGCGCAGGTCCATCATCCTGCGCACTAGCACAGCGGGATCGAACAGGAACGAGATCGACAAAAAAGGAGACAACGCATGACAGGCACACTGGCAGCAATTGGCGCGGGCTTGGTCACCATCGGGGCGAGTCTGGGCATCGGCAAATTGGCAGCATCCGCCATGGAAGGAATCGCGCGCCAACCGGAAGCGGCGCCCAAAATCCAGGGGGCGATGATCATCGCGGCCGCACTGATCGAAGGCGTGGCACTCTTTGCCGCGGTCATCTGCTTGATCGCCAAGTAGGCCCCGCGGCTGCTCTCCATGGCGAATACTTCGTCACACGAAACAGCGGCCCCGGGCACGGCGTATCAGGAGCACCCGCCTGCGGGAGGTGCGCCCAGCGTGCCCAATCCGGTCGAGGTCAGCGGCTCGATGATGGGGTTCACGTGGCTCACCTTCGGGCTCGTGGCGCTGGTCCTCTATAAGGTCGCTTGGAAGCCGATCCTCTCGGCCCTCGATCAACGCGAAAAACAGATTCGCGATGCGCTGGAGGAGGCCCGGCTGACGCGCGAGGAGTATGCGCGCATCGAGGCCAAGCGGGCGCCTGTCTCTTATACACATCTCCGAGC
>DGFE01000204.1 GCA_002391525.1 Competibacteraceae bacterium UBA3908
CGCCAACCAATATAAGCCGGCATGAATTCAACGGTCTTTCGACCGTCCGTCGTGGAGGATGTCACCGTGTCCAGATTGCCCCAGATCGTTACCGGCCAGTTTCCCGGCGCCCGGCTCCGGCGACTGCGGCGCGACGAGTTTTCCCGCCGTCTGGTCCGGGAAACCGTGCTCACCGTTGCCGACCTGATCCAGCCGTTGTTCGTGATCGAGGGGTGGAAACAGCGCGAGCCGGTGGCGTCGATGCCGGGGGTCGAGCGGCTGACGATTGACGAATTGCTGCGCGAGGCGGAGACGCTGGCGAAACTGGGCGTGCCGGCGGTGGCGCTGTTCCCGGTGACGCCGCCGGAAGCGAAATCGCTGGACGCCGTCGCGGCATATGACCCCGAGGGTTTGGCGCAGCGGGCGGTGCGGGCGCTCAAGGCTCATCTGCCCGAACTGGGCGTGATCACCGACGTGGCGCTGGATCCTTTCACCAGCCACGGCCAGGATGGGCTGATCGACGAATCCGGTTACGTGCTGAACGACGAAACCGTGAGCGTGCTGGTGCGGCAGGCGTTGTCGCACGCCGAGGCCGGCGCGGACATCGTCGCGCCGTCGGACATGATGGACGGTCGCATCGGCGCCATCCGCGAGGCGCTGGAATCCAATGATTTCATCCATACCCGCATCCTGGCCTATTCCGCCAAGTATGCCTCCAGTTTCTACGGTCCGTTCCGCGACGCGGTCGGCTCGGCGGGCGCGCTGGGCAAGGGCAACAAGTACGGCTATCAGATGGACCCCGCCAACAGCGACGAGGCATTGCGCGAGGTCGCCATGGACCTGGAGGAGGGGGCGGACATCGTCATGATCAAGCCGGGTCTGCCGTATCTGGACATCGTGCGCCGGGTCAGAGATCAGTTCGCCGTGCCCACCTTCGTCTATCAGGTCAGCGGCGAGTACGCCATGCTGCGGGCGGCGGCCCGCAACGGCTGGCTGGACGAGCGGGCGGTGGTCATGGAATCGTTGCTGGCGATCAAGCGGGCCGGCGCGGATGCGATTCTGACGTATTTTGCGGGACAGGTGGCCGCCTGGCTGCGTCAGGGATGAGCAGGCATTGGAAAATCCTGCTGTTTGGAGCCCTGTGCCTGGCGCTGAGCGCGTTCTTTCTGGCGATCATGCGCCCGCCCGGCGGCCGCTCCTCCGCGCCCGGCCAGGATTGGCCGTGGCAGGTGACTCGTGTCAGGGACGGTGCCACCATCACCGTGTTCGGCTTGACGCTGGGCGAGAGCACCGTGCGGGACGCCGTGAACAAACTGGGCCGGCGCTACGAATTGGGGCTGTTCCAGGACCAGGCGGATCGTTTGAGTCTGGAAGCCTATTTCCGTGACGCGGTGGTGGGCGGGCTGAACGCCCGGCTGGTGCTGTCGGCCCAGCTGCCGGCGGAGCTGCTGGACGCGATCAAGACCCACGCCGGCTCCGGCCAGTCCACCGTCGCTGGCGGTCGCCGCTATCCGGTCGCCGCCGCGGATCACGAACTGGTGCTGGGCGCGGTCATCACCGCCATCACCTATCTGCCGGCGGTCGAGTTCGATGCCGGGCTGGTGCGCAAGCGATTCGGCGAGCCCGCCGAGCGGATCGCGGCCAAGGACGGGGCGCACTGGCTGTATCCGGCGTTGGGGCTGGACCTGCTGCTGGGCGACAACGGCGAGTCGTTGCTGCAATACGTGCCGCCGCCAGAATTCGAGCAACGGCTACGGGCGCCGCTGCGCAACCGAGAGGAGAAGGAACATGACGACACGGCCCGATCAATACGCCGTGATGGGCAATCCCATCGCCCACAGTAAGTCGCCGCGCATTCATGCCCTGTTCGCCGCGCAGACCGGCCAGCGGCTCGAATACCGGGCGATCCTGGTCGAGCCGGGCGGGTTCGCCGTCGCCGCGCGGGCGTTTCGGGACGCCGGCGGCAAGGGTTTGAACGTCACCGTGCCGTTCAAGCAGGACGCCTGGGTGTTCGCCGATCTGCTCAGCGTCCGCGCCGAGCGGGCCGGCGCGGTCAATACCCTGATTTTCGAGCCGGGCGGCGTGCGCGGCGACAATACCGACGGGCCGGGGCTGATGCGCGATCTGACGGTCAATCACGGTTATCGACTGGCGGGTCAGCGTGTTTTGCTGCTGGGCGCGGGCGGCGCGGCGCGGGGTATCTTGCAACCGCTGCTGATGGAGCGACTCGCGCAGCTGGTGATCGTCAACCGCACGGTCAGCAAGGCGCTGGAACTGGCGCTGCGCTTCAGCGACTTGGGGCGGGTATCCGGTTGCGGTTTCCCCGAATTGGCCGGTCGGCAGTTCGATCTGATCATCAACGCCACGTCGGCCGGATTGGAAAATGTGGTGCCGCCACTGCCGGATGATGTGCTGGCGGCGGACGGCTGGTGCTACGACCTGACATACGGCAGCGAGCCGACCGTCTTCGTGCGCTGGGGCCGGGAACATGGCGCCGCCCGCTCCCTGGACGGGTTGGGGATGCTGGTGGAGCAGGCGGCGGAAGCGTTCCAGCTGTGGCGCGGGATCTGGCCGGAGACCGGACCCGTGATCGCGGCCTTGCGGGGTGGGCAATCAAGCGCGGCTAGTTGAGACACTCCTGGTTAATGGTGGTGCCGGCGTTTACTGGCCGCGTCCTCGCCGTCGATACCACCGTCGCGCGGCGTCGCGCACGGTTGCACGTATCGGACCCTCGCTCGGATCGCGATACCCTCATCGCCGCCACGGTGCTGGTGCATGGTTTGACGGTGGTCACCCGGAACGTGGTGGATTTCGAACCGACGGCCGTGGGGCTGCTGAACCCGCAGACCTCGAAGGTCCATCAGGGATGGCGCTGCCGTGCGGTCCGAGGACGAGTCACCCTTGGGGTGGTGGGCGCCATTGCCTCATCCCAGTCGCCCGCTTCCAGGTTGCCTCCTGGCGTGCTGGCGGGAAATGGCAATGGGTATTGGGGGCGGGCGTCCTCGTGGTCAATGGCGACGCGCCCTGATCGGCACGCCCTTCAAACCGCCACCCCCGCCGGGCAGCTCACGCCCGTGCCGCCCAAGCCGCAGTAGCCACCGGGGTTTTTGGCCAGATATTGCTGGTGATAATCCTCGGCGTAGTAGAACGGCGATGCGTCGGCGATTTCGGTGGTGATCGGCCCATGACCGGCGGCGGTCAATGCTTGCTGATACGCCTCGCGGCTGGCCAGGGCGGCGGCGCGTTGGGCCTGGTCGTGGACATGGATCGCGGAGCGATACTGAGTGCCGACATCGTTGCCCTGGCGCATGCCCTGAGTCGGATCGTGCGATTCCCAGAAGATTTTGAGTAACCGCTCATAAGTGATGACGGCGGGATCGTACACCACCAGCACGACTTCGGCATGGCCGGTCAGCCCGCTACAGACTTCCTCGTAGGTCGGATTGGGCGTGAAGCCGCCCGCATAACCGACCGTCGTGCTGTAAACCCCGGATTGAGTCCAGAACTTCCGCTCCGCGCCCCAGAAACAGCCCAGCCCGAACACCGCTCGTTCCAGGCCGGCGGGGAAGGGCGGTTGCAGGGGGTGACCGTTGACGGCGTGCCGCTTTGCTGTCGGCATCGGCGTGGAACGGCCCGGCAGAGCATTGTCTGGGCGGGGAATCTCGATCTTGCGTTGCAGCCACGGCATGATTTTGTCTCCTGGTCGGTCGGCGATCATCGCTTATGACCGCTGCCGAGACCCATCATTCCCAGCGAAACATCCAGGCGCCGACCGCCATGAACCCGATGCTCATCGCCGTCAAGGCCAGCAGATGGCCGGATATGTCCATCAAGCCAGCGCCATCCAGCATGATCGCCCGCGCGGCGTCGATAATGTGGGTCAGCGGCGCCAGCTGCGCGGCCTTTTGCAGAAATGGACGCACGCCTTCCAGCGAAAACCAGACGCCCGACAGAAACGTCATCGGCCAGCTGAGGACATTGAGCAGACCAGCGGCCAGTTCCTCGCTGGTGGCGCGGGCGGCGACCACCAGCCCGAGGCTGATCAGGCTGATCGCGCCGACCGCGAACACGATGAACAGATCGAGATAGGAGCCGAACATCGGAAATCCGATCACCCAGTCGGTGCCGACGAACACCAGTACGGTCGAAGCCAGGATCAGCCACAGCCGCGAGGCGATCTGAGCCGATAAAAATTCCAGTGGCGTCAACGGGGTGGCTTTCAGCCGCTTGAGCATTCCATTCTTGCGATAGCGCACGATCACATAGCCGACGCCGAACAGACAACTGAACATCATGTTCATGGCCAGCACGCCCGGCATGACCCAGTCCACGTAGCGGATGACGCGACCACTCACGGTCTGCTTGCTCAAAGTGGAATTGCGCTCGGTCCCACGCAGCAACCGCTCCAGTACATAACCCTTGGGTGACTCATCGTTGATCCAGTAACGCTGTCCGACAGGGTCGAATAGCATATCGAGTTGGTGGCGCTGAACCTTGGTCAGCGCCGCGGGCAGGTCAGCGGTGGGGATGAACTGGATGTAACGGGTTTTGAAAAACCCGCTGTCGTTCCAGTCGCTGGGGTCGCCCAATACCCCGACTTTATACAGATCCAACCCCGGTCCGGAAAAAGCAAACGCAAAACCGGCAATCAAGGACAACGGAAATAGCAGGTTCCAGGTCAGCGAGGACCGGTCGCGCAGAAACTCCAGGTTGCGGCAGAGGAACAAGGCCCAGAAACGCCTGAAACTCATGCCCGCAACTCCCGGCCGGTCAGTTCCAGGAACAGGTCTTCCAGGGTGCGCGGGCGGATTTGCAGTCGCGCCAGCGAAATATCCCGGGCCAGCAGCTCGCGGATGGCCGCATTGACATCGCGGGTGAGGATTTCCACCGTGTCCCGGCAATGCATCACGGTCAGCCAGGATGGGAGAGGCAAATCACGAAAATCCGCCTGTGGCAATTCCAGCACCACGTCGTCGAAATGTTCCTCCAGCAGCTCGCGGGGCGTGCCCTGGGCGATGATCCGGCCGTGGTCCATGATAGCGATTTCATCGCACAGGTGATAAGCCTCTTCCATGTAATGGGTGGTCAGCAGCAGGGTCTTGCCCCGCGCCTTGATGCGGTGGACCAGTTCCCAGAAATTGCGGCGGGCCTGCGGATCGAGACCAGTGGTCGGTTCGTCCAGAAAGAGCAATTCCGGGTCGTTGACCAGGGCGATGGCCAACAGCAGCCGCTGCCGCTGACCACCGGACAGCTTGCGGGTGTCGCGGTCGATAAACTCGCCCAGCGCGCAGGCGTCGCTGAGTTCGGCCAGCGGCAGGGTGCGCCGGTAGAAACTGCCAAACATCCGCAGATTCTCGCGACCGGTGATGTAATCCTGCAGCGCCGTGGACTGGAACATGATGCCGATGTCCTGGCGAAAGCGCGATCCCAGCGGTTCGCCGCGATAGCGAATCAGGCCGCTGGTGGGTTCCTGGATGCCTTCCAGGATTTCGACCGTGGTGGTTTTGCCGGCGCCGTTCGGGCCGAGCAGACCAAAACAACAGCCGGTCGGGATGGCCAGGTCGAGATCATCCACGGCTTTCACGCCGCGAAAGTGCTTTACCAGTCGATGGGCTTCCAACAGGGCAGTCATGGGAGTACGGGGATCGGGTCGAAGCGGCTCGGTCAGCGTTGCCGGTGGATTCGACCATGATAGGACCTGAAAAAGAAAGGCGGGTTACGCCGCGCGTTCCCCGCCTTGCCTTACCGGGCGATGCCGGTTTATGCGGTCATATCTTTCGGTTCCGCTTCGCTGTCGTCGCTTTTGTCTTCGGCCATGGCCTTGACCTCGGACTCGCTGCTCTCGAACACATGGCCAGCGCTGATGGTGGGTCGGCTGGGAATCCAGTTTTGCCGCCGCTGCAAGTGATAGGCCAGTCCGGTGCCCGCCGGGATCAGCCGACCCACGATGACGTTTTCCTTCAACCCGCGCAGATCGTCGCGCAAACCGCGCACCGCCGCTTCGGTCAGCACCCGCGTGGTTTCCTGGAACGAGGCGGCGGAGATGAACGATTCGGTGGCCAGCGACGCCTTGGTGATGCCGAGCAGCATCGGTTGCCAGCGCGCCGGAGCGCGGTTCTCGGCTCGGGCGCGGTCGTTTTCCTCCAGCACCCGGGTCCGTTCGACCTGTTCGCCCTTGATGAAGCTGGTTTCGCCCGGATCGAGGATTTCGACCTTGCGCAACATCTGGCGGATGATCACCTCGATGTGCTTGTCGTTGATCTTCACGCCCTGTACCCGGTAAACGTCCTGGATCTCCTTGGTGAGGTAGGCGGCCAGTTCCTGCACACCCAGCAATCGCAGGATGTCGTGCGGGTTCGGCTCGCCGTCGGCGATCATTTCGCCCTGTTCGACGTACTCGCCGTCGAACACGCTGACGTGCCGCCACTTCGGAATCAGCTCCTCGTAGAGGATTTCGCCGCTCTTGTCGCGGATCACCAGTCGCTGCTTGCCCTTGGTCTCCTTGCCGAACTCGATGATGCCGGACTTCTCGGCCAGGATCGCCGGTTCCTTGGGCTTGCGCGCCTCGAACAGGTCCGCCACCCGCGGCAGACCACCGGTGATGTCGCGGGTCTTGGAGGATTCCTGCGGAATGCGGGCGACCACATCTCCCACCGCCACCTCGGCGTGGTCGGCCAGGTTGACGATGGCCCCGGCCGGCAACGGATATTGCGCCAGCGTGCTGGTGCCGGGAATGAACAGGTCGTTGCCGTATTCGTCCACCAGCCGCACCAGCGGTCGCTTGTCCTTGCCCAGCGCGCCGCGCTGCTTGGGATCCATCACCACCAGGCTGGACAGGCCGGTGATTTCGTCGGCGTGCCGCTGCACGGTGATGCCTTCCTCGAACTCGGCGAAGCGCACGAAACCGGCCACCTCGGTGATGATCGGGTGAGTGTACGGGTCCCAACGGGCGATCACCTGCCCGGCTTCGACCGGGCTGCCGTCGTCGGCCGACAGTTCCGCGCCATACGGGACCTTGTAGCGCTCCCGCTCGCGGCCCTGTTCGTCCACCAGGGTGATCTCGCCCGAGCGCGAGACCGCCACCAGATGGCCGTCCCGGCGCTGTACCACCTTCATCTTGTGCAGACGCAGCAGCCCCCTGGATTTGGTCTGGACGTTGTTGACCACCGTGGTCCGGGAGGCCGCACCGCCGATGTGGAAGGTGCGCATGGTCAACTGAGTGCCGGGTTCGCCGATGGACTGGGCGGCGATCACGCCGACCGATTCACCGCTGTTGACCCGGTGGCCGCGCGCCAGGTCGCGGCCGTAACAGGCGGAACAGACCCCATAGCGAGTCCGGCAGGTGATGGCCGAGCGCACCATGATGCTGTCGATGCCCAGCTCGTCCAGTTGCGCCACCCATTTTTCGTCCAGCAGGGTGCCGGCGGGGATGGCGACATCGTCGCCGCCCGGTTGAAACACGTCCCGCGCCACGGTCCGACCCAGGACACGGTCGCGCAACGGTTCCTTGATATCGCCTTCCTCGACCACCGGTGTCATCCAGATGCCTTCCAGGGTGCCGCAATCGGGCTCGGTGACCACCAGATCCTGAGCCACGTCCACCAGTCGCCGGGTCAGATACCCCGAGTTGGCGGTTTTCAGGGCGGTGTCGGCCAGACCCTTGCGGGCGCCGTGGGTGGAGATGAAGTACTCCAGCACGCTCAGCCCTTCGCGGAAGTTGGCCTTGATCGGGGTTTCGATGATCGAGCCGTCCGGCTTGGCCATCAGGCCGCGCATTCCCGCCAACTGGCGAATCTGGGCCGCCGAGCCGCGCGCTCCGGAATCGGCCATCATGAAGACCGAGTTGAAGGAGTTCTGCTCGGCCAGTTCTCCCGTGCGGTCGCGGACCTTTTCCTTGCCAAGGTTCCGCATCATCGCGCTGGCGACCTGGTCGTTGGTGCGCGACCAGATGTCCACCACCTTGTTGTAGCGTTCGCCCTTGGTCACCAGGCCGGAGGTGTATTGAGAGTCGATCTCCTTGACTTCCTGCTCGGCTTTCTCCAGCAGGGCGGTCTTCTCGGCGGGAATCTTGAAATCCTCGAACCCGATGGAGGAACCGGAGCGGGTGGCGTAGTAGAAACCCGTGTACATCAACTGGTCGGCGAAGATGACGGTTTGCTTCAGGCCCAGCCAGCGGTAACACTCGTTGATCAGCCGGGAAACGGTCTTCTTGGTCAGGACTTGGTTGACCAGCGCGAACGGCAGACCCTCGGGCAGGATTTCGGACAGCAACACCCGGCCGACCGTGGTCTTGACGCGCGTCGGCACGCCGCCGGCAGTGTCGGCGGGGTCGATTTTTTTCGGCGGCAGGCGGACTTCGATACGGGCGTGCAATTCCACCTGGCGGCTCTCGTAGGCGCGGTGAACTTCCCGGACATCGGCGAACACCATGCCTTCCCCGCGAGCGTTGATCCGCTCGCGGGTCAGGTAATAAAGGCCGAGCACCACGTCCTGCGAGGGGACGATGATCGGTTCGCCGTTGGCCGGGCTGAGGATGTTGTTGGTGGACATCATCAGGGCGCGGGCTTCCAATTGCGCTTCGATAGAAAGCGGCACGTGCACCGCCATCTGGTCGCCGTCGAAGTCGGCGTTGAAGGCGGTGCAGACCAGCGGATGCAACTGGATCGCCTTGCCTTCGATCAACACCGGCTCGAACGCCTGAATGCCGAGCCGGTGCAGGGTGGGGGCGCGATTGAGCATCACCGGATGCTCGCGGATGACTTCCTCCAGGATGTCCCAGACCGCCGGCTCCTCGCGCTCCACCATCTTCTTGGCCGCCTTGATGGTGGTGGACATGTTCCGGTACTGCAGCTTGCTGAAGATGAACGGCTTGAACAGTTCCAGCGCCATCTTCTTGGGCAGGCCGCACTGGTGCAGGCGCAGGGTGGGGCCGACCACGATCACCGAGCGCCCGGAATAGTCCACGCGCTTGCCGAGCAG
>DGFE01000224.1 GCA_002391525.1 Competibacteraceae bacterium UBA3908
TGCACGGGCTTCAAGCCATCGCCGATGTGGGGCAGTGCCCGGTCCAGAATGACGTACATGGAATAATCCAGGAACGCCTTTTCGGTGAAGATTTTGAGCGGTACTCGCTCGGTGCCGTCGGCGGTAAAGGTCAATTCGGTCATTCGGAAGCGTCGCTCAGGGATTGGGGAACAGTTCAGTCAAGTCGATCACGGCATCGGGACAGAGAATTGGCGCGATCTGGCCGGTGCGGCGGCAATCCCGCTGCCGGTACTGGCCATTTGCGGGATCGCGGTAGATTTCGAGTTGCTTCTGCTGGATGTCGAGCAGCCAGACTTCCGGGATGCCATGGCTGGCATAGAGCGGAACTTTAACGTCACGGTCGTAGCGGAGAGTGCTGTCTGAAACCTCCACAAGAAGCAGTACATCTTCGGGATGCGGACTGGATTGTTCGTAATCGTCTCCCCGCCAGCGCAGGATAGCGAGGTCGGGTTGAGGTTCCGCATAACCGCTCAATACGACGGGATTCTGCGCCGCGATAATCGCTTTGTCGCCGACCACTTTTGAAAACAGGCGAATGAGGCGATTGACATTACCCCCATGAGAACTCCCAATCGGCGCCATTTCAATGATCTCCCCGTCGATCAATTCCACCCGCGAATCCTCGTTGAGCAGGCCCACTTCGCCCATGCGATGGTATTCCGCCACGGTCCAACGATGGCGAGGTTGGGAGTTCAGTAATTCACGTTCTGCTACCGGTGTTGGCATGACACAACCTCTTTCAATACAGAATCAAGTGGTCTGGCATTCATCCGCTTCCGATTTAACATGAGCAACCTTCGCAAAACACCTTCGTCGTTCAAATTCGCTGGCCAGCCGTAAACCGCCACGACGGCTTCATCCGGAACGCGATGGGTGTTTACCAGCCACGCCGGGCGCTGGCCGTACCGAGCAGCCCGCACGCCTCGTTGCAGGGCGACTGCGCGGCGGCCACTCCGTCAACGCCGCACGGCGCCATTTCTGGTTGGAGAATTACGGGGTCTTCGCGGCAAATCGAGTGGACGGAAACCGAGTCAAACTGGCTTAAACTATACCCACAATTCCGTTTGCCAAGCCAGCAACGCATTCCGTTGGCCGGATCTTCAACCCCACCCCAAGGCTCGCTCCATGCGCCCGAAAACCCTGAACGTCGGCCTGGTCCAACAAGCCTGCACCGCCGACCGCAACGCCAATCTGGCCGCCAGCATCGACGGCATCCGCGAACTGGCCGGCCACGGCGCGCAATTGATCGTGCTGCCGGAACTGCACGCCAGCCTGTATTTCTGCCAGACCGAGAATCCCGACCTGTTCGACCTGGCCGAACCGATTCCCGGTCCCACGACCGGGGAACTGGGAACGGTCTGCCGTGAACTGGGCGTGGTGGTGGTCGCTTCGCTGTTCGAGCGCCGCGCGCCGGGCCTGTATCACAACACCGCCGTGGTGCTGGAACGCGACGGCAGCATCGCCGGCACCTATCGCAAGATGCACATCCCCGACGATCCCGGCTATTACGAGAAATTCTATTTCACCCCCGGCGATCTCGGTTTCACCCCCATCGACACCTCGGTGGGCCGGCTCGGTGTGCTGGTGTGCTGGGATCAGTGGTATCCCGAAGCGGCGCGACTGCTGGCGCTGGCCGGCGCGGAACTGCTGCTCTATCCGACCGCCATCGGCTGGAATCCCAACGACGACGAGGAGGAACGCCAACGGCAATGGGAAGCCTGGATGCTCATCCAGCGGGCGCACGCCATCGCCAACGGCCTTCCGGTGGTGGTCTGCAACCGGGTTGGTTTCGAGCCTGACCCGTCCGGCCAAACCTCCGGTGCGCAGTTCTGGGGGACCAGCTTCATCGTCGGCCCGCAAGGCGAATGGCTCGCCACCGCCCCGCCCGACCAGCCGGCCACGCTGGCGGTGGAACTGGACCTGAGCCGTTGCGAACAGGTGCGGCGCGTCTGGCCCTATCTGCGCGACCGGCGCATCGACGCCTACGACGGCTTGCTGAAACGCTATCTGGACCGCTGAAAATAGCGGCACGGGCGTTTGCCGCCGGCGCGGTCCACGACTATAGTTCCAGCGAACCTCATCACCCTGGACGAACCACCATGCCCACGCCCGCCGACCGACTCCGCGCCCTGCTGGCCCAACCCGGTTTGCTGCCGATGCCCGGCTGTCACGACGCGATGTCCGCCAAACTGGTGGAACAGGCCGGTTTCCCCATCGCGTTCATGAGCGGCTTCGCGGTCTCCGCCGCCCGACTGGGCCTGCCCGATACCGGTTTGATTTCCTATGGCGAAATGGTGGATCAGGGCCGGACTATCTGCGGCGCGGTTTCGATTCCACTCATCGGCGACGGCGATACCGGTTTCGGCAATCCGCTCAACGTGAAACGCACGGTCGCAGGCTACGCCCGCGCCGGTTTCGCCTGCATCATGATCGAAGACCAGGTCATGCCCAAGCGCTGCGGTCACACCCGGGGCAAGGCGGTGGTCACCCGCGAGGAAGCGTCGCTGCGGCTGCAAGCGGCGGTAGACGCGCGCAACGAAGGCGTGGACATTCTGATCATGGCCCGCACCGACGCCCGCGCCACCGACGGTCTGGACGAGGGCATCGCCCGTTGCCGGGCGTTCGCCGAAATCGGCGCGGACATCACCTTTCTCGAAGCGCCGCTGAGCGAAGCGGAAATGCGCCGCTATTGCGACGAAGTCCCCGGTCCCAAGATGGCCAATCTGATCGAGTTCGGCAAGACGCCGTTGTTGCCGCCCGCGCGACTGGAAGCCATCGGCTACAAGATCGCCGTCTATCCGCTGACCTTGCTGAACGTATCGATCAAGGCCATGCGTGCGGCGCTGGCCCGCATCCAGCGAGGCGAAGCGGCGGACGTACTGGATTTCGAGACCTTGCAGGCGGCGGTCGGCTTTCCGGACTACTACGCGGCCGAGGAGCGCTACGGCACGTCGCGCGGCGGCTGATCGGCGGTCAGCACGTCCCGCCAGATTTCCCGCTCCGCCTGGAGCCAGTGGTCCAGCGCGCCCCGCTGCGGTTGGCGCCGGCTGAGTTCGGAGGCGCGCTGGCGGATGCGGTCTTCATGCCGGACCGTCAGATCCTGACGACAACCCTGATACGCCTCCCAGGTGGGACAGACCTCCGGACGGGCACGGAGCATCAGCTTCATCGCGTCCTCTACGCTCGCGCCTTCGATCAGGGTGAGATAGGCCAGCACGACCAGCGACGAGCGGTTGATGCCGGCGGTGCAATGGACATAGACCCGATGGCCATGGCGCAGCAGGCCGTGCAGCATTCGCACGGCCGCCGGCAGGCCGCGTCGCTGGTCGTCGGGATCGAAATCGCGCAAGGGACAGCGTTCCATCGTCAAGCCCAGTGCACGGCCGTGCCGGACGTGCAGCGGGTAGTCAATCTCCAGTTTTCCCAGGCACTCGTCGTGTTGCAGCGACAGCACGGCGGAGACCCGAGTTTCCGCGCGGATGGCGTCGAGATCGCCGACCTGGCGCGGGCAGCTGCCCACGACCAGATCGTGGCGAACGACGTTCCAATTCAAGCTCCAGGCCCACATCGCCATAAGCTCCTCGTCGCTTGGAGGCGTTGACAATTCACAAACCGGAACGACCCCAATCTGTTACAATAGTTGTTACACGCAACCGTAATGGAGGTCAAACCATGAACTTCGTCAAAAACGTTGGATCGACCGACAAAATCGCCCGCATCGTGATCGGCGCGCTGCTGATCCTGTTGGCGCTCACGGGCACTATCGGCTGGTGGGGCTGGATCGGGGTGGTGCCCATCGCCACCGCGCTGATGGGCTGGTGCCCGGCCTACTCGCTGCTCGGCATCAAAACCTGCCCGACCGAAAATCCCCCAAGCGCATTTCTTTGATTGATCCGTAACGGCTTGCCTCGACCGACAGCCGGCCGCCCCGCGCGGCCGGTTTGCTTTTGGGCGACCGAATCGACATCGGGTTCTCGACGGCGCGAACCGGCTGGTCGGCGATGGCGGCTTACGGCGCCGCCTAATTATTTGCCGGTTTTCCGGCGTCCGCCAGTCTTGAGCCGGCGGGTTCGCCCTCCGGCGGGCTGATAGGGATTTTCGCCGCTACGGAATTCGATGCGAATCGGCGTACCCCACAAATCCAGCCGCTTGCGATAGACGCCAGCCAGATAGCGCCGGTAGGAATCGGGCACGTGCTCGATTCGGTTGCCGTGGATGACGACCAGCGGCGGGTTCTGGCCACCCTGATGGGCGTAGCGCAGCTTGATGCTGTGGCCGTGGACCAGCGGCGGCTGGTGGGCAGCCAGCGCGTCTTCGAGAATCCGGGTCAGTTCGGGCGTGGACAGTTTGCGAATAGCGGCGGCATGGGCTTCCCGCACCGAAGTCAGCAGTTCGCCGACCCCGGTGCCGTGCAGGGCGGAAATGAAATGAATCCTGGCGAAGTCGAGAAAACCCAGCCGCCGGTCGAGATCGCGCTTCACCTGGCTGCGGATGTCGGGATCGAGGCGATCCCACTTGTTGACCGCCAGCGCCAGCGCCCGGCCACTGTCCAGAATCAGGCCCAGCAGGCTGGCGTCCTGCTCGCCGATGCCCTGGCGGGCGTCCAGCACCAGCACGACCACGTGGGATTGCTCGATGGCTTGCAGGGCCTTGATGACGCTGAACTTCTCCACCGTCTCGCTGACCCGCGCGCGGCGGCGCACCCCGGCGGTGTCCATCAAGACGTATCGCTGACCGTCGCGTTCGAACGGCACGGCCACGCTGTCGCGGGTGGTGCCGGGCAGATCGCAGGCCAGCATCCGCTCCTCCCCGAGCAGACGGTTGACCAGGGTGGATTTGCCGACGTTGGGCCGCCCGACCACCGCCAGCCTGATGACGCCTTCGGGCTCCTCCGACGCTGCCGCCTCCCCGGCTTCGCCCGTGGCCGGCAAGGCAGCGAAAACCTCCTCCATCAACGTTTCGACGCCCTGATTGTGGACAGCGGCGATGACGTGCAGCTGATCCAGCCCAAGGGCGTGAAAGTCGGCGCTGAGCAGATCGGGATCGCGGTGTTCGGCCTTGTTGATCACCAGATGCACGGATTTTCCGGCGCGGCGCAACTGGCCGGCGATTTCCTCGTCGGTCGTCGTCAGCCCGGCGCGGCCATCCACCAGCAGCAACACGGCGTCGGCTTCCTCGATGGCCCGCCATGCCTGCCGCGCCACCAATCCGCTCAAGCCTTCGTCCTCGCCGGTCAGGCCGCCGGTATCCACCACCACGTAGGGACCCGGACCGCGCTGGCCGATCCCGTACTGACGGTCGCGGGTCAGACCGGGCAGATCCGCCACCAGCGCGTTGCGGGTGCGGGTCAGGGAATTGAATAAAGTGGATTTGCCGACGTTGGGTCGGCCAACCAGCGCGATGACGGGGAGCATGGCGAACGCATCGGGATTTCGGGAAGATAAGGAAACGAATTATGCCTGAAAGTGCATTCCGGACGGCAGGAGTTCGGGCGCCGCGGCTTAAACCGCGCCATTTCCGGGATGCGGGCTTGGCGAACCGCCTGGCTGAAAAACACCAACCAAACCGTCCCGCGACGGATTTTCCGGCTTTGTCGCCGGTCGGATGCTCTGTTGTTATTTCAACAGGTTGTGCAAACAGGGCGACACGTGGTATGAATCGGTAACCACCAAGACTATTTCGATGGCGGGAGCAAAGGCCGGAGGGGCAAGACGATGATGAATGACAAGAGCAGCAAGCCTGTGGCGGTGGTTACGGGCGCCAATCGCGGATTGGGACTGGAAACGGCCCGGCAGTTGGCCAAGCGCGACATCCGTGTGATCGTCACCAGCCGCAATCCGAGCAAGGGTGAGGCCGCACTGGAGAAGCTGCTGGCCGAAGAACTCGATGTCGTGTTCCATGTGCTGGACGTCGCCTCGGAAAGCAGCGTGGCCGAACTGGGCGCTTTCATCCACAGTCGCTGCGGGCGCGTCGACATCCTGGTCAACAACGCCGGGGTCTTTCTGGACGGTCACGGCGCGGAGGACACAGGAGGCGCCAGCGTGCTGACCGCCAGTCTGGAAACGCTGACGACCACCTTGAAAACCAATCTGTACGGCCCGTTGCTGCTGGCTCAGGAACTGGTGCCGTTGATGAAACAGCAGCATTATGGCCGTATCGTCAACGTGTCCAGCGGCATGGGTCAGTTGAGCGAGATGGAAGGCAAATCGCCGGCTTACCGGATTTCCAAGACCGCCCTGAACGCGCTGACCCGCATTCTGGCGGCGGAAACCCAGGGTTACAACATCCTGGTCAACTCGGTCTGTCCCGGCTGGGTGCGCACCGACATGGGCGGCTCCAACGCGGAGCGGACGGTGGAGCAAGGCGTCTCGGTTATCGTCTGGGCCGCCACCCTGCCGGACGATGGACCGACCGGCGGCTTTTTCCGGGACGGCCAGCCGATCCCCTGGTAAGCGGTGGCGGGCCGTTCAAGCCGAGCGGGCCTGCCAAACCGCCAACACCGCCTCCAACTCCGCCAGGTCGCTGATTTCCGCATCCGCTCTCGGACCGCCGGGCCAGTCCCGACCCGCACGGTTCAGCCACACGGTCCGAAATCCGGCGCCCGCCGCGCCCCGCACGTCGTGCTCGGGATCGTCGCCGACATGCACGATCTGCCCGGGCCGCGTTCCCAGCCGACGACAGGCCAGTCTGAACATCAGCGGTTCCGGCTTGGCCGCGCCCGCCTCGATGGCGTTGAGCGAGAAGCTGAACACGTCATCCAGACCAATCAGACGCACGTCGGCGTTGCCGTTGGACAGCGACGCCAGCGTATAGCGCCGGGCCAGCCGTTCCAGCGCCGGCCGCACTTCCGCGAACAACTCCACCGCGTTGCGGGCGACATGAAACACCGCGAACGCCGCCTCCACATCGAATTCCGCATAGCCGGTCCGCGCCGCCGCCAGCAGCAACGCCTCCTTGCGCAACCGGGTGCGGTCGTGGGCGATTTCCGGTCGGGCGATGGCGATCTCGTCGCCCAATTCTCGCAACTCCAGCGGCGTGAAGCGCGCCGGGATGCGTGGATAGCGCGCCGCCAGCCAGTCGTGCAGCAGGCGTTCGGCGCGGATGACCACCGGCCACACATCCCAAAGCGTGTCGTCCAGGTCGAAGGTGATGGCTTTGATCATCGGCTCAGGCCAGACGGCGGAGCCCGCGCTCCAAATCGGCCTGGATGTTCGCCAGGTCTTCCAAACCCACCGAAATCCGCACCAAACCCTCGCCGATGCCGGCGGCTTCGCGTTCCTGAGGCGTCAGGCGACCGTGGGTGGTGGTGGCGGGATGGGTAATCGTACTCTTGGCGTCGCCCAAATTGGCGGTGATCGAAATCAGCCGGGTGGCGTCGATCAGGGTCCAGGCCGCCTCCCGGCCACCGTGCAGATCGAAGGAGACGATGCCGCCGAACCCGCTTTGCTGGCGTTTGGCCAGTTCGTGCTGTGGGTGCGAGGGCAGACCGGGATAGTAAACCCGCGCCACCGCCGGCTGGGTTTCCAGCCAGCGGGCCAGCCGCAGCGCTGCCTCGCTGTGGGCGCGCATCCGTAGTTGCAACGTTTCCAGGCCCTTGAGAAACACCCAGGCGTTGAAGGGACTCAGGCTGGGGCCGGCGGTGCGCAAAAAGCCGTAGACATCCACGCCGACCCGCTGCCGGTCGCCGACCACCGCCCCGCCCACGCAGCGGCCCTGGCCGTCCAGATATTTGGTGCCGGAGTGGATGACCAGGTCCGCGCCCAGCGTAAACGGCTGTTGCAGGGCGGGCGTGCAGAAACAGTTGTCCACCACCAGCAGAATATCGTGGGCATGGGCGAGATCGGCCAGCGCCCGAATGTCGGCCAGTTCCATCAGCGGATTGGAGGGCGTTTCCAGAAAAAACAACCGGGTTTCCGGGCGGATGGCCACTTTCCAGGCCGCAGGCTCGGACAGTCGCACGTAGCTGACGACGATGCCGAACTTGCTCAAGTATTGGTTGAACAGCGAAACGGTGGTGCCGAACACGCCGCTGGCCGAGACGATATGGTCGCCGCTCTTCAGCAACGCCATGCACGTCGCCAAAATCGCCGCCATGCCGGAACCCGTGGCGATACAGCTCTCGCCGCCCTCCAGCGCCGCCAGCCGCTCCTGAAAAACGCGCACGGTGGGATTGGTGAAGCGCGAATAGATGTTGCCGGTGGCGGTGCTGAAGCGGGCGGCGGCCTCGGCGGCGTTGGCGAACACGAAGCTGGAGGTCAGGAAAATCGGCTCGGCGTGTTCGCCCTCCTGGGTGCGAACCTGACCGGCGCGCACCGCCAGGCTGGCGAAGCCGAGTTCGGAATGCTCATCGGTGGCGTTCATGACTGGGCGTCTCCGCGATGGTTAAGACAGGACGAGTTCAGCGCGGGACACCCGGCGGCGCAATCGGACGGCCATGAAAAAACCCGCTCGATGGGGCGCCAAAGGCAGGTTCGGCCCGCTTTAGCGAAATTTGTTAAGCGCCCGCAAGCTGAGGACTCAAATCGGCGCTGCAGACAAAGCTTAGGGTGTCGTCGCCGGTCTGTCAAAAGCGCGTTCAGTCGCTATTGTGCAGATCGATGATGGCGTTGTCGGCGCTTTCGCGCACGGCCTTGGCGGTATCGGAACGCTGGCGGGCCAGGCGCTCCAGATAGTCCCGGTCGATATCGCCGGTCACGTACTCGCCGGTGAAACAGGAAGAATCGAAGCGCCGCAGCCGGGGATTGCCGCGCCGCACTGCTTCCTCCAGATCGGGAAGATCCTGAAAAATCAGGTAATCGGCGCCAATGGCGCGCGCCACTTCCTCCTCGGAACGACCGTGGGCGATCAGTTCGCGGGCGGCGGGCATGTCGATGCCGTAGACATTGGGATAACGCACCGGCGGCGCGGCCGAGGCGAAGTAGACCTTGCGGGCGCCGGCCTCGCGGGCCATCTGGATGATCTGCTCGGAGGTGGTGCCGCGCACGATGGAATCGTCCACCAGCAGGACGTTTTTGCCCCGGAACTCCAGATCAATCGCGTTCAGCTTCTGGCGCACCGATTTCTTGCGAATCTTCTGGCCGGGCATGATGAAGGTGCGGGCGATATAGCGGTTCTTGATGAAGCCTTCCCGGTACTTGAGGCCCAGGATCGAGGCCATCTGCAGGGCGGCGGTGCGACTGGTGTCGGGAATCGGGATCACCACGTCGATGTCCTGCTCCGGCCAGACCCGCAGGATTTTCTCGGCCAGGTACTCGCCCATGCGCAGCCGGGCCTTGTGCACCGAGACCTGGTCGATGATCGAATCGGGCCGGGCCAGGTAGACGAACTCGAAGATGCAGGGCGAATGGCTGGGCTGTTCCGCGCATTGGCGGGCGTGCATCCGGCCGTCCAGATCGAACAGCACCACCTCGCCCGGCGCCACGTCGCGCATCCGCTGGAAATCCAGCACGTCCAGCGCCACGCTCTCGGACGCGACCATGTACTCGGTGCCGTTCTCGGTCTCGCGGCGGCCGAACACCAGCGGCCGGATACCGTGCGGATCGCGGAAGGCCACCAGCCCGAAGCCGACGATCAGCGCCACGGCGGCATAGGCCCCCCGCACCCGCCGATGCACCGCCGCCGCCGCCGCGAAGATGTCCTCGGCATCCACCGCCAGCTTGCTGCGCTGTTGCAGTTCGTGAGCGAAGACGTTGAGCAGGATTTCCGAATCGGAATTGGTGTTGATGTGCCGCAGGTCGGAACGGAACAGCTCATCCTTGAGTTGGGCCGAGTTGGTCAGGTTGCCGTTGTGGGCCAGGGTGATGCCGAACGGCGAGTTGACGTAGAACGGCTGCGCCTCGGCGGAGTCGGAACTGCCGGCCGTCGGGTAGCGGACATGGCCGATCCCGATGTTGCCGTACAGGTTGCGCATGTGCCGGGTGCGAACGACATCGCGAACCAGCCCGTTATCCTTGCGCAGAAACAGCCGGCCAGCGTCGCAGGTGACGATGCCCGCCGCATCCTGGCCCCGGTGCTGCAACACGGTCAGGCCGTCGAACAGACTCTGATTGACCGGACCACGCCCCGCGATGCCAATGATTCCGCACATCTGCCACTACCCTCCGCAATGGACGGTCGCCGCCGTCATTGGAAACGAACTCAAGGGAAGCGAAAGTTTTGAGCCAGTTCCGGCGGCAGGAAATCCCGCAGCCAGAGGGCGGTCTGCTGGAAATGATCCAGCAGCAGCGACTGCTGCCACCAGGGGTCCCTGGGCAGGGGCGTCAACCCGGCCACCAGCACCAGCACGGCGATAAAGGCTCCACCGCGCAACAGGCCGAAACCCATGCCGAGCACCCGGTCGGTGCCCGTCAGACCCGTGTAATCGACCAGATGCGAAGCGAGGATACCCACCAACCCGCCCAGCAGCAGCGTGGCGAGAAACAAGCCGCCAAAAGCGGCCGCCACCCGCAACGACGGCACGTCGATGTAGGGGACGAGATGGGCGGCGGCGTCCTCGGTGAACAGGAAGGCGATGGCGAAGGCCGCGATCCAGGTCGCCAACGATACCACCTCGCGCAACAAGCCGCGCCAGAGGCCGATCAGCATGGAGAGGACGATGATGATGACGATCAGGTAATCCACCCAATTCATGGGTCGTGGTATCCCGCCTTGAATCGTTCGCTCGCGCTGGCGCGCTTTCGCCACCGGTCATGGATAAGGATTTCATCTTAACAGAACCGGGTCCGGGTCGAAACGGCGCGAAGCACCGCTGTCCTCGCCACGCGACGTAACATCGTTTATTTTCCTTCACCCCGTTTCCTCCCGCCAAGGGTGAAAGGACAAGGCAGGCGGCGGCCTGCCGGGAACTCCTCCCCGGCAGAGGGAAGGGTTGGGGAGGGGCGAAGAGGAGCTAGCGCCAGATCCGAACCTGATACATCGGCCGGCCGTTGATCTCGATCCGTTCGACCGCGGCGCGGGTATTTTGAGCGCGATAATAGTCGCGCAAGGCATTAGCGTTTTCCTGCAGGGCGTAATTACCCACCACGGCGCCGCCGCCGGACGGGGAAGCCGGTTGTGACCGGGCCGACATCGCGACGATGGGGGCCGGTGGACGCGCGGGGGCCGGTGGACGCGCGGGGGCAGCCGGCGCTTCCGATTTGGCGACCAATTGGATTTTCGGCAAGGCGGCAGGCGGTCTGGCCCTGGCGTTGTCGGCCCGGGAAGCCTCGGCTCGGGCACTGGCGTCGCGGGCGCGAGCGGCTTCCACCTGGGCCTTGCGACGGGCGGCTTCGGCGCGGGCAGCTTCGGCGCGGGCAGTCTCGGCCTGCGTCGCTTTCTGGGCAGCTTCGATCTGGGCGGACCTGCCGGCGACATCGGCGCGCGCCGCTTCCCGGCGCGCCGCGGCGGCGGCGCGCGCCGCTTCGGCTTGCGCCGCCAGCGTTTCCGCCGGCGAATCGTGAGACGGGGCCGTTGCGTTCCGGGACGCCTCGATCCGGGCGGCTTCGGTCCGGGCGGCGGCGCTGCGTTCGGCCTCGGCCCTGGCCCGGACTCTGGCGGCTTCGGCTTGAGCGGCTTTTCGCGCGGCTTCGGCATTCGCCTTGGCGGCGGCGATCCGTTCGGCCTCGGCCCTGGCCCTGGCTTTGGCCGCGGCTTCCTGAGCCGCCCGGCGGCGCGCGGCTTCTTCCCGTTCGGCCTTGGCCGCGGCGGCCTGGCGGGATTCGGTCGGCGTCCGGGAAGCCGGTGCAACCGGTTCGGGCGACGGCGGGACGGCTGGCGTGCCGGCGACCGGCGCGGTGGGCATCACGGGCACGGCTCCGGGATTGGGAAGAGCGGCGGCGGGCGGCGCCGGAGCCGGTTGCGCCGATTCGGCGGCGGGCGGCGGGTTGGCCGCCGGCCCCGCGGGAGCTGGCTGCGGTTGAGAGAACGTCAGCGTCGGGACAGTGGGTTTTGGCGACGGCCGAACAGCCGGCGGCTCGCTGGTCGGCGCGGGCACGACCGAGGGCGCCTCCTGCTTTTCGAGCATTTCCGGCACGAAAATGACGGCCAGCGCCGTGATGACGGCGGCGCCGACCAGGCGTTGGGTTAAACGATTGTCCAAGGTCAAACCTCCCATGATTGCGGCAGGGGGGAATCGGAACGCCATGGCTGGGCGGCCAACACGGGCGCGACCGTGTGAAACGAGCCGAACACGATGATGCGGTCGCCGGAACCGGCAGCCCGTCGGGCGGCTCGGCAGGCGGCGACCACGTCGTCGCTGGCGGTCGCCCGCGCGCCGAGGTCCCGCAGCAAAGCGGCCAAATCGGCGCCCGCGCGCCCGCGCGGTCCGACGAGCGTGACCGCTCGCCAGTCGTCCACGACGCCGGCCAGCGCCCGGATCACTGCACCGGCGTCCTTGTCGGCCAGCAGGCCGACGATGGCCAGGGTCCGTCCGACACAGGGTCGCTCCCGCAAATTATCGGCGAGTACGGCGGCGGCATGGGGATTATGCGCAACGTCGAGAATCCACTCAACCGGTCCGGGGATCACCTGAAAACGTCCCGACAACCGCACCTGCGACAGGCCGGCGCGGATGGCGTCGGGACGGATCGACAGTCGGTGATGCAGGCTGAACAGGGTCGCCAGGACAGCGGCGGCGTTGCCGATCTGGTGCGCGCCAGCCAGCGCCGGTGGCGGCAATCCGTCCAGCCGCGATTCGCCCCGCCACCAGCGCCAGGTCTGGCCGGTGCGGGCGAAACCGTAATCGCGACCGACCTGCTGGAAGTGCGCGCCGAGGTTCCGGGCATAGTCGAGCAGACGCGGCGGCGGATCAGGGTCGGCGCAGAGGGCGGGTCGGCCAGGACGATAAATGCCGGCTTTCTCGAAACCGATGCTGTCGCGATCCGGTCCCAGCCAGTCCACGTGGTCGATGCCCACGCTGACCACCAGGGCGGCGTCGGCATCGACGATGTTGACCGCGTCCAGCCGGCCGCCGAGCCCCACTTCCAGCACCGCGACCTCGACGCCGGCGTCCCGGAACAGTTCCAGCGCCGCCAGCGTGCCGAACTCGAAGTAGGTCAGCGAGTGGTCGCCACGAGCCTCGTCGATTCGGGCAAAGGTCTGGCAAATGGATTCGTCGTCCGCGTCCGCGCCGTTCACCCGGATGCGCTCGTTGTAGCGCAGCAGATGGGGCGAAGTGTAGACGCCGACCCGATAGCCGGCGGCGCGCAGCATCGCCTCCAGCAGGGCGACGCAGGAACCCTTGCCGTTGGTGCCGCCGACGGTGATGACCGTATACGGTGGCGGTTCCGGTTGCAACCGGCGCAGCACCGTCCGCAGCCGCTCCAGGCCCAGCTCGATGGCGCGGGGGTGCAGGGTTTCCTGCCAGCGCAGCCAGTCGTCCAGCGTCGCGAATCGCTTGTCAGGCATTTGAGCGACGCCTCACCCGGCCGCGCCCTGGGCCGCCGGCGCGTCGCGGCCAGTCAGCATGGCCAGCAGCGCGGCCAGCCGGTCGCGCAGTTCGCGGCGGTCCACGATCATGTCGATAGCCCCGTGTTCCAGCAGGAACTCGCTGCGCTGAAAACCTTCCGGCAGCTTTTCCCGCACGGTCTGTTCGATCACCCGCGGTCCGGCGAAACCGATCAGCGCCTTGGGTTCGGCGATGTTGATGTCGCCCAGCATCGCCAGGCTGGCGGATACGCCGCCGGTGGTGGGGTGGGTCAGCACCGACAGGTAAGGAACGCCGTGCTCGGCCAAGCGGGTCAGCGCCGCGCTGGTCTTGGCCATTTGCAGCAGCGACACCAGCGCCTCCTGCATCCGCGCCCCGCCGCTGGCCGCGAAGCAGATGAAGGGGATATGTTCGTGCAAGGCGATCTGGACGGCGCGGACGAAGCGTTCGCCGACCACCGACCCCATCGAGCCGGCCATGAACTCGAACTCGAACGCCGCGGCGACCACCGGCATTCCCTTGAGCAGGCCGCGCATGGCGACCAGGGCGTCCTTCTCCTCGCTGGCCTTCTGGGCTTGCGCCAGCCGGTCCTTGTATTTCTTGCTGTCCTTGAACTTCAGAAAATCGATGGGCTCGATGTCGTCGCCGATTTCGGTCGGTCCGTCGGGGTCGAGAAAGCTCCGCAGGCGCTTGCGGGCGCCGAGATACATGTGATGGCCGCACTTGGGACAAACCTGGAGATTGCGCTCCAGTTCGGCGCCGTACAGCACGGCGCCGCATTCCTCGCACTTGCTCCACAGTCCCTCGGGAATCTGATGTTTGTTGCGGCCGTCGGTGCGAATTCGCGAGGGCACCAGTTTTTCATACCAGCTCATGAAGGGACCCCGGTTTCGAGAGGGTTCTCGTCGCTGGCCGCGCGAGCGGACAGCCGAACAGACGAGCGAGAAGAGCGTTGCTCAGTCAGTGAGAGCGGCGGGCGCGCGGACTCGATCCAGGGCCTGGCGCATGGCGGTCAGCAGCGCGGCGACTTCCCGCCGCATCCTCTCGGGATTGTCGGCCAGTTCGCCCATTTTCGCGACCAGCGCGCTGCCGACCACCACCGCGTCGGCGACTTCGGCGATGGCGGCGGCGGTCGGCGGGTCCTTGATGCCGAAACCCACGCCCAGCGGCAGATCGGTGTGGGTACGAATCGCCGCCAGCTTGTCGGCCACCTCGGCGACGTTGAGGGCGGCGGAGCCGGTCACGCCCTTCAGCGAGACGTAATAGAGATAACCGCGCGCCAGTTGGGCGATGCGCCGGATGCGTTCGCCGGAACTGGTGGGGGCCAGCAGGAAAATCGGAGCGACGCCAGCGGCGTCGAGCGGCCCGGCCAGTTCGGCAGCCTCCTCCGGCGGCAAATCCACGGTCAGCACCCCGTCCACTCCGGCGTCGCGGGCGCCCGCGACGAAGGCGTCGTAACCCATGCGCTCGATAGGATTGAGATAGCCCATCAGCACCAGCGGCGTTTCGCCATCGGTCCGGCGGAAATCGCGCACCAGATCCAACACCCTGCGCAGCGACATGCCCTGGGCCAGCGCCCGTTCGCAGGCTTGCTGGATGACCGGGCCGTCGGCCATCGGATCGGAAAACGGCACGCCCAGCTCGATGATGTCGGCCCCGGCCTCGACCAGGGCGTGCAGCATGGGCACGGTGAGTTCCGGACGGGGATCACCGGCGGTGATGTAGGGAATCAGGGCCTTACGGCCGGTGCGGCGCAAGGCCTGGAAACGGCGGGTAATGCGATTCATGCGGTAAAACCCATTAAAGTTGAATGCCTTCCAGCGCGGCGACGGTGTAAATGTCCTTGTCGCCGCGACCCGACAGGTTGACCACGATGCGCTGGTCGGGACGCATGGTCGGAGCCAGCTTGGTGACGTAGGCCAGGGCGTGGCTGCTTTCCAGCGCCGGGATGATGCCCTCGGTGCGGGTCAGGTCGTGAAAACCCCGCAGGGCTTCCTCGTCGGTGACGGCGACGTAGCGCGCCCGCCCGATGTCCTTGAGCCAGGCGTGTTCTGGCCCGACGCCGGGGTAATCCAGGCCGGCGGAGACCGAATGGGTTTCCACGATCTGGCCGTCGGCGTCGTTGAGCAGGTAGGTGCGGTTGCCGTGCAGGACGCCGGGTTGGCCCGCGCAGAGCGTGGCGGCATGCCGACCGGTCTCGATACCCGAACCGGCGGCCTCGACGCCGTAAATGGCGACCTCGCTGTCGTTCAGGAACGGGTGAAACAGGCCGATGGCGTTGGAGCCGCCGCCCACGCAGGCGACCAGGGCATCCGGCAGGCAGCCGTGGTCGGTCAGCATCTGCTCGCGCGCCTCGCGACCGATCACCGCCTGGAATTCGCGCACCATCAGCGGGTAGGGATGCGGGCCGGCCACCGTGCCGATCATGTAGAAAGTGTCGTCCACGTTGGCGACCCAGTCGCGCAACGCCTCGTTGAGCGCGTCCTTGAGGGTGCGGGAGCCGGCGTTCACCGGCTGCACGGTCGCGCCCAGCAGCCGCATCCGGTAGACGTTCAGCGCCTGGCGTTTGATGTCCTCCACACCCATGTAGACCACGCATTCCATGCCGAGGCGGGCGGCGACCGTGGCGGAGGCGACGCCGTGCTGACCGGCGCCGGTTTCGGCGATCAGCCGGGTCTTGCCCATCCGTTTGGCCAGCAGCGCCTGGCCGACGGTATTGTTGATCTTGTGGGCGCCCGTGTGGTTGAGGTCTTCGCGCTTGAGGTAGATTTGCGCGCCGCCGAGCCGCCGGCTCCAGCGTTCCGCGTGATAGAGCGGCGTGGGACGACCGACGTAGCGGGCCAGGTCGGTATCCAGCTCCACCAGAAATTCGGGGTCGTTGCGATAGGTCCGCCAGGCTTCGTTCAACTCGTGCAACGCTTCCATCAGCGTTTCGGCGACGAACCGACCGCCGTAACGGCCGAAATGGCCGGTATCGTCGGGGAACTGGCTGTAATCCACCTTATTGCGCATGGCTTTCACCGTCGTACACACCTCGCAGAAATGCGCGCATCAGTTCGGGATCCTTGATGCCCTTGGCCGTTTCCACGCCGCTGCTGACGTCCACCGCGTAAGGATGGACCTGCCGGAGCGCCGCGGCGACGTTGCCGGGGTGCAGACCGCCCGCCAGAACCAACGGTTTGCGGCGTTCGGCGGGAATCCGGGTCCAGTCGAAGCTCTGGCCGGTACCGCCCATTTTGTGGCCGCCATGGCTGTCCAGCAAGAGGCCCGCCGCCGCGGCGAACCGTCGTTCGTAATCCCGCACGTCGGCGTCGGCGCCCATCGGTACGGCTTTGAGGTAAGGCAAGCCAAACGCGGCGCAGTAACCGGGGTCCTCGTCGCCGTGGAATTGCAGCAGGGACAGGGGGACTTCGGATAAGACGGCCCGCACCGCTTCCGGCTCGGCGTTCATGAACAAACCGACCGTGGCGACGAACGGGGGCAGTGCCGCGACGATCCGGTATGCCAGGTCCGCCGTCACATATCGGGGGCTGGGCGGATGAAACACCAGTCCGATGGCGTCCGCACCCAGTTGGGCCGCGGTCACGCCGTCCTCGGGACGGGTGACGCCGCAAATCTTGACGCGGGTACGCGGAATCGGGGTCATTGGCGGGTGTTGGGAGGCAGAACCAGCCGGCGGAGGATGGAGACTACCAGAAATCCGGCGGGTTGGCGTCGTTCTTTTCGGGCATTGCCCGGTACGGAAACCAGGAAAGGGCGCGGACCGCGCCCTTTGGCGTTACCGACGCCGCGCTCAGGTATTGATCTTGTGCAGGGCGCGGCCATGGACGGACAACGCCGCCTCGTGCATGGCCTCGTACAGAGTCGGATGGCCGTGGATGGTCCGGGCCAGATCCTCGCTGCTGGCGTGGAATTCCATGGCCAACACCGCTTCCTGCACCAACTCGGACGCGAACGGACCGATGATATGGCATCCCAACAGCGCGTCGGTCTCGGCATGGGCCAGAATCTTGACCATGCCCGCGGCGGCGTCCATGGCCTTGGCGCGGCCATTGGCGCTGAACGGAAAGCTGCCGACCTTGTAGGGAATGCCTTCGGCTTTCAGCGCCTGTTCGGTCCTGCCAACCCAGGCAATCTCCGGATTGGTGTAGATCACCCATGGAACGGCATCGTAATTCAGATGGCCGTGCTGGCCGGCGATGTTCTCGGCCACCATGATGCCTTCCTCGGAACCCTTGTGCGCCAGCATCGGCCCACGCACCACGTCGCCGATGGCATATACGCCCGGCAGGTTGGTCTCGCAGGCGTCATCGACGTGGATGCAGCCGCGTTCGTCGAACAACAGATCGGCCTCGGGCGCGGCGACATTGTCGGTGTTGGGCCTGTCTCTTATACCACATCT
>DGFE01000132.1 GCA_002391525.1 Competibacteraceae bacterium UBA3908
TGGACGGCGGACAGGAATCGTCCCGGATTTTCGGCCAGCCGCAGCGCCGTGGCCGCGCCGCGCTGGCCGGCGTCCGCCAACTGCCGCAACCGGGCCGGGCGCGAGGACACCACCGCCAGTTCGGCCATGGCGAAAAAGCCGTTGAGCAGGATCAGCAGCAGGATGATCGATACTTCCCAGAAAGCCATGAGATCCTGTTTACGGCGCGGGACCCGCGGCGACCGCGGCGTGTCCGGGTCGGCGAGGAGACCGGCTCATTCGGCGACCCGACCGGCCCAGTCGCGGGTCTTGAACCAGTAATCATGGCGTTCCTTCAGCCAGCCGTCCTGCTGGCGCAGCAGGATCCAGTTGTTGAAGAAGTTGAGCGCGTCGGGATCGCCCTTGCGCAGCGCGAAGCCTTCCGCGCCCTGCACGAACGGCTCGGAGATGGGCAGGAACAGCGTGTCGGGATGCTTGAGCGCCTCGAACGCCGGAGTCGGAGTGCTGGTGACGAAGGCGTGCGCCTTGCCGTTCAACACTTCCTGCAATGCCAGCGCGTCCTCGTCGAACTGGCGCAGTGTGGCCTTGGGCATCAGTCGCTTGGCGGCGGTGGCCGGGGTCGCGCCGCGCCGCACCGCCAGCACCACGTCCGGTTTGTCGAAATCCTCCAGCGACTTGAAGCCGGCGGCCAGTTGCTTGTGGGCGACCAGGTGAATGCCGGAATTGGCGTAGGGCAGGGTGAAATTGACGGTCAGATTGCGCTCCGGCGTAATGGACATGCCGCCGATGATCAGGTCGAATTTGCCGGCCAGCAGCGCGGGAATGATGCCGTCCCAGGCGGTGGGCACGAACTCGGCCTTGACCTTCATATCCTCGGCCAACCGCTTGGCGACGTCGATTTCATAGCCGATCAGTTCGCCGTTCTTGTCGCGCATCGCCCAGGGGACGAAGGTGGACATGCCGACCCTGAGCGCACCGCGTTTCTTGATGGTTTCCAGCACGCCACCGGCGGCGAGTTGCTGGTTGACGTTCTGGGCTTGCGCCAGCGGCGTAAGCAGCGTGACGAGCGCCAGGACGGCGGCTGTCGACAGGGCGGATAGGCGGATTGGCATGGGGAACGCCCTCGTGGTGGATGAGTCGGGTTTGGGAGCACGGTATACCGGACTGTCGGGTTTGGCGCAATTTCCGATTCCGGGTGGGCGGATCATGACAGCGGCGATCTGGGCGGTTACCCTGTGCCGGTCATGAATGGGATCACGAGACCTCGTTTGCACCGCCGCTGGCGCCACTGGCGTCCGGTATTCGATAGTCTGACGTTTCTCGCCGTCCTGGCCGGGTTGGGCTGGGTCATCGTCGAGGGCGCTGGCACGTTGCACTACAACTGGCAATGGTACCGGGTGCCGCAGTATCTCTACGGCTTCGAGAACGGGGTGTTCCGTCCCGGTCCGCTGCTACATGGGTTGGGGGTGACGCTGGAATTGACCGGCTGGAGTTTGTTGCTGACGCTGGCGTTCGGACTGACGGCGGCGTTGTTGCAGCGCTCTTCATCCTGGACGGGTCATGCGGTGGCGCGGGTCTATGTGGAAATCGTCCGCAACACTCCGCTGCTGGTGCAGCTCTATCTGGTCTATTTCGTCCTGGCGCCGATCCTGGGCATGGACCGGTTCGCGGCGGCGGTGCTGGCGCTGGCGATTTTCGAGGGTGCGTTCGCGGCGGAAATCTTCCGAGCCGGCATCGAGGCCATTCCGCGCGGCCAGTGGGAGGCGGCGGACGCCCTCGGCCTGTCGCGGTATGCCGTCTACCGCTGCGTGATCCTGCCGCAGGCTATCCGGCTGGTGCTGCCGCCGCTGACCGGGTTGGCGGTATCGCTGATCAAGCATTCGGCGCTGGTCAGCGTGATCGCGGTGGCCGATCTGACCACCGAGGGACGGAACCTCATCGCCGACACCTTCATGACGTTTGAACTGTGGTTCACGGTGGCGGCGCTGTATCTGGCGTTGACCACCAGCCTGTCGCTGCTGGTCAATTGGTTGGAACGCCGCCTGCCGGTGCGCGGCGGGGAGCAGGGTTGAATCGTGCGTTCCCCCAAGCTCCGCTTTGGCTGGCTGGACGCCCTGATTCTGGCCGTGGTGTTCGGCCTGATCGGCTATGTCTTGCATCGAGCGCAAAGCCATTTCCATTACGACTGGGACTGGCGGCTGATTCCCGGCTATTTCGTCCGCTACGACGCCAGTCAGGGCGGCTGGGTGCCGAATCTGCTGGGGCAGGGTTTGCTGGCGACGGTGCGGCTGGCGCTGTGGGGCAGCCTGCTGGCGGCGCTGATCGGCGGCGTGATGGGGGTGTGCCGGGTGGCGCGCAGCCTGTTTTTACGACTGCTCAGCCGGACCTACGTCGAACTGATCCGCAACGTCCCGCCGCTGGTGTTCATCTTCATCTTCTATTTCTTCATCAGCGGCCAGATCATGCCGTTGCTGGACGTGGAGAACCGGTTGGCCAACGCCGCGCCGGGAACCTCGAACGTGCTGGCGTTCCTGTTTGGCCCGCCGGAACTGCTGCCGAATTTCCTGTCCGGGTTGCTCTGTCTGGCGCTGTTCGAGGGCGCCTACGTGACCGAGATCGTGCGCGCCGGCATCGAGGCGATTCCGCAAGGGCAGTGGGAAGGGGCGGCGGCGCTGGGGTTGCACTCCCGGCATACGCTGGCCAAGGTGATCCTGCCGCAGGCGGTGCAAAAGGTGGTTCCGCCGCTGGCCGGGCAGTTCATCTCGCTGATCAAGGATTCCTCGCTGATTTCGCTGATTTCCATCCAGGAGCTGACCTTTGCCGGCACCGAGCTGGCGGTATCGTCGGGGCGGGTGTTCGAGGTCTGGCTGACAGTGGCGGGGTTGTATTTTCTGCTGTGCTTCGGGCTGGCGCGGCTGTCTCGGCGGCTGGAACGGCGGTTGGGCCGGCATCGTCAGCGTTGAAATCCGGCTCCGGAGAAGCTGGCGTCCAGTGATCGACCCGGCGTACTCTTCTGGCGGATGCGGTCGACGACCACGCCAAGAGGGCCGATGCGGGAATCGCATCGGCCCTCCGATTGGGGTCGGGATCCGCTGCTAGCGCGCCATTGGCGTCGCAATCGGAATCATCCATTGCAGGTAATACGCCTGTACATAGGTAATGATGCCGATGATGACCGCAAAGAACAGGCTGTGCTTCACCGTGAAGCGGAACAGGTCCGACTCCTTGCCCACCAGTCCCGTCGCCGCGCAGGCCACCGCGATGGATTGCGGCGAAATCATCTTGCCGGTGACGCCGCCCGTGGTGTTGGCAGCGATGGTCAGCACCGGATTGACGCCGATTTGCTGGGCCGTCACTTGCTGCAGGTTGGCGAACAGGGCGTTGCTGGACGTGTCGGAACCGGTCAGGAATACCCCCAGCCAGCCCAGGAAAGGCGAGAAGAACGGAAACAGCGCGCCGGTCGCCGCGAAAGCCAGGCCCAGCGTCGAGGAAGCGCCCGAATAGTTGGCGATGAAGGCGAAGCCCAGCACCAAGCCGATGGTGAAGATAGGCTTGGCCAGTTCCACAAACGTCTCCCAAAAGGCTGAGAAGAACATCTTGATGTTGACGCCCAGGATGAAGGCGCTGATGACCGCCGACAACAGGATGGAGGTTCCCGTCGCCGACAGCACGTCGAATTTGTAAACCGCTTCATAGGGCGCCGGCGTGTTGACGATGGGCACGGTCTTCATCACCAGCTTGTCCAGGCCGGGAATGTGGAAACTCATCACCCATGCCTCCAGCGGGGCGCCCTTGGCGAACAAGCCCTTGAAGGCCGGCAGGGTCCAGATGGTCACCATGATGGTGAGTACAATGAACGGCGACCAGGCCTTGAGGATTTGACCGATGCTGTATTGAGAATGTGGATGAGACGCCGATATGTGGGCTCCAGAACTCGCGCTCTGAAAGGTAAAGGCTTCTTTGGGTTGCCACGTATAGCGCAGGAAAAGCGACAGGGCCAACAGGCTGACCAGGGCGGACGTGACGTCCGGCAACTCATAGGCCCAGTGGTTCGCGGTGAAATACTGGGTCACCGCGAACGTCCCTGCCGCCACCAAGAGCGCTGGCCAGGTTTCCCGGATGCCGCGCCAGCCGTCCATGATGAACACCAGCCAGAACGGTACGAACAGCGACAACAACGGTAGTTGCCGGCCCGCCATTTGCCCGATCAAAAATGGATCGGTGCTGGTGACCTTGCCGGCGACCGTGATGGGAATGCCCAAGGCGCCAAACGCCACCGGCGCGGTATTGGCGATCAGGCACAGACCGGCGGCATAGAGTGGATTGAAACCCAGGCCCACCAGCAGCGCGGCGGTGATCGCCACCGGCGCGCCGAATCCCGCCGCGCCTTCCAGGAAGGCGCCGAAGCAGAAGCCGACCAATATCATCTGCAAACGCTGGTCGTTTGTAATGGATAATACGGAGGAACGGATGACTTCAAATTGACCGGTCTTGACCGTCAGTTTATACAGAAACACGGCGGTCACGATGATCCAGGCAATCGGCCACAGACCGTATAAAAAGCCGTAACCGGTCGCGGCCAGCGCCATGGAGGCCGGCATTTGATAGACCACCATGGCGACGGCAATGGCGAGGGCTACGGTGATCAGCGCGGCGATGTGGCCTTTCATTCGCAAGACGGCCAGCGCCACAAAGAAAAAGTAGATCGGAATGGCGGCGACCAGCGCGGACAGCCATAAATTGCCGGCCAGTGGTGTATAGACCTGAGTCCAGGTTTGCATGAAAGAGAACTCCTTGGATGGTTGGTATTTGTTGACGATGAAGCGCTCGTTGTTTCTTCCTTGATTCCCGGCCGGTGAACCACCAGGCGTCGCAATGTCGGTGGTTCACCCGTGCCGGTGTCCATGAAATCGGTTGAAAGCCTGGGGAATCAGCCGGTCCTGGGCTGCGAGCAACGGTCCACCAGATACACGATGGAGCGGTAATAACGCCCGCTGTGCAGCGACAGGCCGATTTCACAGGTGCGGCTGGTGGAGTATCCCGACTGGCAGTCGTCCGGCAGCGCCGCCTGCAAATCCCGCAGGGCACTGGCGTTCAGTTCCGGGGTGGTAAAGCCCTTATCCCCGGCCCAGCCGCAGCAGGAAATCCGGTCGGGGATGATGACGTTCTCCACGCAGGCTTCGGCGATGGCCTTGAGCTTGGTTTGCAGGCCCATGTTGGTGGTGCTGCACGTGGGATGCAGGGCGACGGTTTCCGGCAGCTTGCGCAGATTCAGCCGTTCCAGCACAACGTCGTGCAGGAATTCGGTGATGTCGTACAGCTTGAGTGAGGGGTGCGCCTGATTTTTTCTGATCCGCAAGGTGCAGGGGCTGGTATCGAACACGATGGGGTCCTGACCGTCGCGGCTGGCTTTTAGCAGCGCTTGTTCCACCTCGGCCCGTTTGGCGTCGGCCTGTTCCGGTAAGCCCTTGCTTTCAAGGGGTTGGCCGCAGCACAGCGCGGCGCTGTCCGCGGGCAGGATCACCTCGAAACCGGCCTTGCGCAGTAGCGCGGCGGTTTTTACCGGCAAGGCGTCCCGTTCGGGATCGCCCCGCGCCGGTCCCATGGTGCGACTGGCGCAACTGGGGAAATAGACCACGCGCGGGCGCTCGGACCCGACGTCGGCCTTCGGTTTCGGCAGCGCGCCGGCGGTGGGCATGTAACGGTTCCATAATGGAATCCGGTTTCCGGAAAGCTTGCGCAGGGCTCCGGTCACCCCGCCTTGCAACCAGGTGCCGAAGATCGCATGGGAAAGACTAGCGGCGCTCAGACCCAGGCGGGTGGCGGCGGTCACGCCGGAGAAATGGTTCGCCACCAGACCGCCGACCCAGCGCGCGGTCGTGCCGCGCTGCTGGCTGCGAATCTTCAGCATCATCGTGCCGGTGTTGATCCCGACCGGACA
Source organism: Competibacteraceae bacterium UBA3908 (assembly GCA_002391525.1). Taxonomy (GTDB): domain Bacteria; phylum Pseudomonadota; class Gammaproteobacteria; order Competibacterales; family Competibacteraceae; genus Competibacter_A. The sequence goes on from DGFE01000132.1 coordinate 5,921, forward strand.
GGTCAGGGAACACAGGCTGTCGGCGGCGCAGGTCTCGACGCCCTGATAGGGGTAGGACTCGTGGATGGCCTTTAATCGGCTGCTCTCTTCGCCGGTGGCTTGCAGGCGCGCCATTTCGCGCAAGCCGACGATGCGCTGGCGCGGTGACAGGGTCAGCGCGCGGGACGGACAGTTCGGTTCGCAAAACCCACATTCGATGCACTTGTCCACCAGCGGATCGACGGCGGCCATCGGCTTGATGTTTCGGATATGGATTTCCGGGTCGTCGTTGAGGATGACGCCGGGATTGAGCACGTTGCGGGGATCGAACAGCGCCTTGATTTCCCGCATCAGCCCATACGCCTGTTGCCCCCATTCCAGTTCGACGAACGGCGCGATGTTGCGACCGGTGCCGTGTTCGGCCTTCAGCGAGCCGTCGTAGCGGTGGACGATCATGCCGCACACGTCGTCCATGAAATTTTTATAGCGTTCGGTTTCTTCCGGCTTGGCGAAGTCCGGGGTGATGACGAAATGGAGATTGCCTTCGAGCGCATGGCCAAAAATGATCGAGCCCGTATAGCCGTGCTGGTCGAACAAGCCTTGCAGGTCCAGGGTCATCGCCGCCAACCGGGGTACGGGGACCGCGACATCCTCGATGATGACGGTGGTGCCGGTCGCCCGCGCCGAGCCGACCGAAGGGAACAGCCCTTGGCGAATCGCCCACAGTTGCGTGAATTCCTCCGGTCGGTCGGTGAACCGGAACGGGAGCAGGGTCGGGATGGCGGCGAGCGCGGCGGTAATGGTTTCGACCTGAGCAGTCAGGATCGCTGAATCCATCGCCCGGGTTTCCACCAGCAGAGCGGCGGCGGTTTCCGGCAGCTCCTTGAAGTACGCCGGGATTCCCGCCTTGTGCTCCACCGAGCGCAGCGAGGCGCGATCCATCAGTTCCACCGCCGCCACCGGCTCGCTTTTCAGCACCGCCACCGCTTCGCAGGCGGTCTTGATGTTCGGGAAGATCATCAACGCCGTGGCCTTGTGGGTATGTTCCTCGACCGTGCGATAGGTGATCTCGGCGATGAAGCCCAGCGTGCCCTCGGAGCCGATCATCAAATGCTGAAGGATCTCAATCGGATCTTCGTAATCGACCAGGGCGTTGAGGCTGTAGCCGCAGGTGTTCTTGATCCTGAACTTGGCGCGGATGCGTTCCGCCAGCGCCGTATCGGCGCGGGTGCGCTGGCCGAGTTCGGCGAGTCGGGTCAGCAACGGACCGTGACTGGCGCTGAACGCCGCGCGGCTGGCGGGATCGCCGGTATCCAGCACCGCGCCGTCGGCCAGCATCACCCGCATGCTGTGCAAGGTCCGGTAGCTGTTCTGAGCCGTGCCGCAACACATGCCGCTGGCGTTGTTGGCGGCGATGCCGCCGATCTGGCAGGAGTTGATCGAGGCCGGATCCGGGCCGATCTTGCGCTGGTAAGGGGCGAGATAGCGGTTGGCGTGGCCGCCGATGATGCCCGGTTGCAAACTGATGGTCACCGCGCCCTCGCCGATGCGCCAACC
>DGFE01000245.1 GCA_002391525.1 Competibacteraceae bacterium UBA3908
GGCGGCGCGTCGGGGCGGTGACCGGCGAGCGCGCATTGGATTACACCGCCCCCCCCCAGGATCGCGCCCGCCAGGTGGCGCAACTGGTCAAGGGCGACCGCGACAATTTCCCCGACAAGGTCCGGCAACTGGTCGAGCGAACCCGGCAACTGGAAAAGGAGGTCGAACAACTCAAGGGCCGGCTGGCCAGCGGTCAGGGCGCGGACCTGTTAAGCCAGACGGTGGAGGTGGACGGCATCAAGGTGCTGGCCGCCCGGCTGGACGGCGTGGACGCCAAAACCCTGCGCGAGGCGGTGGACCGCTGCAAGGACCAGCTCAAGGCGGCGGCGGTGGTGCTGGCGACGGTCGAGGACGGCAAGGTGCGGCTGGTCGCGGGAGTGACTCCGGCGGAAACCCAACGGCTCAAGGCCGGCGAACTGGTCAACATGGTCGCCCAACAGGTCGGCGGCAAGGGCGGCGGCCGCCCCGACCTGGCTCAGGCCGGCGGCGCCGATCCCACGAATCTGGACCATGCCCTGCGCGCCGTGCCCGAATGGATTCGTGCCCGACTCGTCTGAGCCCCAGCCCGGAACGATCCCCCCGATCCCTTTTCGTCAGGGGGGACAGCGCGCCGCGTGAGGAAAATCGGGCGTTTTTACCGCACCGTTTCCGCATAGTCGGGTCTGTTTCCGCAATCCCACACGGGAACTGCTTGGAGATTGCCAGCCTTTCGTTATAATCGCGCCTTCCACGACGCTCCGGCATTCTTCCGCCGCAGGCGAGATTCGATCCAGATTTCAACAGGGACACTATGGCGCTGATCGTACAAAAATACGGTGGTACCTCGGTAGGCAGCCTCGAACGTATCGAGAACGTGGCCGAAAAGGTGATCGACTGGCGCGCGCGCGGCCATCACGTGGTGGTCGTCGTATCGGCCATGAGCGGCGAAACCGACCGGCTGATCGGGCTGGCCAAAGGCATCACGCCCCGTCCCCCTCCCCGCGAACTGGACGTGCTGCTGGCCACCGGCGAGCAGGTGACGATCGCGCTCCTGTGCATCGCGCTGGAAAAACGCGGTTGCCCGGCCCGTTCCTACACCGGCGGCCAGGTCCGCATCCTCACCGACAACGCCTTCAACAAGGCCCGCATCCAGGACATCGAAGCCAGCGCCATGCGCGCCGACCTCGACGCCGGACGGGTGGTGGTGGTCGCCGGGTTCCAGGGCGTGGACGAGGACGGCAACATCACCACCCTGGGCCGGGGCGGCTCCGACACGACCGGCGTGGCGCTGGCCGCCGCGCTGAAGGCCGACGAATGCCAGATTTACACCGACGTGGACGGCGTCTACACCACCGACCCGCGCGTGGTTCCCGACGCCCGCCGCCTGGATCGCATCACCTTTGAAGAGATGCTGGAGATGGCCAGTTTGGGCTCCAAGGTGCTGCAAATCCGCTCGGTGGAATTTGCGGGCAAACACAATGTCCCAATCCGTGTGCTCTCCACTTTTCAGGAAGGACCGGGCACGTTGATCACCTTCGAGGAAGCGTTAGAGGCGGAACAAATGGAGAAAGAGCTGATTTCCGGCATCGCGTTCAACCGTGACGAGGCCAAGCTCACCGTATCGGGGGTTCCCGACCGGCCCGGCATCGCCTTCAGCATTCTGGGGCCGATCTCGGACGCCAACATCGAAGTGGATATGATCGTCCAGAACATCGGGCGCGACGGCACTACCGACTTCACCTTCACCGTGCATCGCAACGATTACGAGCGCGCGCTGGAAATCCTGCGGGAACACGCCGCCCAACTCGGGGCCCGCGAGGTGTCCGGCGACCACAAGATCGCCAAGTTGTCCCTGGTCGGCATCGGCATGCGCTCGCACGCCGGCGTCGCCAGCCGGATGTTCCAGGCGCTGGCGAAGGAAAACATCAACATTCGCATGATTTCGACTTCCGAGATCAAGATTTCGGTGGTGGTGGACGAGAAATACCTGGAACTGGGAGTTCGCGCCCTGCACGAGGCGTTCGAACTGGACCAGGCCGCCTGAACGCATTCACCGATCTATCGGCGAAAGTGGAGTGCTTACCCACGCGGAATGCCAAAAACCGCAAGATGACCTGGTGCTTTTGATGGAGAACAAGGAGTAGCTTGACATGTTGATTCTGACGCGCAGAGTTGGAGAAACACTGATGATCGGTGACGAGGTCACCGTGACCGTGCTGGGTGTGAAAGGTAATCAGGTCCGTATTGGCGTGAATGCGCCCAAGGATATTGCGGTGCACCGCGAAGAAATCTACGAACGGATCAAACGCGAGCAGAACGGCGCCGCGGCTGGAACCGGCCCGCAATCCGAGACCTGAAGGTTGGGGCTTTACGCCAGCGGTTTCAGGCGTTATTCTTGATCGCTCAACGTAATGTCCGCTTGACGGGCATTATCCGGAGAGATGGCCGAGCGGCTGAAGGCGCTCCCCTGCTAAGGGAGTATGGGGTCATAAAGCTCCATCGAGGGTTCGAATCCCTCTCTCTCCGCCAGTTGACGGCAACCCGCGCGGGGTTTGACAACGCTCCATCCGGCCCGCATAATCCGCGTCCCCTCAAAGCGCCCGTAGCTCAGTTGGATAGAGTACCTGGCTACGAACCAGGTGGTCGGGAGTTCGAATCTCTCCGGGCGCGCCAAATCGCCAGGGGCTTAGCCAACACCGGCTAGGCCCTTTTCATTTTGGCGGCGATCCCGCGCCCGGAGAGGAATCCCATGCCAAAATCGACCCGTCCGGCCACTTCGTTTCCAGTGGACGACCGCTCCTCCTGGCGAAGCCGCAGGTTGGCCGTTCACGAGGCGCGCGCGCTGTTCGCCGCCCTGCTGTGCTACGGTCTGCTCGCCAGCGGCGTGGCGCTGACCCTGCTGCCGTTGGGGTGGATGCTGGCGGCCTCGCTGATGCCTCCCGGCGAGGCCAACAGTTACCCGCCGCGCTGGTGGCCCAGCGCCATCACCTTCGAGCACTACGCGGCGCTGTTCACCCGCCTGGACCTGGCCCGTTACCTGCTCAACAGCGCTCTGCTGGCCAGCGCCGTAACCGCGATCTCGCTGTTCATCAACTCCATGGCCGGCTATGCCTTCGCGAAATTCCGTTTCCGCGGTCGCGACCGGCTGTTCCGGGGCCTGCTGGCGGCGCTGGTGATCCCGGCTCAGGTGGCGATGCTGCCGCTGTTCCTGCTGCTCAAGCAGTTCGGACTGATCAATACCTACTGGGGCGTGATCATTCCCGGCATGGCCAGCATCTTCGGCATTTTTCTGATCCGGCAATACCTGCTGGCGATTCCCGACAGCCTGCTGGACGCCGCGCGGATGGACGGCGCCGGCGAGTTCCGCATCTACTGGTCGCTGGTGCTGCCGCTGTGCCGGCCGATTCTGGTGACGCTGGCGATCTTCACTTTTCTCGGCACCTGGAACGATTTCATGTGGCCGTTGATCGTACTGACCGACAGTTCCCTGTACACCCTGCCGGTGGCGCTGGCCAACCTGCTGGGCGAACATGTCCAGGATACCGAACTGATGATGGCCGGCTCGATGTTGACCGTACTGCCGGTGATGTTGTTGTTCGTGGCCTTGCAGAAGTACTACATCGCTGGAATCATGCTGGGCGGCATGAAGGGGTAGCGATTGGGCAACCCCGATGTGCCTGCCAAACCCAGCCGGCGCCACATCACTGTCCAACGAGCGTACTCCATCATGTCCTTTTCCCGCGTCCTGTTCGTCCCAATCCTCACGGCGATCCTGCTCATGCTGCCCTTCACGATCCAGGCGGCCCCGCCCGACCATCCCAATGCGCCCGCCGCTCCCGGCGGCAGCGACGCCCGCGGCATCACCCTGCTCGACGATTTCGAGGATCTGAGCGGCTGGACCATCGCCGCCTCCCCCGGCGCCCGACTGGAAATCGCTCAGGACACTGGCCGCGCGGGACGGGCGCTGCGGCTGGACTTCGAGTTTCAGGACGGGGCCGGCTACGTCATCGCCAGCAAAGCGTTCCGGCTCCGGTTGCCCGACAATTTCGCCTTCCGCGCCTACACGCGCGGCGAGGCCCCACCCAACGATTTCGAATTCAAACTGGTGGATCCGCGGCAGAACGTCTGGTGGTTCAAGCAGCGCGAACACGTTTTTTCCGGCGACTGGCAGCCGATGACGGTCAAAAAACGACACCTGAGCTTCGCCTGGGGGCCCGGCGGCCCGCTGCAGGACGTGGCGGTCGTCGAGTTCGCCCTGGTGCCGGGAACGCGGGGCAAGGGTTCGGTGTGGATCGACGAGTTGACCCTGGAGGAACGCGAGCCGGCGCATACCTACACCCTGCAGCCGGAGGTCACCGCCTCCACCACCGCCGAAGGCTATCCGCCGGCAGGGGCGTTCGACCCCGCCCACACCACCAATGGCTGGTGCAGCGGCGCGCTGGCCCAGGGCCAATGGCTGCAGTTGGATTTCCTCGTCATCC
>DGFE01000196.1:0-1535 GCA_002391525.1 Competibacteraceae bacterium UBA3908
AGATGTGTATAAGAGACAGTCACTGGCGCGCGGCTGGATCGAGCGGTACTGCCCCGGACAAATCTGAGCAACGCCAATCTGAGCGACGCGCGGCTGTATCAGGCCGATCTCACCGGCGCGAAACTGAGCGACGCGAATCTGTCCCAAGCCAATCTGGCGCAGGCCAATTTACTGGAAGCTCAGTTACCGGGGGCGAATCTCAGCGGCGCCGATCTGACCCGGGCCGTATTGGAAGATGCGGTGCTGGCCGGCGCCAACCTGCGCGGCGCGCGGCTGGATGGCGCGAACCTGTTGGGAGCGGATTTCACCGGCGCCGATCTGACGAACGCCAGCCTGACCGGCGCCCGGATCGACGATACCCGGTTTACCGAGGCCAGGCTCGACAGCACGATCTGGGTGGATCGGCGGCGCTGCCAGCCGGGGTCGGTGGGGGAATGCCGGTGAAACGCGGCAAGTTCATGGGCGATTAGCGAACAGGCACGGAAATCTCACGGGCGAGTTGCGCCAGATAGCGCAATCCCTGAATCGCCCGACTGCCATACCACGAAGTCATTTCTCCGTCGATCAGCCGCAACTTTGCCAGCGGACAGCCGTGATCGCGGGCGAAGGTTTCCAGATCCTCTGGCAAAAAGCGGTACGGTTCGCTGCTGAACAGGATCAGATCGGCGGCGTCCAGCAACGCGCGACCCATATCCAATGTCGGATAGCGCGCCTCGGATTCCGCCGGCAGCGTATCCCAGCCCACTAAAGCCAACATGCGGGCGATGTAGGTATCCCGGCTGATGCCCATCCACGGCTTGCGCCAGATCAAATACAACACCCGTCGTCGGGGCCAGGCGACCCGCCGCAGTTCCGCCAGCTTCCGCTCAAACCTCGCCGCCAGCGTTTCCGCCTCCGCCGCGCGACGGAAAACGCCGCCGATCAGCCGATAAAGGGGCACGTTGTCCTCCGGAGCCAGCGGATGGGTGACGATCACCCGCAGCCCATCGGCAATCAGCCGTTCGGCCAGTTCGCGCGGGTTCTCGTCGACGTTGAGGATGACGTGGGTGGGTTGCAGCGCGAGCAACCGGGCATATCGGATCTTCTTGGTGCCCCCGACGCTGGGCAGCGCCGCGACCAGCGGGGCGGGATGGATGCAGTAATGGGTGCGGCCCACCACTTGATCGCCCAATCCCAGCGCGAACAACAGCTCCGTGATGCTGGGCACCAGCGAGACGATGCGGGCGGGCGCGGTAACGGGCGCGTGGTAGACGCCAGCAGCGTCGGTTAAGGCGTCCGACTCGATTTCCACGCCCGGCCCACGTTCGACCGTACTGCTCCCGTGCAGACACATGTCAGGATGCAGGAGGATTGACTTGAGCGTCCAACCAGGCAACGAGATCATCCGGGGTCTGAAAATCGAGCAGAGCTTCCGCCAAACCCTCGGCAGTCGCCAGTGACAGGCGGCGAATCCGCTGGGCTTGCTTGGCCGGGAGCCGGCCGAAACGTCGTTGCAATAAGCGTAAGACTAGCGCAACACACTCTTCCTGGCGGCC
>DGFE01000196.1:1809-8584 GCA_002391525.1 Competibacteraceae bacterium UBA3908
TCCTGGCGGCCCTCCTGACGGCCTTCCTCAAGACCTTCAGCGAAGACTTCCTGATAGAAACGACTTTTCTTGAGATCGGCGTGAGTGAATCCGAGCATGGCTTGAATCTCCTGTCGAGTCAGCTTGGGTAAACGATAGACCAGAATAGTTTCGATCAGGTCCAATACTTCGGCCAAAGGCAAGGGTGACGGTTCGTCGCCGGTCCGAAGCTGTTGCGCCAAGCGTCGAGCCTGTTCAGCGGCGGCATGTGGAGCGGCGATCAGCAATTGCAGCAGTTGCAGGCCAAGGCTGGGCGTGGTAACGCTTGCGAGATCTTCAAGATACACTCGCCGTACTTCCGGCAGGGTCAGCAGCGAAGCGTAGCAAGGGTCCAGTCGCTCGATGGCATGACGAGGATAAAGCACCAGCGCCCGCCAGCACGGACGGGGATTGCAACGGTACAAATAGAGAAAGATTTCCGAAAAGAACCGGCCATAGAAATCGTCGTCGGGCTGCGCCTGAACTTCCAGGAAAATCAGCGGGGCAGCGGGATCGTCGGCGGGCGGAATCAGCAGGCCATCCAAACGAAAGGCGGTTTGTTTGACCTCTTCGGCGCGGAACCCGTAGCCAGCGGGATTGGCGACGGTGACACCGGCCAGTTCGAGGGCCAGGGTGGGCAGGGTGTTGAAAATCCGGTAAAACAGATTGTCGGTTTTCATGGGGCCGGCGGGTCTGACCAGAGTTTGGCATAGTCTAGCGCGACCTCTCGCCCTGCGCCGCAAGAGCGTATCATTACGTCCATAACAGTCCAAAGGAGAACTTCCCCATGTCCGCGGTCGTCAGCCAGTTCAAATCCCCTCTGCCCGGCGCCGATAAGATCAAGCCCAAGCATAAAATCCGTTTCGTCACCGCCGCCAGCCTGTTCGATGGTCACGATGCTTCGATCAACATCATGCGCCGCATCCTCCAGGCCAGCGGCACCGAAGTCATCCATCTGGGCCACAACCGCTCGGTGGAGGAAATCGTCACCGCCGCCTTGCAGGAGGACGCGCAGGGCATCGCCGTGAGTTCCTATCAGGGCGGCCACGTCGAATTCTTCAAGTACATGATCGATCTGCTGCGCGACCGTGGCGGCGACAATATCAAGGTATTCGGCGGCGGCGGCGGCGTCATCGTACCGGCGGAAATCCGCGAACTGCACGACTACGGCGTGACCCGCATCTTCTCGCCGGAAGACGGCCAGGCCATGGGCTTGCAGGGCATGATCGACCACATGCTGGCGATCTGCGATACCGATCCCGGTCAGTACGCCCCCAAGACCCTGGACGGGATCAAGGCCGGCGACTGGCGAGCGCTGTCGCGGCTGATCACCGCGCTGGAAAACCGCGCCGTCGCCGCCGAACTGCGCCAGCAAATCCTCACCGAAGCCAAGGCGCGTACCGTGCCCGTGCTCGGCATCACCGGCACCGGCGGTTCCGGCAAGTCGTCGCTGACCGACGAACTGGTGCGGCGCTTCCGGCTGGATCAGGACGACCGGCTGAAAATCGCGGTCATCGCCGTCGATCCGTCGCGGCGCAAGACCGGCGGTGCGCTGCTGGGCGACCGCATCCGCATGAACGCCATCGCCGGCTCCAACCTGTACATGCGTTCGCTGGCGACCCGCGCCGCCGGCAGCGAAGTCCCCGAAACCCTGGGCGACGTTCTGGCCGCCTGCAAGCTGGCCGGCTTCGATCTGCTGATCGTCGAAACCTCCGGCATCGGGCAAGGCGACGCCGCCATCGTGCCGCTGGTGGACCGCTCGGTGTACGTGATGACCCCGGAATTCGGCGCCGCCTCGCAGTTGGAAAAGATCGACATGCTGGATTTCGCCGACGCGGTGGCGATCAACAAGTTCGACCGCAAGGGCGCCGAGGACGCGCTGCGCGACGTGCGCAAGCAGGTGCAACGCAACCATAAGGCTTTCAGCCAACCGCCGGAGGAGATGCCGGTCTACGGCACCATCGCTGCCCGCTTTAACGACGATGGGATCACGGCGCTTTATCAGGGTGTGGTCGAATTGCTGCGCGATAAGAGCCTGGCGTTGCAGCCGGGCCGGTTGCCGCGCGTGGAGAACAAGGCCGCCACCGGCAAGACCGTGATCGTGCCGGCGGCACGCGCGCGCTATCTGGCCGAAATCGCCGACACCGTGCGCGGTTATCACCAGCAGGTGGACGAACAGATGAAGCTGATCCGCCAGCGCCAGCAACTGCGGGCGGTTATGGGACTGCTGGAAGCCGAGGGCAAGTCCGCAGCGGATTTGGAGCCGCTGCTGGAACGGGTGGAGGGACAGATCGATCCGCACGCCCGCAAGCTGGTGGACATGTGGCCGCAGGTGAAGGCGAGCTACAGCGGCGACGAATACGTGGTGAAGATTCGCGACAAGGAAATTCGGACCAGGCTGACCAGCCGCTCGCTGTCCGGCTCCCGCATTCCCAAGGTGGCGTTGCCGCGCTTCGAGGAGCACGGCGAACTGTTGCGCTGGATGATGCTGGAAAACCTGCCGGGCAGCTTCCCGTACACCGCCGGCGTGTTCGCCTTCAAGCGCGAGAACGAGGACCCGACCCGGATGTTCGCCGGCGAGGGCGATCCGTTCCGCACCAACCGCCGCTTCAAGAAGCTGTCCGAGCACGCGGAAGCCACCCGCCTGTCCACCGCCTTCGACTCGGTGACGCTGTACGGCTGCGATCCCGACGAGCGACCGGACATTTACGGCAAGGTCGGCAATTCCGGGGTGTCCATCGCCACGCTGGACGACCTGAAGGTGCTGTACTCCGGCTTCGATGTGTGTTCCCCCACCACTTCGATCTCCATGACCATCAACGGTCCGGCCCCGATCATCCTGGCGATGTTCTTCAACACCGCCTTCGATCAGCAGATCGAGAAGTTCGAGCGCGACAACCACCGCCCGCCGACCGACGACGAAATCGAGAAGATCAAGGAATGGGTGCTGGAAAACGTGCGCGGCACGGTGCAGGCCGACATCCTCAAGGAAGATCAGGGGCAGAATACCTGTATCTTCTCCACCGAGTTCGCGCTGAAGATGATGGGCGACATTCAGGAGTACTTCGTCCATCACGGCGTCAAGAATTTCTATTCGGTCTCCATTTCCGGCTATCACATCGCCGAGGCCGGCGCCAATCCGATTTCGCAACTGGCCTTTACCCTCGCCAACGGCTTCACCTATGTCGAGGCTTATCTGGCGCGCGGCATGCACATCGACGATTTCGCGCCGAACCTGTCGTTCTTCTTCAGCAACGGCATGGACCCGGAATATTCGGTGATGGGCCGGGTGGCGCGGCGGATCTGGGCCACGGCGATGCGCTACAAGTATGGCGCCAACGAACGCAGCCAGAAACTAAAATACCATATTCAGACTTCTGGCCGTTCCCTGCACGCCCAGGAAATGGATTTCAACGACATCCGCACCACCTTGCAGGCGTTGATCGCCATTTACGACAACTGCAATTCGCTGCACACCAACGCCTACGACGAGGCGATCACCACCCCGACCGAGGAATCGGTGCGGCGGGCGATGGCGGTGCAGTTGATCATCAACAAGGAATGGGGTCTGGCGAAGAACGAGAACCCGAATCAGGGCGCGTTCATCATTGAGGAACTGACCGATCTGGTGGAAGAAGCGGTGTTGCAGGAATTCGAGCGGATCAGCGAGCGCGGCGGGGTGCTGGGGGCGATGGAGACGGGCTATCAGCGCGGCAAGATTCAGGAGGAATCGCTGTATTACGAGACGCTCAAGCACGACGGTTCACTGCCCATCATCGGCGTCAACACCTTCCGCAACCCGCACGCCAGGCCGGATCAGGTCAAGATCGAGCTGGCCCGCTCCACCGATGAAGAGAAGCAGAGCCAGTTGCGGCGCTTGCGGGAATTCCAGGAGCGGAATCGCAAGGACAGCGGCCCGATGCTGGCGCGACTGAAACAGGCCGCCATCAACAACGAGAACCTGTTCGCGGTGTTGGTGGATGCGGTGCGCTGCTGCTCGCTGGGACAGATTACGAACGCGTTGTTCGAGGTCGGCGGGCAGTATCGCAGAAACATGTGAGCGAAAGGGGCGGGATCGTTTTCCCGCCCCCCATCCCGGATACGGCGCTTAAGCGTCGGTTTCGTCGATACCTGCTGGCCGTTGCGTATCGAACAACGCCAAGGTGGCCTCGATCCGTTCCGCCTTGCGGCCAACGTCCGGCGGCGCGCGGCGCCGGTCGGCGACCCGTTCCTCGCGGGTCTCTCTGGCGATCACCTCGTACAACACGGCCTGTTTGCCATCGCCGCGCCGCAGGATGCGGCCCAGCCGCTGCACGAACTCCCGCGCCGAGGCGCTGCCGGACAGGATGACGCCGACCGAGGCGTCCGGCACGTCCACCCCTTCGTTCAATACGTTGCTGGTGACGATGGCGGTGTAGACGCTGATCTTGAACGCATCCAAAAATGCCTGCCGCTCCTTGATGGCCGTCTGATGGGTCAGGCAGGGAATCAGGAAGCGCTGCGAGACCTCGTAGGCGGTGGCGTTGTCCTCGGTGAAAACGACCGTTTTGGCGCCCGGATGGTTGGCCAGAATCATGCCCAGCGCCCGCAGTTTGGCCGGGGTGGCATGGGCGATGCGGCGGGCGTCGCGGTGGGCGCGCATGGCGCGGCGACCCTCGACGCTGCGGGCCGACAGCATCACGAAGCGATTCCAGCCCTCCAGTGTGCTCAGCGACAAGCGATGGACCTGCAAGAAAGCATTGCGCTCGTCCAACGCCTGTCGATACGCGGTCTTTTCGGCGGGAGAAAGGTCCACATGCACTGGCCGCACCTGAAAATCCGCCAGTACGTCGCCGGCCAGTTGCTCCGGGCGCTTGCGGTAGACGATGGGACCGATGAGATCGAGCAGGTCGGCATCGCGGCCATCGCCGCGCTCGGGCGTGGCGGTCAGTCCCAGCCGGTAAGGGGCCAGCGAGAATTCGGCGATGACCCGGTAAAACTCCGACGGCAGGTGATGCGCCTCGTCGAAGAGCAACAGGCCGAAGCGGTCGCCCAATCGTTCGACATGGCGAGCGGCCGAATCGTAAGTGGCGATGGTGAGCGGTTGCGGTTCGTGGTAGCCGCCGCCGATCAGGCCGATTTCCTGATCCGGAAATGCCGCCCGCAGCAGCGCGTACCACTGCTGCATGAGGTCCAGGGTCGGGACCATGATCAACCCGTCACGCTTTGCCCAGCACAGCGCCAGCAACCCGACCAGGGTCTTGCCGGCCCCGGTCGGCAGCACCACCACGCCGCGCCCCTTCGCCGCCTGCCAAGCCGCGAGCGCCTCCCGTTGATGTGGATAAGGCGTCATTTCCAGCGCACAACTCAGCTCCCGCCGCTGGTAACGCGGGGCCTTGTTGCGGGCCAGTTCGCCCTTCAGCGGGCCGATGATGGCGCTGTAGCGGTGAGCCGGGGCGCGGTAGGCGTCTACGCGCGGATCGTAGCAGAACCAGGCGTCCAATCCAGCCGGCAGTTCGGCCACGCCTTCCAGCAGCAATGTGCCCCGGTCGAAACGAAGCTGGCGCTCCGTCTCGTCGCGACCGATGCGGTAGATACCGGCGGTGTCCTTGGTGCGGTGGATCATGCCCGCCCCTGACGTTTAAGTTCGTCCACAAGATTGTGATCGACCACCGGTAGTTTGCTGTGTAGCGCATCCAATTCGGCCAGCAACTCGTCAGTCTCGCGGTTGCGCTCGGTCAGAGTGGCTTCCAGTTGGGCGATAATTTCCCGGTTGAGGCTGCGATGATGACGAGCCGCACTTTCGCGCAATCGCTGGTGTAAATCCTCAGGAATATTTTTAAGGGTGATCGTGGTCATGGCCATTCTTGGGTGAACCCGTTAAGGAACCATAGCGACTCCATGGGTTTGGGTCAATGACCAACAGGCGGCTACCGACGCTTTCAGAGCGATCTGCGGTCCCGAAATACAAAAGGAGCGTTCCTCGCGGACGCTCCTTTTTGATTAGCCCGGCCGGACCGGCAAGTTTACTTGCGAGTCCTTGCCGGTTGCCCGATTCGGCCCAGATAACCCCAGCCCAGCAGCAACAGCAGCGCCAGCAGGGCCAGCAGTGCAGGCGGTGAGAGGGTTGGAATTTCGGCGGGCGGCTGAGCCGATGGCCGCAAGCCGAAGTTCGTGTCGTTGTCGACCACTTGTCCCGGACTCAGGGTCACTGAATACGAAACAGCGGTGGTGGGCGTATAACCGGGCGGTGGTGTGATCGTCACGGTATACGTACCGGGCGGCAGATCGGTGAAGCTGTAGTCACCGTTGGCGTCCGTGGTGGTGGTCACCACTCGCCCCTGGGCATCGGTGAGCGTCACGGTCACTCCTGGGATACCCGGTTCACCAGGATCGCGTACCCCGTCGCCATCGAGATCATCCCAGACCGAACTGCGGATGCTGGCCGTGTTGGTCGCGGGCCGGTAGCCAAAGTCCGCGTCGGTTCTCGTTTGGCCGCTGGTCAGGGTGACGACCGCCACGTTCGGAGTGCCGACACCGTCCAAATCTTTGGTCGGCGTAACGCCAGCCGGCAGCGTGTCGACGTCCACCACCACCCGGTAGTCGCCCGGTGTCAATCCAGTGAAGTTGTAGGTGCCGCCGGCATCCGTGATCACACTGGGTTCCCCGCTGTCGAAGACGCCGTTGCCGTTGCTGTCGAGGAACACCGTGACATTGGGTATGCCGGGTTCGCCCACGTCTCGCGCACCATTGCCGTTGCTGTCTCTTATACACATCT
>DGFE01000199.1 GCA_002391525.1 Competibacteraceae bacterium UBA3908
AGATGTGTATAAGAGACAGGGCCCAGGCCGTCCGCGTCCGGATGGAGGAGTTGAAACAGAAATTCCCTTCGGGTATGGATTACGTCGTACCCTTCGACACCACGAAATTCGTGGACGCCTCGATCCGGGAAGTCGTCAAAACCCTGGTCGAGGCCCTGCTGCTGGTGGTGGCGGTGGTTTACCTGTTCCTGCAAAGCTGGCGCGCGACCCTGATTCCGATCATCGCGGTGCCGGTTTCCCTCATCGGGGCCTTCGCCGGCCTGTGGGTGTTCGGCTTTTCCATCAACACCCTGACCCTGTTCGCCATGGTGCTGGCCATCGGCATCGTGGTGGACGACGCCATCGTGGTGCTGGAAAACGTCGAGCGGTTGATGTCCGAGCAGAAGCTGCCGCCCATGGCCGCCGCCATCGAGGCCATGCGGGAAGTCTCCGGCGCGGTCGTGGCCATCGTGCTGGTGCTGTGCGCCGTGTTCATCCCAGTGTCCTTCCTCGGCGGCATCGCCGGCAAGCTCTACCAGCAGTTCGCGGTGACGGTGGCGATCTCGGTGGTGCTGTCCGGCATCGTCGCCCTGACCCTGACGCCGGCGCTGTGCGCGCTGCTGCTGAAAATGCAGCACGAAGAATCGAAGCTGTTCGCGCCCTTCAATCGGCTGTTCGAGTGGTTCACCCGTTCCTATACCCGCAAGGTGAATCTCACCCTGCACCATCGCATCATCGGCACGGTGGCCTTTACCCTGATCATCAGCGGCTGCGTCTTCCTGTTCCGCGCCGTGCCAGGCGGTTTCGTGCCGTCCGAGGATCAGGGTTATCTGATCAGCGCCCTGATGTTGCCGGATGGGGCCAGCCTGCAGCGCACCCAGGCCACGGGCCTGCAATTCAAGGACCTGCTGATCCAGAATCCGGCGGTGGACAAGGTATTCGTCGTCGCCGGCAACGACCTGATCGGCGGCGGCCAGAAAACCAGCGCCGGCACCGTGTTCATTCCGCTCAAGGACTGGGACGAGCGCGCCGCGGTGGCCGACGATCTGGCCAGGCAGTTCATGGGCCTGGGGATGCGGCTGCCGGACGGGCTGGGGCTGGTGTTCAATCCGCCGGCGATCCGCGGGCTGGGCGCGGCGGGCGGCTTCGAGGCCTACATTCAGGCCCGGGGCGAGGCCAATCCCCGCAAACTGGCGGGCGTGATCCAGCAATTCATGGACGCGCTGAAGCAGCGCCCGGAACTGACCGGCATCAATACGTTCTTCCGCCCCGCCGCGCCCCAGTTGTATGTCGAAGTGGACGAGGCCAAGGCGATCTCGCTGGGCATCCCGGTCGCGGATGTCTATCAGACGCTCCAGGCCACCATGGGTGCGCTGTACGTGAACGACTTCAATTTCACCAACGGCCGCACCTACCGGGTGCAACTCCAGGCGGACGCGCCGTTCCGCGCCGACCCGGAGGATTTGGGCCAGGTCTACGTGCGTTCCGCCAAGGGCGCGATGATTCCGGTGTCGGCGCTGATCAACGTCCAGTCCATCGTCGGCCCGGAGCAGTTGGAGCGGTTCAACGGCTTTCTGGCGGCCAAGGTGCTGGGCAACTCCCTGCCCCATATCAGTACCGGCGAGGCGATCCGGATCGTGGAAGAGGTGGCCCAAGAGGCGCTGCCGGCCGATTACGAGCTGGCCTGGACCGGCCAGGTTTTTCAGGAAAAGCGTACCGGCTCGACCTCGGCCATCGCCTTTGGGTTCGGCATCATCATGGTGTTTCTGATCCTGGCGGCCCAGTACGAAAAGTGGTCGTTGCCGCTGGCGGTGATTCTGGCGGTGCCCTTCGCCCTGTTCGGCGCCCTGGCGGCGGTGATGATCCGGGGCATGCCGAACGACATCTATTTCCAGATCGGCCTGGTGGTGCTGATCGGGCTGGCGTCGAAAAACGCCATCCTGATCGTCGAATTCGCCGCGCAGAAACAGGCGGAGGGGATGAGCGTGCTCGATGCGGCGCTGGAAGGCGCCCGGCTGCGGCTACGCCCGATCGTGATGACGTCCATGGCGTTCATTCTGGGCGTATTCCCGCTGGTGATTTCCACCGGCGCCGGGGCCGCCGCCCGGCGTTCGATGGGCACGGGCGTGTTCGGGGGAATGCTGGCGGCGACCTTCATCGCCACGATCTTCATCCCGATGTTCTTTAGCTGGCTGTCCGGGCGCAAAGCGTCGCGGGTGGCGATGGAACATGCCCACGTCCTTGCGGAAAAGAGGGAGGGACAGGGAAGCAGCGAGATAGCGGGATAGCGGGATAGCGGGATAGCGGGATAGCGGGATAGCGGGATAGCGGGATAGCGGGATAGCGGGATAGCGGGATAGCGGGATGTTCTTACTGACTACTCGCCGCTCGCTACTCGCCAACCGGAACGCCCAGCCCAAACTGCCTTATGCGCTGGATTTCATCCCGCAATTTCGCCGCCTCCTCGAATTCCAGATCGCGGGCGTAGCGGTACATGGCCTGTTCCAGTTGCTTGATCTTCCTGGCCAACGCCGCCGGGGATTCGCGAGCGTAGGCGGCGGTTTCCTCGGCGACCCTGGCGTATTGCGTCGCCGGCAGCGGCGCGCCGGGATGGGAATAGGCGCCTTCCATGATGTCGGCCACCGCCTTCCGAATGCCGCGCGGGGTGATACCGTGCGCCTGGTTGTACGCTTGCTGCTTGGCGCGGCGGCGTTCGGTCTCGTCCAGCGCCCGCCGCATCGAGCCGGTGATCTGGTCGGCGTACAGAATCGCCTTGCCGCGCAGGTTGCGCGCGGCGCGGCCCACAGTCTGGATCAACGAACGGTCGGAGCGCAGGAAGCCTTCCTTGTCGGCGTCGAGAATCGCCACCAACGACACTTCCGGCAAATCCAAGCCTTCCCGCAACAGGTTGATGCCCACCAGCACGTCGAACTGGCCCAAGCGCAGATCGCGGATGATCTCGACCCGTTCCACCGTTTCGATGTCGGCGTGCAGATAGCGCACCCGTACCCCGTTCTCGGCCAGATATTCGGTCAAGTCCTCGGCCATGCGCTTGGTCAGGGTGGTGACCAACACCCGTTCCCCGAGATTCGCTCGCTCACGGATTTCCCCCAATAGATCGTCCACCTGATGCAGGGCTGGCCGCACCTCGACCTCGGGGTCCACCAGTCCCGTGGGCCGCACCACCTGCTCGACCACCGCCCCGCCGGAACGCTCCAGCTCGAACGGGCCGGGCGTGGCGGAAATGAAGATCGTCTGGCCGCTCAGCCGCTCGAATTCGTCGAAACGCAGCGGGCGGTTATCCAGCGCCGACGGCAGCCGGAAACCGTATTCCACCAGCGTTTCCTTGCGCGAACGGTCGCCCCGATACATCCCGCCCAGTTGCGGCACGGTGACATGGCTTTCGTCGATGAAAATCAGCGCGTCCGGCGGCAGGTAATCGAACAGCGTGGGCGGCGCTTCGCCCGCCTCGCGACCCGACAGGAAGCGGGAATAGTTCTCGATGCCGCTGCAATAGCCCAGTTCCAGGATCATTTCCAGATCGAAGCGGGTGCGTTGCTCCAGCCGCTGCGCCTCCAGCAGCTTGTCGGCGGCGTGCAATTCGCTCAGCCGTTCCCGCAACTCGGCCTTGACCTGATCCACGGCCTGCAAAAGCTGCTCGCGCGGGGTGACGTAATGGGTCTTGGGATAGACGGTATAGCGCGGCGTCTTGCGCAGCACCTTGCCCGTCAGCGGATCGAACAGGCTGAGCGATTCGATCCGGTCATCGAACAATTCCACTCGCAAGGCTTCCTGATCCGATTCGGCGGGATGGATGTCGATGATCTCGCCGCGCACCCGGAACGTGCCGCGCGCCAGTTCCAGGTCGTTGCGGGTGTACTGCAAATCCGCCAGCCGGCGCAGGATGGCGCGCTGGTCCACTTTCTCGCCGCGCACCAGGTGCAGGATCATCTTCATATACCAGTCGGGATCGCCCAGACCGTAAATCGCCGACACGGTGGCGACGATGATCGTGTCGGGGCGCTCCAGAATCGCCTTGGTCGCCGACAGTCGCATCTGTTCGATGTGCTCGTTGATCGAGGCGTCCTTCTCGATGTAGGTATCGGACGAAGGCACGTAGGCTTCCGGCTGGTAGTAGTCGTAGTAGGAGACGAAATACTCCACCGCGTTGTCGGGGAAGAACTCCTTCATCTCGCCGTAGAGTTGCGCCGCCAGGGTCTTGTTGGGCGCCAGCACCAGCGCCGGACGCTGCACGGCGGCGATGACATTGGCGACGGTGAAGGTTTTGCCGCTGCCGGTGACGCCAAGCAAAGTCTGATGCGCCAGGCCATTGTTCAAGCCGTCGATCAGGGCGCGGATGGCCTCCGGCTGATCGCCGGCGGGCTGGAAACGGGCGCGGAGCGCGAAGGGTTTGTTCGTCTGCATGGGAGGTTTGGCCGGGCGGGAATTTCCAGTATTATCCGACAATCTCCTCAACCTTTGTGTTCAAACTCTTCAGCGTCCAGGAGCCCCCGTGAGCACCCCTCTTTCCGAACGTGTCCAGCGCATCAAACCCTCTCCGACCCTGGCGGTGACCGCCAAGGCCAACGCCCTGAAAGCCGCGGGCAAGGATGTCATCGGCCTGGGCGCCGGCGAGCCGGATTTCGATACCCCCGATTTCATCAAGGAGGCGGCGATCAAGGCGATCAACGCCGGCTTCACCAAGTACACCCCGGTGGACGGCACGGCGGGCCTGAAAAAGGCGATCATCGCCAAATTTCAGCGCGATAATGGTCTGAACTACGAGCCCAAGCAGATTCTGGTGTCGGTCGGCGGCAAGCAGAGTTTCTACAACCTGGCCCAGGCGCTGTTGAACAACGGCGACGAGGTGATCATTCCCGCGCCGTACTGGGTGTCGTATCCCGACATGGTGTTGCTGGCCGACGGCGTGCCGGTGATCGTCGATGCGGGCATCGCCCAGAACTTCAAGATCACCCCCGCGCAACTGGCGGCGGCCATCACCCCGCGCACCCGGCTGGTGGTGATCAACAGCCCCTCCAACCCGACCGGCGTGGCCTACAGCGCCGCCGAACTGGCCGCGCTGGGCGAGGTGCTGCGCCGGCATCCGCAAATCTACATCGCCACCGACGACATCTACGAACACATCCTGTGGACCGAGGAGAAGTTCAACAACATTCTCGATGTCTGCCCGGATTTGTACGACCGGACCATCGTGTTGAACGGTGTGTCGAAAGCGTATTCGATGACCGGCTGGCGGATTGGCTACTGCGGCGGGCCGAAGGATTTGATCGAAGCGATGACCAACATCCAGTCGCAGAGCACCTCCAACCCGACTTCCATTTCCCAAGTGGCGGCGGAGGCGGCGCTGAACGGCGATCAATCCTGTATCGGCGTGATGAACAAGGCGTTCAAGGAACGGCACGATTATGTTTATGCCACGCTGAAAGCCATGAACGGCGTCGAAGTGGCGCCAGCGGATGGGACGTTCTACATCTTCCCCAGCTTCCAAAAGGTGATCGAGCGGCTGAGCCTGGCCAACGACATTGCTTTCGCGGAATTGTTGCTCAACGAAGTCGGTGTAGCCGTGGTACCGGGTTCGGCCTTTGGCGCGGAGGGCTGCGCACGGATTTCCTTCGCCACCAGCATGGAGAATCTGACCAAGGCGCTGGAGCGCATCGGCCGGGTAATCGCTCGCTGAACCCAGGATTGACAGGGTTACCGGGGATCAATAGAATTTTCACTTCTAATTCCCCGGTAGCTCAGTCGGTAGAGCAAGTGACTGTTAATCACTGGGTCCGTGGTTCGAGTCCGCGCCGGGGAGCCAAAACACGTTGCTGGGAACCCGGCGGCGGGGGATACCGCCGGCATCGCCCCAATCCATCTTGCCCGGTTTGTATTCGGTGTGCGCAGATGCGCTGTCCACCGTAGTTTTCTCTATAAAATCAACAAGTAGTGTTCTGGCCTTGGCAAGATCGTACTCTTGCCGAATGGCTGTCGCCATGCCAGTCAGCCAACCTAATCGGCTTCTCTTCAGTAATCCCATGACGCGGCGGTTCCTCGGCGTTGCCGTAACTATGCGTTGTTAGCCAATCATCACAAATTCTCGCGCGGGAAACCGGCGCGGGAACAGTTCCCTGTGCGGAGTCGTACTAAACTTGTCATGCACAGCCAAGGGGAACCTGTCATGTCCGCCGCTTTCTCTCAGCACGCGCACGCTGGCGGTAGCCGACCGCTGACCAACGGCCGCTACACGACCTTTCTCACCGCCGCCGGCGCCGGTTATTCGACGTGGGGCGAGCTGGCCCTGACTCGCTGGAACGCCGATCCGACCGAGGACGGCGGCGGTTTCCGCCTCTACCTGCGCGATCTGGATAGCGGCGCCTTCTGGCTGATAGGTCAGCCGGCGCCCGGAATGGCGGAGCAGACCAGCCGGCTCGATGCCGACCTGGTCGAACCGCGGCGACGGGACCGGGACATAGAGACTCGGCTGGAAGTCTGCGTTCCCGTGGATGCCGATCTCGAACTGCGGCGGGTGACGCTGCGCAACCTCGGCGACCGTCCCCGCCGCATCGAGCTGACCAGTTACGCCGAGGTGGTGCTGAACGCACCAGCCGCCGATGCCGCTCACCCGGCGTTTTCCAAACTGTTCGTCCAGACCGAATGGGTGGCGGGCGCGCGGGCACTGCTGGCGCGGCGACGACCGCGCGTCCCCGACGAGCCGGCGTGCTGGCTGGTGCACGCGCTGGCCGGCGACGGCGGGAATGTCGAGCCGCCGCGGTACGAGACCGACCGCGTCCGCTTCATTGGCCGGGGCTACACTTTGGCCGCGCCGCGCGCGCTGGTGGCAGCCGATCCCCTGTCCAACACGGTCGGCAACGTGCTGGATCCCATCGTCAGCCTGCGCCGCACACTGGAACTGGCGGCGGGCGGCGAGGCGCGAGCGACCTTCCTGCTCGGCGCGGCGGCGGAGCGGGAAACGGCGCTGGCGCTGGCGGCGCGCTACGCGGCGGTGACGAAGGTCGAAGCCGCGTTCCGGGCGGCGACCAGCCATCCTCTCGCCAGTTCTCTCTCTTGGCCCGGAGCAGAGAGGGAATCGGCGGACCACCCGCCAGCAGATTCCCGCGCGAGCGCGGACGGGCAACCGCCGTCGCGCCGGTCCCGTGCCGGCGCGCAAGCCGGCTCGCCAGCGGCGCCGTTCCCGGACGACGAATCGCTGCAATTCTGGAATGGCTACGGCGGCTTCAGCGCCGATGGCCGTGAATACGTCATTCGCCTCCAGCCGGAGGCCAGCGGTCGGTTGCGACTGCCGCCGCAGCCCTGGATCAACGTAGTCGCCAACCCGCGCTTCGGTTTTCTCGCCAGCGAAACCGGCGCCGGCTATACCTGGAGCCAGAACAGCCACGAAAACCGCCTGACCCCGTGGTACAACGATCCGGTGCTCGATCCGCACGGCGAGGCGCTGTACCTGCGCGACGAGGACAGCGGCACGGTCTGGTCCTTGCAGCCCGGACCGATTCCCCAGCCAGTGCTCTACGAGGTCCGCCACGGCTTCGGTTACAGCCGTTACCATCACCTCAGCCACGGTCTGGAACAGGAAGTCTGCCTGTTCGCGTCGCGCGAGGAGCCGGTCAAATTCGCCTTGATCCGCCTGCGCAACCTGAGCGGCCAATCGCGCCGGTTGTCGCTGTTCGCCTACGCCCGGCTGGTGCTGGGCGTGTCGCCGGGGGATCACGCCGCGGAGCTGGCCGTCCACCAGGACCAGGCCACCGGCGCGCTATGGACCGAGAATCGCAACGGGGAATTCGCCGGTCGTCTCGCGTTCGCCGCCGTCACCCCCTTCGTCGGCATCCCGCTCCACGTCACCGGCGACCGCGCCGCGTTCATCGGTCGCCACGGCAGCCCGGCCCGGCCGGCGGCTCTCTACCGCGACAAAACGCTGGACGGCCGGCTGGGCGCGGGGCTCGATCCCTGTTTCGCCTTGCAAACGATGTTGCGGCTGGAGCCGGGCGCCACGCTGGAGCAGACCTTCCTGCTGGGCGAGGCCGACAGCCAGGACCACGCCCGCCGGCTGCTCGACCGCTACCGCGCGGACGGCGCGGTGGCGGCGGCGCTGGCCGAAACGCAAGCCTTCTGGCGGGACTGGCTGGCCGGCGTACAGATCCAGACGCCGGCGCCGGCGCTCGATCTGATGGTCAACGGCTGGCTGGCCTATCAAACCCTGAGTTGCCGATTGTGGGGCCGGTCGGCGTTCTACCAGTCGGGCGGCGCCTTCGGCTTCCGCGATCAGTTGCAGGACGCCGCCGCGCTGATCTATCACGACCCCGAACTGACCCGCCGGCAATTGCTGTTGCACGCCGCCCATCAGTTCGTCGAGGGCGACGTGCTGCATTGGTGGCATCCGCCCGCTGGCCGGGGCATCCGCACCCGCTTCGGCGATGATCTGCTGTGGCTGCCCTGGCTGGCGGCGTTTTATGGCCGGGTCACCGGCGACTGGAGCCTGTTCGGCGAGCCGGTGCGCTTCCTCAAGGCGCGGCTGTTGGCGCCGGGCGAGGACGAGGCGTTCCTGACTCCCGAAGAATCCGGCGAAACCGCCAGCCTGTACGAGCACTGCTGTCGGGCGCTGGACCGGTCGCTGACCCAGGGCGCGCACGGCCTGCCACTGATGGGCGCGGGGGACTGGAACGACGGCATGAACCGGGTGGGGCGGGAAGGCCGGGGCGAAAGCGTCTGGCTGGGCTTTTTTCTGTACGCGATCCTCGGCGATTTCATCCCGGTGTGCGGCCAGCATGGCGACTACAACCGGGCGCGGCGCTACGCGGCGTTTCGCAGCCATCTGGCCGCCGCGCTCAACGAACACGGCTGGGACGGCGAATGGTATCGCCGGGCCTGGTACGACGATGGCGCGGTGCTGGGTTCGGCCACCAGCGACGAATGCCGGATCGACGCGCTGGCGCAAGCCTGGGCCATCCTTTCCAAGGCGGCGCCGTGGGAGCGCGCCGAGTCGGCCATGGACGCGGTCGAACGGCAGCTGATTTCGGAACCGGACGGACTGATCCGGCTGCTGACGCCGCCGTTCGAGCACACGCCGCGGGACCCCGGCTATATCAAGGGCTACGTCGCCGGGGTGCGCGAGAACGGCGGCCAATACACCCACGCGGCGCTGTGGGTGGTGCGGGCGCTGGCGGAGTTGGGCCGGCGCGACCAGGCGGTCCGACTGCTGGAGATGCTGAATCCCATCCATCACGCCCGCGATCCCGCCGGTGTGGCGACCTATCGGGTCGAGCCGTTCGTGGTTGCCGCCGACATCTACGGCGCGGCGCCGCATGTCGGGCGCGGCGGCTGGACCTGGTATACCGGCTCGGCGGGCTGGATGCTGCGGGTGGCGCTGGAATCAATTCTCGGCCTGGAGCTGGACGAGGGTCACGCCCTGCGTTTGCGGCCCTGCATTCCCGACGACTGGCCGGGATTCCGGCTACGCTACCGGCTGCCGGATCACGAGGCGGTCTACGACATCGAGGTCCGCAACCCGGGCCGCAACGCAAGGCGGGTCGCGGCGGTGGAGATCGACGACCGGATCGGCCTGATCGAGTACGGCGCGGCCCGCATCCCGCTGTTCCGGGACGGCGATACCCATCGGGTGGTGGTGACGCTGGCGGGAACCGCCAAGGGAAATGCCGCTGAATCTCATCCACCCACGTCAGAGGCCACCTCTTCGACAACCTCTTCGCAACTCACCGGAGAACGCCAATGAGCGCCAAGCGAATCCTGATGTTGGTCGGCGACTATGTGGAAGACTACGAAGTCATGGTGCCGTTCCAGGCCCTGCAAATGGTCGGGCATACGGTCGAAGCCGTCTGTCCGGACAAGCGGGCCGGTGAACAGGTACGCACCGCGGTGCACGATTTCGACGGGGCGCAGACGTACAGCGAGAAGCCCGGTCACAATTTCACTCTCAACGCCAGTTTCGCCGAGATCAGGGTCGAGGATTACGATGCCCTGGTGATCCCCGGCGGACGGGCGCCGGAATACATCCGGCTGAATCCCAGGGTGATCGAGATCGTCCGCCATTTCGCCGAGGCCCACAAGCCGATGGCCGCCGTTTGTCACGGCGCCCAGGTATTGGCGGCGGCGGGCGTGCTGGACGGCCGGTCCTGCTCGGCCTATCCGGCGGTCGGACCCGACGTGGAGCGCGCCGGTGGTCGCTATGCCGATATCGGCATGGATCAGGCTCACGTGGACGGCAATCTGGTCACCGCGCCCGCCTGGCCGGCGCATCCCGCCTGGCTGAGCGCGTTCCTGAAACTGCTCGGCACCCGGATCGAACCGTGATCGCGACTCCTTGCGGGATGGCGCCCGCACGGGCGCTGTCCCTGCCGCGAGGCGAGTTGCCCAGCCAAAGTGGTGGCGAACAAAAAGCGGTCCTGTAAACCAGGGAAGTTCGTGATCAACCCCGATCAATTGGATGAATTTCCGGTTAAAACCGCCTAGACTGGGTTTGAATGCCAATGCCAGCCGGTTTCGCCCGGTAAGCCGGGCAGCGCCATTTCGCGAAACCGGCGGCAAAAGTTTTTATTAAATCAAGTTGTTGTCTCTCATCTGAGAGCGCGGGGGGCTGGGGATGCGGGAGCATTCTGGTAGGATGCGCGCCTTGGCGAAACCAATGGCCAGAGGCGGCTCGACCGGGCGGTTGCAT
Source organism: Competibacteraceae bacterium UBA3908 (assembly GCA_002391525.1). Taxonomy (GTDB): domain Bacteria; phylum Pseudomonadota; class Gammaproteobacteria; order Competibacterales; family Competibacteraceae; genus Competibacter_A. The sequence goes on from DGFE01000199.1 coordinate 10,673, forward strand.
TTCCCCTGGCTCGTCTGTCTTTATCTACTGTCGCTCACCGTTTTCATTCCGATCCGCCCTGCTCTGGCGCAGGACGCGGGCGAGATCGTGAGCGTCCTGGGAACCGTCGAAGTTAGGCGGGAAGGACGCTGGCAACCCGTCGGGGTGGGCGAGACCCTGGCGGTCGGCGAGGCGGCCAGGACGGCGGAGGGTAGCCGAGCCGCCATTCAACTGGCCAACGGCTCGCAGCTCAAGCTCAACGCCAACACCCAACTGGAACTCAAGCGAATCGCCCCGCGCGAGGGATTGGGGCCTGCCTCGACCCAGCCCTTGCAAAGCATATTGCGCGTACTGGGTGGCGAAATTTGGGTGCGCGGCAACGGCGAACCCCTGGAGATTCAAACCCTGCCCGTGGTCGCCACCATCCGGGGCACCGAATTCAACCTGGCCGTTGGCCCCAGCGACTTCGCCCGCCTGGCCGTGCTCGACGGTCTGGTCGAATTCCGCAATCCTCAGGGCAGCGTGCTGGTGGCGGCGAATGAACAGGCCACGGCGAAACTGGGCGAACCGCCGCGCAAGACCGTTTTGCTCGATCCCCTCGATGCCGTGCAATGGTCGCTCTACTATCCCGGCATCGTCAGCTATCGGGATTACCCGCTCGCCAGCAGCACGTCGCCACAACGGTCCGACGCGCCGCCGAGCCAGGCCGCCGTGCAGGCATTGCTCGATCAGGGCGAGGCGAGCTTCGATCTGGGCAAACGCCAGGAAGCCCGCCAGGCGTTTACCCGGGCGCTCCAGCTGGATCCCCGCGATCCCCGCGCCCATACCGGCCTGGGTTGGGTGCATCTCGAAGCTGGCGAGATGGAAGCGGCCCTGGGTGAGTTCCGGCAAGCCCGACCGCCGACGCTCATGACCCTCGTCGGCATGGCCAACGCGCTCTATCGGCTGAACCGGCTGGCTGAAGCCGACCAGGTGATCGCCGAAGCCAAACGGCGTTTCCCGCACTCGCCCATGCCCTGGACCCAGGCCGCGCTCAACGATCTGATCCGGGGCCGCGTGGCGGAAGCCCAACAGGCGCTCGATCAAGCGCTGGCGCTCGATCCCCGGTATGCGCTGGCTCATGGGCTGCGCTCGAATATCTATCTGGTCCAAAATCGGAAAGAACGGGCACTGGCAGCCGCCCAACAGGCGGTAGCGGCCAATCCCTCCTCGCCCTCGGCCTACCTAGATCTCAGTCTGGCCAAACAAGCCGAATTTCAGCTCGAAGACGCCCTGCGGGCAGCCCGCCAGGCGGTGGCGCTCGATCCCGAAAATCCCCAGGCATTGATCCAGGAAAGCCGCCTGTTGTTCGGCACGGGACGGACCCAGGAAGCCTTGCGGATTGCGTGACAGGCCCGGCAACGGGCGCCGCGGGACGCGCTGGTCAATTCCACCTGGGGCTTCCTGCAATTGGCCCGTGGCCGCGTGAACGAAGCCAACCAGGCTTTTCAGGACGCCATCGCCCAGGATTCGACGCTTGGGGAACCTCATCTCGGTTTGGGGTTGGTCCTGTTTCGGCGGAATCAGACCGATGCAGCGGTCGAAGCGCTGCGCAAGGCGACCCTGCTGGAGCCGAAGGCATCGCTTTACAACAGTTATCTCGGCAAGGCTTATTACGAAGTCAAACAGGATCGATTGGCGCGGAAACAGCTCACCACGGCGAAACAGCTCGACCCGCGCGATCCCACCCCGCATTTCTACGATGCGATCCGCCGGCAAAGCGTCAATCGTCCGGTCGAGGCCGTACAGAATTTACAGAAATCTATCGAGTTGAACGACAACCGAGCGGTTTATCGGTCCCGCTTGCTGCTGGACGAAGATCTGGCGGCCAGGGCGGCCACCTTGGGACGCATTTACCACGAAGTCGGCTTTGGGCAACTGGGCCTGAACGAAGGCTGGAAATCCCTCACCCGTAATCCCGCAGATCATTCAGCCCATCGGTTACTGGCCGATTCCTACTCCACCCTGCGCCGGCATGAAATCGCTCGAGCCAGCGAATTGCTGCAATCTCAATTGCTGCAACCGATCAATATCACCCCGGTACAACCCCAGCTTGCGGAAACCAATCTGGGCATCCTGGCAGGCGCCGGTCCGGCGACGCCATCGTTGTATGAATTCAATCCGCTTTTCGTGCGTGACCACCCGACACTGTTTGTGTCTGGTGTTGTCGGCAATAACGATACCGTGGGTGACGAGTTGATCCTGTCCGGCATATCGAATCGATTCTCCTACAGCTTCGGTCAGTTTCACTACGAGACCAACGGTTTTCGGGAAAATAATCAACTACAGCACGATATTTACAATCTCTTCACGCAGGTTGCCATTACGTCGACTTTTAGTTTACAAGCCGAGTTACGGCGGCGGGAGACCGAGCAAGGCGATCTGACGCTAAGTTTTTTCGGTGACTTCCCGGATGCGGAGCGTTTAAAACTACATCAGGATACCGCTCGCCTCGGTGCGCGTTATGCCCCATCGCCGAGATCAAACGTCATCGTCTCGCTGATTCACGCAGATCGAGAGGAGCAAAGATCTCTCAGCAACATTACCGGCGATGATGAAGGTTACCAGACGGAAGCTCAGTATCTATTCCGGGATATCGACTATAACCTGGTGGCCGGTATCGGCGCGTCCAGGATCGACGCCAAGATCGATACGCAAGGCTTTATGATTGAACACAGCAACGCCTATGTTTACGCCAACATTGTCCTACCGAAGAACCTTACCTGGACAATCGGTTTCAGCTACGACGCCTACAATGAGCAAGGGACTGTTGACCTCGATCAATTCAACCCGAAGCTAGGCTTGCGCTGGGATATTACCGACAATCTCCATTTACGGCTTGCCGCGTTCGAGACGTTGAAGCGGACGCTTCTGGTCGAACAGACCATCGAGCCGACCCAGGTTGCGGGTTTTAATCAGTTTTACGATGACCTGAACGCCACCAAGGCCAAAAACTACGCCATCGGCCTGGATACTCGCTTTGCCGATGGCCTCTATGGCGGCGTACAAGCCTCCCACCGTGATCTCGATGTGCTCACCGCCGGATTTGAGGGGAGCAGGTTCGAAGCCGAACGGGAGCAACTCTTTTCAGCCTATCTCTACTGGATGCCTCATCCCAACTGGGCGATACAGAACGAATACCGGTTGGAAAAGTATGAAACCGATAGAACAAACCCCTTCCGGGTTGACACGCTCAGCATACCCTTGGCCGTTCGTTATTTCGATCCTTCAGGATTCTTCGGACAGCTTGGTGCGATCTACGTCCGACAGGAGGTCCAGGATATCGATTTTTCAGTCATGGAATTACCGGTAGTAACCGACAGCGACGATTTTGTCCTGGTCAATGCAGCGGTCGGTTTTCGATTGCCGAAGCGGCAGGGCATACTGAGCCTCGAGGCGTGGAACTTGTTCGATAAGGAATTTCGTTTTCAGGACATGAGTTTTCGTACATCGCACCCCGAGCAGCCGGCGAACTCCGGCTTTATGCCGGATCGGACGATTTTTGCTCGCATCACCTTGAATTTCTAGAAAAGTTGTGGGTGTTCAAAACCATGCGGGCACTCAAAAGCTCGACCCAAGCCATGCCTGTCACCGATATTGCAGCCATTCCTGGGCTTCGGGAGCTTTGGGCGGAAACCCTTGGTGATCCCCATATTTGTATTGCCGTTCTCGATGGTCCCGTCGATCAATCCCATCCCAGCCTGATCGACGCGAATCTCACTGAACCCAGGACTCTCGTAGCGAAGGGCGCGCTCGGGGGAACGGCTTCACGGCACGGCACGCACGTCGCCAGCGTAATCTTTGGCCAGCACGACGGACCCATCAAGGGCATTGCGCCGCGTTGCCGAGGGTTGATCGTGCCTGTCTTTTCCGATTGCAGCGATAACAACTCATTTGCTCCCTGTTCCCAGCTCGATCTCGCCCGAGCCATCAACCAGGCCGTTCAGGAAGGTGCTCACATTATCAACATCAGCGGCGGTGAATTCGCCCCAGCCGGTACTGCCCATCCACTTCTTGCTCGTGCCGTTCAAAACTGCGTCGCCCAGGATGTTCTCATCGTTGCCGCCGCGGGGAATGAGGGCTGTGATTGTCTGCATATCCCCGGCGCATTGCCATCGGTATTGGCGGTGGGCGCCATGGATTCGCGAGGTTCACCTCTTGTTTGCAGTAATTGGGGTGACCAGTACCGAACTCAGGGTATCCTCGCGCCTGGCGAAAACATTCCGGGTGCGGGTCCCGACGGAGCCTTGTCCGTGAACAGCGGCACCAGCTATGCGACTCCCATTGTCTCTGGCATTACTGCGCTTCTTTTAAGCCTTCAGCTCAAGCACGGGCAAAAGCCCGACCTTCAGGCCATACGTTCCGCAATCCTCGATAGCGCCCTCGACTGTAGGGACCAGGCCATACCCGATTGTCGCCGTCTGTTAGCCGGGCGCCTCAATGTCAAGGGAGCGATCTCCCGGATTGTTCCAGGGATAGTCGGCACCCGAGCCGCGGTACCGGCCGATAGTCATCTCGAATTCCCTGAAATCTCCTCGCGACCGCCGGGAACGGGTGCTCCGAAATCTGAACGGGATAGTGAACCGATGAACCACAACATGGCAGATTCCAACGGTCCAAAATGCGCCTCATGCGAGTGTGGCTGCGAGAGTGGCGCCCGAACGCAACTGATATTCGCCTTGGGAAAGCTGAGTTACGATTTTGGAATCGAGGCTCGTCGCGATTCCATCAGGCAGCATATGGACCCAAACGCGAACGATCCTTACGATCCCGAGCAACTGCTGGCCTACCTGGAAAAAAACCCTTGGGATGCCTCGGCGATTCATTGGACGCTGAATCTGGATGCAACACCCATCTACGCCATCCAGGCCCAAGGAGCTTTCGCCAGCGATGTCTACCAGCGGCTGCGTGAGTTTCTCGGTGAACAAATCAAAGGCGAGGTTGAACGGGTATCGATCCCCGGCCACCTTGTCGGAAAGGTGAAACTGTTCACCGGCCAAATCGTTCCCAGCATCTTGCCAGACCTGCGGGGCATGTACAGTTGGAATACCAAGAGTTTGGT
>DGFE01000226.1 GCA_002391525.1 Competibacteraceae bacterium UBA3908
AGATGTGTATAAGAGACAGGGGCTGGTTGGCGAAGCGGAATTCGAACAGGCCGCGCAGGTTGCGGAGATGGTCGCGCTGGTCGTTCATCGCCCGGCTGTAGTGCTTGAATTGCTGGTAGTCGCCGGAACGGACCGCGTGCTGGAGGAGGGAGATCGACTCCGGCGTCCAGGCGTGCCGCTCGCCGCGGATGCGGTAGGCCAGTTCGCCGCCCACGTCCAGGCTGTGGCGGTAGAGCGGGTCGTCGCCGTAGGCGGTCTGGTGACGGCGGGCGGTCTCTCTGGCGATTTCGGCCAGGCCGATGCCCTCGATGGCGCCCTGGGTGCCGGTGAAGTAGCGTTCGATGAATTCGCTGGCCAGGCCCACCGCTTCGAAGATCTGGGCGCCGCAGTAGGACTGGTAGGTGGAAATGCCCATCTTGGACATCACCTTGAGGATGCCCTTGGCAATCGCCTTGGTGTAGTGCTCGTGGGCCTCGGTTTCGGTCAGTTTCTGGGGCAGGACGGCGGACAGGGTGTCGAAGGCCAGCCAGGGGTTGATGGCCTCGGCGCCGTAGCCGGCCAGCAGGCAGAAGTCATGAACCCGCTTGGCTTCGCCGGTTTCGACGACCAGGCCGACTTCGGTGCGCAAGCCGGCGCGGATCAGGTGGTGGTGGACGGCGGCGGTGGCCAGCAGGGCCGGGAGGGCGATGTGGTCGGCGTCCAGCCCACGGTCGGAGAGGATCAGGATGTTGTAGCCGCGGCGCACCACGTCGGCGGCTTCGCGACAGAGGTCCTCCAAGGCGCGGCCCATGCCGTCGGCGCCGCGTTCGACCGGATAACAGATGCTCAGCGTCTCGGTGCGGAAGGCTTTGTCGACATGATATTCGATCCGACGGATGCGCTCCAGATCGACGTTGTCGAGGATCGGGCGCTTGACCTCCAGCCGCTTGTGGGCGCCGCCGCTTTCCAGGTCGAGCAGGTTGGGGCGGGGGCCGATGAAGGACACCAGCGACATCACCAGCTCCTCGCGGATCGGATCGATGGGCGGGTTGGTGACCTGGGCGAACTTCTGTTTGAAATAGTCGTAGAGCAGCTTGGGCCGGCCGGACAGCACCGCCGGCGGGATGTCGCGACCCATGGAGCCGATGGGATCCTCGCCGCTGAGCGCCATCGGGGCGAGGAAGGCGCGCACGTCTTCCTGGGTGTAACCGAACGCCTGCTGGCGGCGCAACAGGGTCCGGGAATCGGGCGCCATCGGTCCGACCTCGGTCGGCAGGTCCTTCAGGTGAATCTGGGTGGCGTCCAACCAGGTCTGGTAAGGGTGAGCCGAGGCCAGTCGTTCCTTGATTTCGTCGTCGTCGATGATGCGTCCCTGCTCGAGGTCGATCAGCAGCATCTTGCCGGGTTGCAAGCGCCATTTCTTGACGATCCTGTCCTCGGGGATCGGCAGCACGCCCATTTCCGACGCCATGATGACCTGGTCGTCGCTGGTGACCAGGTAGCGGGCGGGACGCAGGCCGTTACGGTCCAGGGTGGCGCCGATCTGGCGGCCGTCGGTGAAGGCGATGGCCGCCGGTCCGTCCCAGGGTTCCATCAGCGCGGCGTGGTACTCGTAGAAGGCGCGGCGCCTGGCGTCCATCAGCGGGTTGTCGGTCCAGGCTTCCGGCACCATCAGCATCATGGCGTGCGGCAGCGAATAACCGCCGGCCAGCAGCAATTCCAGGGCGTTGTCGAAGGTGGCGGAATCGGAGGCGCCGTCGCCGATCAGCGGCCACAGCTTGTCCAGATCGGCGCCGAGTCGGTCGGAGCGCATGTTGTGGCGGCGAGCCAGCATCCAGTTGATATTGCCGCGCAGGGTGTTGATTTCGCCGTTGTGGCACAGGTAGCGGAACGGGTGGGCCAGCGCCCAGGACGGGAAGGTGTTGGTGGAGAAGCGCTGGTGGACCAGGGCCAGGGCCGATTCCAGCCGGGGGTCGCGCAGATCAGGGTAGTACACGCCGAGGTTGCGTGCCAGGATCATGCCTTTGTAGACCAGCGTGCGCGACGACAGCGAGGCGATGTAGAACTGCTGGCGGCCCAGCAGGTCGCGATCCCAGATGGCGTGATGGGTCTGCTTGCGGATCACGAACAGTTTGCGTTCGAAGGCATCGGTATCCGGGCAGCCGGCGCCGCGCTGGATGAACGCGTGGCGGACTACCGGCTCGGAGGGACGCACGCTGCGACCCAGGCAGGAGTTGTCGGTGGGCACGTCGCGCCAGCCCAGGAAGAGCTGGCCCTCGGCGGCAACGGTGCGCTCCAGGGCGGCTTCGCTCTGGGCACGGGCGTGCGCGTCGCGGGGCAGGAATACCATGCCGACCGCATAGTCGCCGGGTTGCGGCAGTTCGATGCCCAGGTCGGCGCCTTCGGCGCGCAGGAAGGTGTCGGGGAGCTGCAGCAGGATGCCGGCGCCGTCGCCGGCCAAGGGGTCGGCGCCCACCGCGCCGCGATGGCTGAGGTTGGCCAGGATTTCCAGACCCTGGCGGATCGGCTGATGGCTTTTGCGGTTCCTGATGTCGACGACGAAGCCGATGCCGCAGGAGTCGTGTTCGTTACGCGGGTCGTAGAGACCTTCGGCGGGGGGCAGGCGGGTGATGCTCATGGGCGTTCCTCAATAACGGCGGCTGAAGGCGTTCCCTGCCGGACGGATGCCCGGGTTCGCTGACGGAACCGGGGACCGCGACAATCCAGAAACACAGAACCGTTGCATACTACCGACCCCATGACGGTTCGCGCAACCGCCATGATGTCGGCATCGCCGACCGGGGCTTCGACGAGGCCGGCGATGAGAGGGCAAGCGGGGATCAGACGACGCCCTGGTCGATCATGGCGTCGGCGACCTTGCGGAAACCGGCGATGTTGGCGCCGAGCACCAGATTGCCGGAGGCGCCGTACTCCCTGGCGGTCTCGCTGGCGGTGCGGTAGATGTTTTCCATGATTCGCTTGAGCTTGGCGTCCACTTCCTCGAAGGTCCACTGGAGCATGCTGGCGTTCTGGCTCATCTCCAACTGGCTGGTGGCGACACCGCCAGCATTCGCGGCCTTGGCTGGACCGTAGGCGATGCCGGCGGCCAGGAATTTGTCTATCGCGCCGGCGGTGGAGGGCATGTTGGCTCCCTCCGAGATGCAAACGCAGCCGTTCTTGAGCAATTCGGCGGCGTCATCCTCGTTGACTTCGTTCTGGGTGGCGCTGGGGAAAGCGGCATCGCAGGGTACGCACCAGACCCCGTTGCGACCGGCGGGGTAGTCCTCGACCGGGGTGTAGACCGCGCCGCGATGCTCCTCGACGTAACGGGTCAAGCGGGCACGTTCGACCTCCTTGATGCGCTTGAGCAGGTTCAGGTCGATGCCACGCTCGTCGTAAATCATGCCGTTGGAGTCGCTGACCGTGACCGGCTTGGCGCCGACCTGGTAGAGCTTCTCGACGGTGTAGATCGAGACGTTGCCGGAGCCGGAAACCGTGCAGACCTTGCCTTCCAGGGAATCGCCGCGCTCGGCCAGCATGTTCTGGGCGAAATAGACCGCGCCGTAGCCGGTGGCCTCGGTGCGGACCAGCGAGCCGCCCCAGCTCAGGCCCTTGCCGGTCAGCACGCCTTCATACTTGCCGGTCAGACGCTTGTACTGGCCGTAGAGGTAGCCGATTTCGCGGCCGCCGACGCCGATGTCGCCCGCCGGCACGTCGATGGTGTCGCCGACATGGCGGAACAGTTCGGTCATGAACGACTGGCAGAACCGCATGATTTCGTTGTCGGACTTGCCCTTGGGGTCGAAGTTGGAGCCGCCCTTGGCGCCGCCGATGGCCAGGCCGGTCAGGGAGTTCTTGAAGATCTGCTCGAAGCCCAGGAACTTGATGGTGCCGGCGGTAACGTTGGGGTGGAAGCGCAGGCCGCCCTTGTAGGGACCGAGCGCGGAGTTGAACTGGATGCGATAACCCTTGTTGACCTGGACGTTGCCACGGTCGTCGATCCAGGCGACCCGGAACAGGATCTGTCGTTCCGGTTCGACGATGCGCTGGATGATGTTGTGTTTCTGGTACTTGGGATTGCGGTCGAGCAGGGGTTTGAGGGAGGCGAGCACTTCCTCGGCGGCTTGGTAGAACTCGGCCTGGGCGGGACTGCTTTGCTTGAGGTAGTTGATGGTATCGGTGATGTAGGAAGACATAGCGGGGTTTTCCTTGATTTGGATTTTCGTCGCGAGCTTTCGCTTCGCCGGACAGGCCCGCCCGGTTTGAAGCGGCGGAAGCGGCGGAAGTTTAATCTTTGAGACGATGGCGTTCCATGGTTTCGTGCCATTCCTTCTCTTCGGCGTGCAGGTACAGGCCGGTGGTGTCGATGCGGGCGTGACGGGCGTTGCGTTGCAGGAATTGAATGTCGATGCCGGCGTCGGCCTGATGGGTGATGCTGGTGTGGCGGAACCAGTGGGTGGAGGCGCGGCGCAGCTTGTCGGCCTGATGGGGGTCATCCGCTTCCAGCCGCACCGCCGCCTTCGCCACCAGGTCCTTGACGATTCGATAAATCATGTTGTCGCCGATGCCACCGGTTCCCTTGAGATTGAGGATGAGAGGGGTGGCCTCGTCCGGCGCGGGCAGGGGCGGCAGGCCGTAAAAGCGCCGGTAGTCGCGAAGGGCTTGCAGCATGTCCTGGTTGACCGGCACCTGGGCTTCCTTGCGGCCCTTGCCGATCACGCGCCACCACCAGCGTCCGCGAATCTGGACGAAGCTGTTCATGGCGTGGCCGGCGACTTCGCTGACCCGGGGACCGAGCAGGTAGAGCAGGGCGACGAGGTATTTCGCTCGGGCGTGGTGCTGGCAATCCCGCTCGTTGTCGCGGGGCAGATCGTCGACTGTGGCGAGCAGGGCCTGCCATTGATCGTGTTCGAGAAAGCGCTCCACCTGCCGCAGGGGTTGATGGCCACGTCCCCGGCGGCGGGCCAGCGCCAGGGGATTGCCGGCCAGATAGCCGGCCTTGACCAGATAGCTGAACAGGGAGTTGATGATCAGCATGGCGATCTTGCGGCTGGCGGGACCGAGCGGTCCCAGAAAGGGCCGCCACCGGGGACTGAAGCGAGGCGCTTTCGAGCCGCACCAGCGCTCGCGAGGCTGGGGATCGGCGAGGAAGGCTTCGTAGAGGATACAGTCCTCGCGGGTGAGGCTGGACAGCGGTTTGTTGCGTTCCAGCAGCGCCCACAGCAGCAGGCGCTCGGCTTCCTTGCGGTAGTTGCGCAGGGTTTGCGGCGAGTCGTGGAATTCGGCCAACCAGGCCTGCACGGCTTCGAGATCATTGCCGGCGGCCAGTTGACAGACCACATCCGGCCCGGCGCGGTTGCCGCCGGCGCGGCCGTCGAGTTCGTCCGGCAGGCGCAGCCGCTCCAGCGGTAACGGTGGGGCAGTGGCAACCGAGAGAGTGGGAATCGGAAGAGTCTTCATGGTCGTTGGGAATGGTGACCGGGTGTCAGGGGTTACGATTGTGCCGTTGTGGGGCCGGTTAAAGATTCGCCAACGCTGGCGACTGGTCGACACTTATATATCCTGCCACAAGAGCGTGCGCATCTGCTCGATCAGTTCCGCCATGCGTCGTAGCCGGAGCGGGCGCTTACCACGACGTCGAGCCGCCCGGAAGCGGAGGGGATGGGTTATGATTACGCCGGTATGGGGACGACCCAACGGTGCGATTCAAACCGTATAAAGAACATCAGGACAGTGAACAGCGGCCACTGATCACTGACTACTGACGTGAATTGGGAGAGCGTGATGGCGGCAATCGATGCACAGGTGAGCACGGGATTGGCGGGACTGGACCGGGTCTTCCGGGGAATCATGTCGGGCGACAACATCGTCTGGCAGGTGGACAGCATTGATGATTACCGGCCACTGGTCGAGCCGTTTTGCCGGTATGCGCGCGAGAAGGGCCGCAAACTGGTGTATTTTCATTTCGCCCGCCATCCGGCCCTGGTGCCGGAGGAACCGGGAGTGGAGGTCGAGGTACTGGATCCCGGCGAGGGCTTCGAGCCGTTCCTGGCCGCCATTCACAAGACTATCGAGCGGTCCGGGCGGGGCGCGTACTATGTGTTCGACTGTTTGTCCGATCTGGTGGCCGACTGGTACAGCGATCAGATGCTGGGCAATTTTTTCATGCTGACCTGCCCGTATCTGTACGACCTGGAGACGGTGGCTTATTTCGCGCTGATGCGCGGCCATCACTCTTTTCACGCCACCGCGCCGATTCTCGACACCACCCAGTTGTTCAGCGACGTCTACCGGCACCAGGGCGAGTTGTACGTCCGGCCGCTGAAGGTTCAGCAACGCTATTCGCCGACCATGCACATGCTGCACGTCTGGCGCCACGAGGAGTTCGTGCCGGTAACCGACAGCGTGACCATTTCGCAGATCCTGACCCTGTTTCCGTGGTCGGGTTTGAAGACCAACGATCCGCGACTCGACATTTGGAACCGCACCTTCCTGGAGGTCGAGGAGGTGGTGGCCGCCGAGCACGAGAACTTGCATGTCGTCGATCTGGCCCGCGATCTGTTGCAGCGCACGTTGCGGATGACCGTGTCGCGGGACGAGCGGGTGATCCGGCTGGCCGAGCAGTATTTGACCCTGAGCGACATTCTGGCCATCAAAAGGCGGATTATCGGCACCGGCCTGATCGGCGGCAAAACCGTTGGAGTGCTGCTGGCGCGGGCCATTCTCAAACGAACCGATCCGCGCTGGCACGACTTGCTGGAAATCCACGATTCCTTTTTCATCGGTTCGGACGTGTTCTATACCTATCTGGTCCGCAACGGTTGCTGGTGGGTACGGGAGAAGCAGAAGAATCCCGCGACGTTTCTGGACGGGGCGGAAACGGCGCGGCGACGCATTTTGCGCGGCGATTTTCCAGACTACATCCTGCAACAGTTTTCCGACATGCTGGATTATTTTGGGCAGTCGCCAATCATCGTCCGTTCCAGCAGCCTGCTGGAGGACAACTTCGGTAATGCCTTCGCCGGCAAGTACGACAGCGTGTTCTGCGTCAATCAGGGGCCGCGCGAGAAGCGGTTGGAGGACTTGCTGTCGGCGGTGCGGACCATCTACGCCAGCACCATGAGCGAGCGGGCGCTGCAATACCGGGCGCGGCGGGGGATTCTCGACCGTGACGAGCAGATGGGTTTGCTGGTGCAGCGGGTGTCCGGGGTGCAGCAGGGCAGCCTGTTCTATCCGCATATCGCCGGAGTGGGCCTGTCGTTCAATCCCTATGTCTGGAGCGAACACATCGACCCGGCGGCGGGCATGGTCCGACTGGTGATGGGATTGGGCACGCGGGCGGTGGACCGGTCCGACGACGATTACACGCGAGTGGTGTCGCTGAGCGATCCCGAGCGACGGCCGGAAAGCAATTTCGACAGCGTCCGCCAGTACGCGCAAAAACGGATCGACGTGCTGGATTTGGAAGCCAACCAGCTCACCACTCGCCAGTTCGCCGATGTGGTCCAGCAAAGCCCGGATTTACCCATCCAGATGGTGGCCTCGGTAGACGATGAGCTGGAGCGGCGGGCGCGCGAACGCGGGATGCGCGACCCGTTTACCTGGGTGCTGACCTTCGAGCACCTGTTGCGAAACACGCCGTTCGTGGCCGACATGCGCGATATGCTCAAGATTTTGCAGCAAGCTTACGACTATCCGGTGGACGTTGAATTCACGGCGAATGTCGTCGATCAAAAAAACTATAAAATCAATCTATTGCAATGCAGGCCGTTCCAGGTGCGCGAAGCGGGCACCATTCCGAACCCGCCGGCGCGCATCGAGCCGGTGCGACTGGTGCTGGAGGCCCACGGCGCGGTCATCGGTCACAGCCGGATCGGCACCATCGACCGGCTGATCTATGTGGCTCCGGCGGTCTATGGGCAATTGCCGCTGCACGACCGACACAAGATCGCCCGGCTGATCGGCCAGCTCACGCGGCTGCGCGGACCCGACGCCGCCAAGTCGATGCTGCTGATCGGGCCGGGCCGTTGGGGTACGGCTTCGCCGGAACTGGGCGTGCCCGTGCGGTTCGCGGAAATCAACAGCGCGGCGGTGCTGTGCGAGATCGTGACCATGCACGGCGAGCTGGTGCCGGACGTGTCGCTGGGCACGCATTTCTTCAGCGATCTGGTGGAGACCGATATTCTCTATCTGGCGATTTTCCCGCAGCGGCAGGACAATCGGTTGAACGCGGCGTTCTTCGATCAACAGCCCAACCGGTTGGCGGAGTTGCTGCCGAACGCGATGGAATGGGCAAACTGCGTGCGGGTGATCGATCTGCCGAACGATCAGTGTCGGGCAGTATTGCGGCTGAACGCCAACACGCTCAAACAGAATGTGTTCTGTTATCTGGAAGCGCCGGGGATGGCGGTAGAGTCACAATGATACTTTCAGCGTTTCGCATTGACCCATCCGAGGGGTTTCGCGGCGCGGGATTCGGCGTCTAGCGAACGTTCGCCGCCGATACCGCGCGCCGCTCCGGCACGGACAGGTTTGTGAGATAGGTCACTGCGTGGCAGTGCGAATCAAAATCCACAGCAGAGCGACGCTGATTGCGAGATTGAAGCCCAACATCCATTGCAACAAGCGGAAACGACCTTCGCCGCGTTCCTCCAGCACATTCAACCGGGATTCCAGCTTGCTTTCCAGCCGGTTTAAATCCTCCTTCGTCGCCAAGTCGCCAGTTCCGCCCTTCAACACCGCAGCCAGTGCGGTGGCTTGCGCTTCGGCTTGCTTTTCCTCGACACCAGCGTCCCGCAGCGCCTTGACGTAGGCAAGAGTGTCAAAGGTGAGAGTAGTCATGGCTGGTCCTCAAGCAGATTCCGGTTTGCTGGTAGCGCACGTTTCGTAGCGTGAATTTGTCCTGATATTTAGAGTAGCAAATGTCGGATTCCGACAAAAACAAACCAAAAATAACGGATCGCGTCCGATTTATTTTATTCATGATTATGGGGATAATCTTGAATTTTATCTCTGCAAGTGTCTGTAAAATACGTATTATGTAATCATAATATCTGTTATCATCGCTTCACCATCAATAATCACGGAGCTTCATCGATCCCATGGCCCGCACCGGAATCCGCTTTGAAGACGTTCGGGATGCCGCCGAATCCCTGCTCGCGCGCGGTCTGAATCCCACCATCCAGCGCGTGCGCGAACTGCTCGGCACCGGCAGCAACACCACCATCAGCGAGCACCTGAAAAGCTGGCAGCAACAACTCGCCGAAACGCCCAAACTAGTCCTGCCGCCAACCGTCCCGGAAGCCGTCATGGCCGCGCTGGACGCCTTCTGGAAAATCGCCGTGCAACACGCCGAAGCCGCGTTCGAGGAACAACGACTGGCCGCCCTGCACGCGGTCGCGGAAGCCGAACAAACCCGCGACGCCGCTCTCGCCGAACAGCGCCAGGCCCGGGCTGAGGCCACCGAAGTCCGCCAGAAACTGGCGGCCACGCAAACCACCGCCCGCGAACTCGCCGACCGCTTGCTGGTGGAACAGGAACGTCGCGCCGCCGCTGAAACCGCCGTTCAAACGGCCGAACAGGGGGCCCGGGAAGCCGCCGCCACCGTCGCCCAAATCCGCGCCGAGACCAGCGCCCGGGTCGCGCAACTCGAAACCGCGCTGCAACAAGCACGAGCGGATTTGGAACGGCAACAGACCGAAAGCCAGCGGCAATTGGATTACGAGCGCCAGCGCGGCGCTGCCAATGAAGCGCGGTTGTTACAGCAACTTGACCGGGAACGCGCCGAATATACCGATGAAAAACAAAAACTTATGATCGAACGTCAGAATTGGCGGGACCGGGAGGCGACGCTAAGGGAAAAGCTGGAACGCAATGAGCGGGAACAAACCGAATTGCGAGTGCAATTAAGCGGCGCGCAAGAACGTCTGCATCAATTGACCGCCGAACTCGACGCCGCCCGCGCCGCCGCCCTGGAGCACGCGGCCCAGCACCGGGAAATCGTACGCGCCCTGGACGTTGCCAGCGTCCGGCTCGACGCCGAAATCGCGTTGCGGCAACGGCTGGAACAGGAACTGGAAGAGTTGCGCGCCCTGCTCAGGCACCGACTCGCTGACATCACGGACAGCGGAGCTACAACCGTTCCCTCTCGGGACCAGGCGTAAGCACCGGCGAGACTCACGATTCCAGCGTATCCTGAATCGCCTGTAACAACTGCTGGCGGGTGAAGGGCTTGGCCAGAACCTGCTGGACGCCGATCAGCGCGGCGGAATCGAGATTGAATTGCGAAGGAATGGCTCGCCGCCCCCCGGAAATGGCGATGATTCGAGTGTCGCTCCGCTCGCGCTTCATGCCGAGGATGGTGTCGATGCCATCCTTTTCCGGCATCAGAATGTCCGTGATCACCAAATCCGGCGCATCGCGCCGGAAGCGTTCCATCCCCAGGACGCCGTTGGCGGCCGTCTCCACCCGATGGCCGGCTTGGCTCAGCATTTGCTCCAGCATTCCACAAAATTGAACATCATCCTCGATCACCAGAATACGCGCCATTTTCATCACCCCCCCATGAAGGCGCCAGGGCCCGGTCCGGTTCGGGCGCGTGGCGTGGACAAAGAATTTCAAATTCGGCGCCCTGACCGGCTTCGCTGACCACGTTGATCGCGCCGTTCATCCGCCGGACGATGCCATACACCACGGAAAGACCGAGACCGCTGCCATGCCCGACCGCCTTGGTCGTGAAAAAAGGCTCGAAGATCCGGTCCACGATCCCCGGCGCGATGCCAGGGCCGGTATCCTGGACGCGCAAGCGCACATAATCGCCGGGCGTCAATTCAGGCGGCGGCGGACTTTGCTCGTCGCAAGCCAGCTGCCTCTTATACACATCT
>DGFE01000050.1 GCA_002391525.1 Competibacteraceae bacterium UBA3908
ATGACGATCGTCATTCCCTGGGGTGTGCTCAACCGCTATGTGTTCGGCAAGGGCTCGGACTGGCCGGAACCGCTGGCGATCCTGTGCATGGTCGTGTTCACGTTCATCGGCGCCGCGGCCAGCTACCGTGCCGGCGCGCACATCGCGGTGACGATGTTCACCAGTCGCGTTCCGCCTTCCTGGCGTCCCGCGCTGATGTGGATCGTCGATATCCTGATGGCGCTGCTGGCCCTGTTCATTCTGATCTGGGGAACCCAGCTTTGCATCGGAACCTGGAACCAGATGGTCGCCGAGTTTCCGGCGTTGCGCGTGGGCCTGACCTATCTGCCGCTGCCCGTCGGCAGCGCGATCACCCTGCTGTTCGTCATCGAGCAGATGATCGCCGGCCCGCAGACCGGTCGGGCCGTGGTCACCTTCGATCACGATCAAACCAACGTCGCCGCTGATCTGAAGGGAGAAATCTGATGGACGCCCTGGTGTTACTCGGTAGTTTGTTCGTCCTGGTCGCGATCGGCGTCCCGGTCGCCTACGCGCTCGGCCTGTCCGCGCTCATCGGCGCGCTCTGGATCGAGCTGCCGCTCGACGCGGTGATGGTCCAGATCGCGAGTGGCGTCAACAAGTTTTCGCTGCTCGCCATTCCGTTCTTCGTGCTGGCCGGCGCCATCATGGCGGAAGGCGGCATGGCGCACCGGCTGGTCTCGTTCGCGGCGGTGCTGGTCGGCTTCATCCGCGGTGGCCTGTCGCTGGTCAACATCCTGGCCTCGACCTTTTTCGGCGCCATCTCCGGGTCCTCGGTGGCCGATACCGCCTCGGTGGGCAGCGTGTTGATCCCCGAGATGGAGAAGAAAGGCTATCCGCGTCCGTTCGCCACGGCGGTGACGGTGGCCGGCTCGGTGCAGGCGATCCTGATTCCGCCGAGCCACAACGCCGTGATCTATTCGCTCGCCGCCGGCGGTTCGGTGTCGATCGCCAGCCTGTTCATGGCCGGCGTGGTGCCCGGCCTGCTGCTCGGGTTCACCGTGGCGCTGCTTTGCCTCTACACGGCCCACAAGAAAGATTACCCGAAAGGCGAGGTGATCCCGTTCCAGCAGGCGGTGAAGATCGCCGTCGATGCGACGTGGGGATTGTTCACCATGGTGATCATCCTCGGCGGCATCCTGTCCGGCATCTTCACCGCCACCGAGTCGGCGTCGGTCGCCTGCGTCTGGGCCTTTTTCGTCACCATGTTCGTCTATCGCGACTACAAGTGGAGCGATCTACCCAAGCTGGTCCATCGCACCGTGAAGACGGTCACGATCGTCATGATCCTGATCGGTTTCGCCGCCAGCTTCGGTTACATCATGACGCTGATGCAGTTGCCGGACAAAGTCACGGTCTTTTTCACCACGATCTCCGACAACAAGTACGTGATCCTACTCTCCATCAACATCATGCTGCTGCTGCTCGGCACGTTGATGGACATGGCGCCGCTCATCCTGATCCTGACGCCGATCCTGCTGCCGGTGGTCCAGAGCCTCGGCGTGCATCCGGTGCACTTCGGCATGATCATGATGGTCAACCTGGGCATGGGTCTGATCACCCCGCCGGTCGGGTCGGTGCTGTTCGTCGGCAGCGCCATCGCCAAGTTGCCGATCGAGACGGTAACCAAGGCGCTTTATCCGTTTTTCGTCGCCCTGTTCCTGGTGCTCATGCTGGTCACCTATGTCCCGGGCTTGTCGCTCTGGTTCCCGGGCCTCTTCGGTCTCTGAAACCCCATAAACCCAACTTTCCCGCCACGAGCGCGCCGGAACGGTTCCGGCGCGCCTGGGCGGCGGGATCCAGTCGAACCGGAGGATAACATGGCCAAACCGTTTATGGACGAGGACTTTCTCCTCGAAACCCCGACGGCGCGCACGCTCTACCACGAGTACGCCGCGCCGCAGCCGATCCTCGATTACCACTGCCATCTCCCGCCGGCGGAAATCGCTGGAAACAAGCAATTCCGCAACATTACCGAGATCTGGCTCGGCGGCGATCATTACAAATGGCGCTTCATGCGTTCCTCCGGAGTTACCGAGGACTTCATCACCGGCCACCAGCCGGATCAGGAAAAGTTCCGCCGCTTCTGCGCGGTGCTGCCGCTGGCCGTTGGCAATCCGCTTTACCACTGGTGTCATCTCGAACTGCGTCGCTTCTTTGGCCTCGACACGCTGGTCAGCGCCGAAACCGCCGATGTGCTGTGGGAAGCGTGCAACGCCAAACTCAGGCAGCCCGAATTCTTCGCCCGTGGCCTGATGCTGGGCGCGAACGTGCGCGGAGTCTGCACCACCGACGATCCCACCGATGATCTGGCCAATCACGCCGCCATCGCCGCCGATAAAAGCTTCCAGATCAAGGTGTTGCCCACGTTCCGTCCCGACCGCTCCTTCAACATCGACCGCGCTGACTTCGCTGACTACATCGGCAAACTGGGCGAGGTCAGCGGGGTCGCGATCAACCGTTTCGCCGACGTGTTGCGGGCGCTCGATACCCGCCTGGACCACTTCGCCGGGCGCGGCTGTCGTCTCTCGGATCACGGCGTGGACGTGACCTTCTTTGCCGAGGCGACCGAAGCGGAACTCGATGCCATCCTGGCGCGGCGGCTGAGCGGCGAGACGCTGACTCCAAAGGAAGTCGAGCAGTACAAGACGGGCGTGCTGCTGCACGTGGGTCGCGAATACGCGAAACGCGACTGGACCATGCAACTGCATATGGGCGCGTTGCGCAACAACAATACCCGAATGTTCAAACAGCTCGGCCCTGACACTGGCTGGGATTCCATTACTGACAGTCTGGTGGCGGCCAATCTCGCGCGCTATCTCGACACGCTCGACCTCGATGGCTTGCTGCCCCGCACCATTCTCTATTGCCTCAACCCTGCCCAAAATGAAGTGCTGGGCACCATGATCGGCAATTTCCAGGACGGCCGCGTGTTCGGCAAGATCCAGTTCGGCTCCGGCTGGTGGTTCAACGACCAGAAGGACGGCATGATCCGCCAGATGACCGCGCTGGCGTGCCTGGGCAACCTGGGCGCGTTCGTCGGCATGCTCACCGATTCGCGCAGCTTCCTGTCCTACACCCGCCACGAATACTTCCGCCGGATTCTCTGCAATCTGATCGGCGGCTGGGTCGAGAACGGCGAATATCCGCAAGACTGGACGCAACTGAAGCGGATCGTGGAGGGCATCTGCTACGGCAACGCGAGCCGCTACTTCGGTCTCGGCACGGACTAAGGCGATTTCCGGAAATGATGCTCCCTGGAGGTCTTTGGGTTCC